>JBBSOB010000101.1:0-14779 GCA_038260205.1 Phormidesmidales cyanobacterium
ATACGCGGCGCTGCTGCATGATATTGGGCTATATATTGCCCACAGCGGCTACCACAAAACCTCTCGCTACATTTTAGAAAAGACCGATCCGCGCGGCTTTACCGACGAGGAAATGCTGTTGATTGGCCATGTGGTGCGCTATCATCGGCGGGCTAAACCGAAGACTAAGCACGGTAAGTTTAAGCGGTTGAGCGATCGCCATCGGCAGGTGGTACGGGTGCTTTCGGGTCTGTTGAGAATTGCGGTGGGACTCGAACGCTCTCAAAGTCAGCTAGTGGAAAAAGTCTCTTGCAACATTAGCGAAGAGACTTTAGAGCTAGTTGCCATCGGAAGCGGCGATTTGGCGGTGGAAATTTGGGCGGCTCAGAGCGATCGCGCAGTTTTAGAAAATGCAGTCAATCGCCAGGTGTTAATTCGAGCTGACTCGGCGATCGCTTAATGCCATGGCGCTCTTTAAAAAGGCTGCTCGGTGCGATCGCGAAAAAACTTTCCGGTTTGTGCCATCGTGCCCTCAGTCGCTAGCCAAATAGCCGTATCTGCGCCTTCTTCGGGCGATCTTGGTGCAGCATCGCCGCCCATCCTTGTTCTCACCCAGCCTGGCCCCATCACATATACCGCAATGTTTTTGGGCTTCAACGCTCTCGATAACAGAATGGTGGCACCGTTAAGCGCCATCTTAGACAGCGAGTAGCTAGGCACATCGGCAGAAATACCTTCTAGCTGACCGTTGCCGCTAGACATGTTGATCACCTTTGGGCTATCTGATTTTTCCAGGAGCGGCACAAAGGCTTGAGTGAGAACAATCGGACTAAAGGTATTGGCGTTCATAGCGTGGTTGAGCAAGTCTCTCGAAACTGTGAGAACGTCTACGCCTTCGTCAGGATAGATACCCGCATTGTTGATTAAAACGTCTAATTTATTTGTCTTTTGGCTGACTTGAGCGACGGCTGATTGGATGTTCTTATCGTCGGTTATGTCTAGTGATATGAGTTCTATGGGGCCTTTGCTAGAAAGCTGGTCTACAGCAGCCTGGCCTTTCTGGGGATCTCTAGCAGCTAAGAAAACTCTGAAATTTGAGTCGAGCAGTCCTGCGCAGATGGCCATGCCGATGCCGCCGTTGCCGCCGGTTACGAATGCTGTTTTGGAGTGAGATAAAGCCATTTTGTAAACAATTTGGGTGATAGGGTGGACAGAAAATAACTGGAGCGTTGTCTATGAAAAAGAAAACAGAAAGAGAGAAAATGCTGTCGGGAGAATTGTATCTAGCGTCAGATATAGAACTGAGTGAGATGCATGCTAAAGCGCTTGATTTGCTATATGCGTTTAATCACTCGCTGCCTAGAGATATTGCCAGACAACAGCGAATTGTTCGAGACCTGCTTGGCCAGATTGGTCAAACGTTTTCCATCACGCCTCCTTTTTACTGCGACTATGGCTGTCATATTTTTGCGGGCGACAACCTGTACATTAACGCTGACTGTACGATTTTGGACTGCGCGGAGGTGCATATCGGCGACAATGTTTTAATCGCGACGAAGGTGCAAATTTACGCGGCTTACCATCCCACCGATCCGGCTGAAAGACTAACCGGCAAAGAGCTGGCCGCGCCGATTCAAATTGGCGATAATGCGTGGATTGGCGGCGGCGCTATCATTTGTCCGGGGGTGTCGATAGGCGCAAACACAACCATCGGAGCGGGCAGCGTTGTGACTAAAGATATTCCTGATAACGTGTTGGCCGTAGGCAATCCCTGCCGGATAATCAGGGCATTGTAGGATCTTCTAGTCTAGTATTTTTACTTACATAGCTATTAATGTAGTGCTTGTCTAAATTATGGTGTCCGCTCCTTTTTTCTCTGTGGTTGTGCCTACTTATAACCGACCTGACCGGCTGATGAGCTGTCTGGCGGCGCTGGCCGAACAGGACTATCCGCGCGATCGCATTGAAGTGGTGGTGGTAGATGACGGTAGCGCTACGCCGATAGATGACATCGTTCGATCGTTTGAGTCTCGGCTGGAGGTGACCCTGCTGCGGCAGCAAAATGCCGGGCCAGCGGCGGCTAGAAACGCGGGGGCGCAGCGGGCTAAGGGGCCGTGGCTGGCGTTTACGGATGATGACTGTATGCCTAGCCCCGATTGGCTCAGCGGGTTTGCGGCTCGGCTGGCACAGAGTCCGGATGCCATGGTGGGCGGTCGCAGCTTGAATGCGCTACCCCATAATGTGTATTCCACGGCTTCCCAGGTGCTGATTGACTATTTGTATAGCTATTACGGGGGGGTGGCAAAAGCCGATTCGTCGCGGGAGAATTTGAACGATGCCCAGCCGAACGATGCTCAGCCGAACGATGCCCAGGCGAATCCGGCTCCGCAGAACGTCTTTTTTGCGAGTAATAATATTGCCATGACTCGGGAGAATTATCTTCGTGTGGGTGGATTCGATACGTCTTTTCCACTGGCCGCAGCCGAAGATCGCGAGCTGTGCGATCGCTGGCAGCATGAAGGCTTACCCATGGTTTATGCCCCAGAAGCGACGATTCGTCATGCCCATTACCTTTCGCTGAAGTCTTTTTGGCGGCAGCATTTTGGCTATGGACGCGGGGCGTTTTGCTTTCATCAGGTGCGATCGCAGCGTAACGAACAGCCTATTCAAGTAGAGCCGATGAAGTTTTACACCGATTTGCTCACCTACCCGCTCAGCCGCCGAGACGTTCAGTCTCCTCTATTGGTCTCCGGGCTGTTTTTTCTATCTCAAGTAGCGACGACCACCGGCTTTTTCTGGGAGCGCAGGGTGCAAAGCAAATCGCTGAAAAAGACGGTCGCCTGACTAGCTTGGAGTCTGTGATTTAGCGATACTGTTTGGCGCCTCTACTGCTTATAACTCTGCGAGATTTAAGTGCCTGTTTGTTCTGAATGGTTTATTCTTTGGGTAATTCATTCCTCGGCCTGAATGCGCCTCTCTAAACCGCAGCCTGTTTCTACGATTGCCCCGCCTGATAAAGATCAGCGCGTGACCGAAAGTCAGCGGCTTTGGCGGCAGTTTGGACGCGATCGCACCGCTATTCTAGGCGCTGTAGTTTTGTCGTTCATTGTTTTAGGCGTTGTCGTCGGCCCGCTTTTCTATGGGGTGAGCTACAGCGATCTTAATCTCGATCAGTCAATGGTTTCGCCTGGCAGCGCGCATCCTTTGGGCACCAATAATTTAGGCCAAGATCAGCTCGCTAGAGTTTTGTGGGGCGGTCGAGTTAGCCTAGCTGTTGGCGTTGCAGCTATGCTGATGTCGATTTCTGTAGGGACAGTTGTCGGCATGGTTTCGGGGTTCTGCGGTGGCCTAGTGGATAATGCGCTGATGCGGCTGACCGATTTGTTTTTGTCTTTGCCTAGACTGCCGCTGCTGCTGCTGATTCTTTATTTATTTCGCGATATGGCTCGTCGGTTAGCCGGGCCTGAACTGGGCATTTTTTGGCTGATTGTGCTGGTGATTGGGGGATTGGCCTGGATGCCTACAGCGCGACTGGTGCGGGCCGGTTTTTTGAGCGTGAAGGAGCAGGTGTTTGTGCAGGCGGCGCGATCGCTAGGGGCAAAGCCCTGGCGCATTGTATGGCGACATATTCTACCAAATACGATTGGCCCGGTTTTGGTGGCGGCAACGCTGGGTGTGGGCGATGCCATTATTACCGAATCAACGCTGAGCTTTTTGGGCATTAGCTTTCCACCTGATGTTCCTACTTGGGGGCGGATGCTGCTCGATGCCCAAAATTATGTGAGCAGTGCGCCTTATCTGGTTATTTTCCCTGGGCTGGCGATTTTCCTCACGGTGCTCAGCGTAAATTACATCGGCGATGGGCTGCGCGATGCGTTTGACGTGCGCTCTAGTTAAAAACAGCTAAAAGCGTTAAAAGCAACTGAAAGTAATCAAAAGCAGCTCAAAACGTTTTTTGCTAGAAACTGGCATTTTTAGAAGACGGTTTTAAAGGGCTGTTTTAGAAGACCGTTTTGGAAAACTGTTGGCCCGTAATATTACGCAGGTGTGTCGCTGAGTTTTAAGGCGGTGCTAGGACTTGTTATCAAGTTATTTTTGTATATTGCTGGGTACATTAGGTTGTCTTGATACGAGGCGAGGATTAGAGAGGCGAGAATTGGAGAAATGAGAAGTGGAGAGATGAAGAGCGGAGATAGAGATAGATCAAATTTGTTTCTTCTTTGACTGTTCTTGATAAATTTGTGTGTATCTATTTTGTATGTTTATTGCGATCGCCTGAGGCGGTTCCTCTTAAAAACATTTGTTCTGCTATGCGTAATTTGACCGGTAAGACAAACGGGATAGATATTCATGAAAACTAAGTCAAAGATACAGCGGCAATGGCTAGCTGGACTATCCCCTGTTGTATTAGGGACGGTGGGCTTTTGGTCAACTGCGGCGATCGCTGAATTGCCCTCGACTGCTAGTGGGCCTAATGCGTCAAGCCCGCGCGCGAGCGTTGCGATCGCCCAAGCAACTGTTGCGTCTAATCGCTTTCTCAAGGATTCGTACGTGTTAGGCGCGGGCGATTTAGTCTCTATCAATATTTTTAATGTGCCGGAATATAGCGGCCAGCAAAAAGTGCTAGCCAACGGGACTTTGAATTTGCCGGTGGTGGGAATGGTGAACGTTGCAGGCTTAACGTTGCAGTCAGCGGGTGCGGCGATCGCCTCTGCTTACCGCTCGGAGCTGCGCTATCCGGCGGTGACGGTGGTTTTGGAAGATGCGCGGCCTCTGCGAGTGGCGATCGCGGGCGAGGTCAGTCAGCCGGGACTCTATACGCTGATGGCAGCAGGCGAGTCTCAGTTTCCCACCGTGGCCCAGGCATTGCAAACAGCAGGCGGTGTCACCCAAGCGGCGGATCTTCATCAGGTAGAGCTGCGACGCTCCAACGGCGGTAAAACTGAGACGATGACGCTCGATTTGTGGGCGCTGTTGAACAATGGCGATGTCAATCAGGATCTGGCCCTGCGAGATGGCGATGCCATTGTCATTGGGGCGACGCGTAATATAGACGTGGCGCAGAGCAATCGACTGTCGGCCTCTAATTTGGCCGCTAGCGTAGAGCAAGATATTGTGGTTGCCGTGGTTGGCGAGGTCTTTCGCCCCGGTGCTTACGAGTTTGGCGGCCAGGGCGAGCAGGTCAACAGAGGCCGCACCACGGTTACTCAGGTGGTGCAAACAGCAGGCGGCGTGAAGCCTTCAGCCGACATTCGCAACATTCAGGTGCGACGTTCTACGCGCAGTGGCGAAGAACAGATTATTGATTTGGATTTGTGGGCGCTGCTGCAACAGGGTGATATTAGCCAGGATTTGGTTTTACAACAGGGCGATACGGTCATGATTCCGGTGGCCACGAACGCGACGCCCAGCGAGATTGCCCAGCTCACGGCGGCTAACTTTTCGCCTAATGAGGTCAGCGTTAATGTTGTAGGTGAGGTAGCGCGCCCTGGTGTGCTACAGGTTTCACCGAATACGACGCTGAATCAGGCGGTGCTAGCAGCAGGTGGATTTACCAACCGGGCAAAGGAGACGGTAGCGCTGATTCGCCTGAATCCAAATGGTACGGTGACGCAGCGGCAGGTGGAGGTGAATTTGGCGACAGGGTTAGACGATGAGGCAAATCCGCTGGTGCTAAAAGACGATGTTATTGTGGTTGGCCGTAACGGGCAGGCTCGGTTTAACGACCGCGTAGAGAGCATCCTCTCTCCTATTTTGCGCCTGATTCCGCCGTTAGGATGGCTCTTCTAATTAGGCCGTGGCCTGTTCGAGTTTTATATTTGATCTGTTTGCTTGAGCTGCTAGAACATTTACCTTTTACTGCTCTTTTTATTGCTTTTTTTACCTATCGTGCGATCGCATGGAAACTTCTCAATCGACCTCCTTCCCCTATAATTTGCCCGTTGAGAACGAACGTCAGCAGGTGCCCGCGTCGATGGCCGCTGAATCAGCGTCGGTGCTGGCCGCCTGGCGGCTTCAGGCTGCGCAAGAAGAAGATCTTGACCTGCGTAATTTGCTGAATATTGTTCGACGTAGGGCCTGGGCGATCGCGGGTGTAGCCGCCGTGGTGATGGGATTGGTGACGGTGAAGACGCTGCACCAGGAGCCTGTTTACGAAGGCAACTTTCGCTTGTTGGTAGAGCCGGTAAATGCCGAGGACGATCTTTCCGATCTGAGTTCGCTGGTGGGTAAGCAGGGCGTTCGAAAGTCAGGTTTGGATTATGAAACGCAAGTTCAGGTGCTGCGTAGCCCAGAACTGCTGCAGCCTGTTGCCGAAAAACTTCAGCAAACTTATCTAGACGTAAGCTATCAAAGCTTGTTGAGCAATCTACAAATTAGTCGTCTAGGTGAAACCAAAATTCTAGAGATTAAGTACGCCGGAACTGACCCGGTCGAAATTCAGGTGATTTTGGACGCGCTCTCTCAAACTTACCTAAAGTATTCTTTAGAAGCGAGACAAACTAACTTGAGGCAGGGTCTTAACTTTGTGGAAGGTCAGCTGCCTGATATGCAAGCTCAAGTTAATAGCATTCAAGATCAGCTAGAGCTATTTCGCCGCCAATATAACTTTATTACTCCCGATGTTCAATCGGCGCAGCTTTCTCAACAGACAACTGGCCTAAGCGAGCAACGACTCCTGCTAGATCGTCAGCTTTCGGGGGCTAAGCAGAGTTTTTTAAATTTGCAAGGTCAAACTGGAACGCTGGCCGCGCTAGAGGATGCACCGGTTTATCAGCAGTTGTTGACGGAACTGCGATCGGTTGAAACTAAGATGGCAGAAGAACTGACCCGGTTTTCGCCAGAAAGCTTGGCGATTCGGGTTTTGGAGGAGCGCCGAGCCAATATTTTGCCACTGCTACAGCAGGAGGCTCAGCGCGTATTAGGCACTCAACAGGCGATCGCCTCGAACAACTTAAAAACGCTGGCCGCCCAAAGCCAAACCTTGAACCAGGCAGAACAAGAGACTACTCAGGGATTGGGCGAACTGCCGACGCTCATTCGACAATATACCGACTTGCAGCGGGAGCTAGAAGTTTCGACTGAGGCCCTCACCCGCTTTCGGATGACGCAAGAGAATCTGGCCATTGAAGCCGCCCAAACCGAGATTCCCTGGCAGCTCATTGAAGTGCCAACGCAGCCGACCACGCCAATTTCACCAAACCTAAGGCGCAGCCTGCTGATGGGCCTAGTCGCTAGCATCTTACTGGGCTTGGGCGCGGCGCTGCTGTTAGAAAAGCTAGATCATGTTTATCACACAGTAGATGAGCTAAAAGCCGGTACTAAGCTGCCGCTGTTAGGGACGCTGCCCTATAATCCTGGTCTAGAAGATCAGACTAAAAGGGGTGCGATCGCGCGCCTGACCAAGGACTTCATGCCTGGCCAAAAGACAAACCTATATGGTCATGGTGCTAGCGGTGAAGCCAGCTTTTTAGAAGCCATGCGAGTTCTGCATACCAACATCCGCATGTTGAGTTCTGATCGGCCTATTCGCTCGGTTTTGGTCAGTTCTGCGCTGCCTGGAGATGGTAAATCAACGGTGAGCACTATTTTGGCGAAAGTGGCCACCGCGATGGGTCAGCGAGTGTTGGTCGTTGATGTAGACTTGCGCAAGCCGCAGGTGCATTCACGCCTAGAAGTCTCTAATGATTGCGGTCTGTCTAATCTGATCGCTAGCGATTTACCGCTCAAGTCGGCTATTCAACAGGTTGGAAACTCAGGGCAGCTATTTGTGCTAACAGCCGGGCAGATTCCGCCTGATCCGACCAAACTACTAGCTTCTAAAAAAATGCAGCAGCTCATGGAGACGTTCGCGCGCTGCTTTGATTTAGTGATTTACGACTCGCCGCCGACCACGGGACTTGCCGACGTGAGTCTGATTGGTCAGCGGACAGACGGTCTGATTTTGGTGACGCGTATGGGTAAGACCGATCGTACGGTACTCTCGCAAACCATCGAAACCTTAAAACTGGCCCAGATTCCGACTTTGGGGATCGTGGCCAACGGCGTTAGGGCCAATGCAATGAGCGGCTATCGCTACTACGACTATGCTCAGACGACGGATGCACCTCAGTTCTCTGCGCCAGGAAATCGTGTTGTAAATGATGAGATCGACCTGACGGCTATTCAAACCTCTGAAAATTCTTTTAGTCATAACGACATCAGTTTCTAGCTCCATTTCTAACACCGTATTTCCTAACACCGTATTTCTTAACGCTGTATTTCCTAACGCCGTATTTCCTAACGCTGTATTTACCAACGCCATCTCTGCTGACACTCTCTTTCTTTAAGCCCATGCCTAAGCCTAACTCTATGAGCACCGTTAGTCAGTTTGCCGCCTCAACGCTCTCTCATCAAGTGCAGTGGCAGCATCCCATGGTGGTTCAAGGCGGTGTCGATCAGACTCGATTGGCGATTTCTGATGGAGTGAGCGATCGCCGCCCAGGAATTCCTTTTTCGTTTACGGTGATGGGCGATACGGATGCAGGCGATACGGATGCAGGCGAATTAAACGCAGATCCTAACCACAACTTTTCGGCCCTGTTTGCCCAACAAATGATAGATCAATCGCAGGAGAGCCGCTTTTGGCTGCACACGGGCGATGTTGTTTATCCACTAGGAACCTATCAAAATTATTGGTCGGGCTTTTTGCGGCCTTACCGCGCATTGCTCGCCTCTCTTCCAGCGCGGGCCAGTTATGCCAGTCAAAACTCGGGTAGTCAAAGCTCTCATAAATTAGAGGAATCGTCTGCTGTTGTTTTTAACCGGCCCGTTTTACCGGTTCCGGGCAATCACGACTATGCGCAGCTCCCGTTTTGGTCAAATTGCCGCCAGCAGATGCTGACGTTTTTGTGCGATCGCCTGCGCCAGTTTGCCGGTATAGACTGGGGGCACTATGGCGGACAAGGTGGCAAAGCTTATGGTCAAACCTTTCTAGACGATCTGTCGAAACTCTCTCTTGAACAGCTCAAGCATCACCTGATCGCGCATTACACGGTGCGTCTACCAGCACAAAGCCATGATGCGGCGGAGCCTACTTATTGCTTAGATTACGCGCCGGGCCAATTCACTCGTTTGCCCAATCGCTACTATACGTTTCATTACGGGGGCATTGATTTTTTTGCGCTGGACTCTAACACTTGGAAAAGCTCGCCGGAAGTATCAGGGTTTGACCAAGCGCAGCTCGATTGGTTGGAGCAGGGGCTGGTTAATTCCTGGCGATCGTCCGACAGTGTGGGCCGAATTATTTATCTGCATCACTCTCCTTATACGACTGAAAGCAGCCGCTGGCAACAGCCTGAGACTTTGTGGGTTCGCCGCCATCTCAGAAGAGTTTTAGACAACGTTAAGGCGACGCTAGCATTAGATATTGGCGAACATGTTGCAGATAGCTCTCCGCTAGTTGATTTAGTTATTAGCGGTCATGCGCATTGTCTAGAGCATGTCACTACTGGGCAGACCGGCCACGGCGATGCAAATTTGAACTGGCTGATCTGCGGTGGCAGCGGGATTAGCCTCAGACGACAGCGACAGACTGGCAAAGATATTTTGGAGACGCTGATGGTGGAGGGCCGCCGTGTAACAGAAGTGGTGGCTCAATCTCAGCTATATGCGGGTGTGCATGGACATCGCACCAAAAAACAGAATTTCCACAGCTTTGTTCAAATTGATGTGCATCCCAATGCCAAAAGAGGATTGGTCGTGCGCCCCTTTGTGGTGGTTAAGGGCCGCACTGGCTGGCAGACTAAAGCCTTGAATGAGATACCGGTTGGCGGCTCTTTTTTAGGACACTCTCGTTATTTTCGCGATCGCTCCTCCAAAAAAACTATAAATAACAATAAAATTATAAATAGCAATCCCTCGACTACCCGCGTAAGCTAGCGCTTTCTTTTTCTCTTGTATAAAAACTCCTGCGGAAACTACGCATGCTCCGTCTATCCGGAAGCTTTTTTGCCTTAGATGTAGGAGAAAGTGACCTTTATTAAGGTAGAACAGGGCTGATATTGTTGTATCTGCCACAGCACAAGTTTTAAGAAAGCGCTGCATAGGCCACGTCTATTTGCGTATAAGCGCTAACGGCATTTTCTTTCTGTCTTAATTTTTACCTTTGTAACGGGCAACTTAAAGATAGAAACTTGAATCGCAAGCTGATTAAACCTAGCGGCTTCATCTGCTTCTAGATGTCTCTTAGGAGATGTCTATCCGTCGAGATATTGCTTATGACCGTTTGCTTATGACCATTTATTGGATATACATAGCTACTTGTTTGCTATCTACAGGTGTGGTATTAGCAATAACACCTTTTGTTAAAAGTCTCGCACTGCGCTGTGGCCAGTTCGATTTGCCTGATGATCGCAAAGTCCACAAGCAGCCTACGGTACGTCTGGGAGGCGTAGCTATTTTTTTGGCAACGGTGCTGTCGGCTCTCTGCGCTAGCTGGGCTGCGGTTACTTTCGCGCATATTTCTTCAAACGCACTTCATCCAACGCTGCTTATTTTGCTGGGCGGCTGTGGCTTCTTCCTCATTGGCTTTGCCGACGACTTGTTTCAGCTTTCTGCCCTCAATCGCCTAGTGATGCAATTTGTGGTAGCAGCGGCGCTATGGTCTTTGGGACTGCGCATTGACGTTTGGGTGCTGCCGGGGCTTTCGCCGATGGCCTTTGGCTGGCTGAGTTTGCCGATTACGGTGCTGTGGATTAGCGGGGTGGTTAACGCCATTAATTGGATTGACGGCCTAGACGGTTTGGCAGCGGGGGTGGCGGGAATTGCTACGATGAGCCTGGTTATTCTTTGTATAGCGATCGCGCAGCCAGTTCCCGCTATTTTAGGGGCCGCGCTCATGGGTAGCTTGCTAGGTTTTTTGTATTATAACTACAACCCGGCCACCATCTTTATGGGTGATGGCGGATCTTACTTTGTTGGATTTATTTTAGCGAGTCTCTGTATTGTTGGCCCGCAGTATATAGATAGTCCATTTGCGACGCTGCTGCCGCTCGTTATTTTGGGCGTACCACTAGGCGATATGGTGGGCGTTATTTTAATTAGGCTTTCCCGCAAAAAATCTCCCTTTAACGCCGACAGGCTGCATTTGCACCATCGATTATTAGACAAAAATCTGTCTCACCGGGCCACGGTAGAAGTAATGTGCGTTCTCACGCTGATGACTAGCGTACTGGCATTCGTTTTGGCGGGCGTGGTTGAAAGCGCAATCTCTTTTGCTGGCATCATCGGCGCTTTTGTTGCGCTGATCTGGTGGATCCGTCAGCAGCTCTTACCAAACGCATCTTCTAACATTGCTCCTAATATTGCTATGGGTAAATGAATATGATATCTGGAAAAGTTACGCCTAAAGCGCTTAACAGCGATCGCCCTCAGTCTATATTTGCCTGGCTTCGCAGTGTGGGTAAAAAGCGTCGAACCGCATCAGCAAGCGGCGCGTTGCAGCTCATGATTCTTACTCAATTTTATCCGCCCGACTTTGCAGCGACGGGTCAGCTCATAGAAGAGCTGGTAAAACAGCTTGGCCAGCAGAACGTAGATGTAAGTGTATTTACCGGACAGCCGGGCTATGCGTTTGCCGAAGGAGACGCGCCGAAGATGGAACAGTCAGAGAGGATAAAAGTGAGGCGATCGCGCGCAAGTCAGTTTCTGCCTCAAAAAGGAAAGGCCCTGAACGGCCTTCTGTTTGCGATTCGTGCAGTCTTTCATTTAATAATGCAGGCACGCCGATATCAGGTATTGCTAGTGACGACAGCTCCCCCTTTTCTACCCGTCGTCGGCTATCTTGCCAATCTGTTTTTGGGCATTCCTTACGTTTGTCTGCTGTACGATTTGTATCCAGATATTGCCATCGAACTCGACATTGTCAAAGACACCCATCCTATTGCTAGGCTCTGGAAATTTATAAATAAACGGGTCTGGAAGCGATCGGCTCAGATCATAGTCTTAAGTTCTTCTATGAAAGAACGCATCGTGGCGCATTGCCCCGAAGTGGAAACCAAAATCTCAATTATTCATAGCTGGTCGAATGCGGATCAAATTTTTCCCAGAGAGAAACAGAATAATTGGTTTGCCCAGCAGCATGATCTTGTCGAACCTTTTGTAGTGCTGTACTCAGGCAATATGGGCCGCTGCCATGACGTAGATACGCTGTTTGAGGCTGCTCAGCTGCTAAGAGATGAATCTATTCTATTTGTCTGTATTGGGGGTGGGGCCAAAAGGAGGCTTTTGATAGAGAAAGTGAGGGACGCGGCGCTACGTAATTTCAAATTTTTGCCTTATCAGGAAAAGTCTGCGCTGCCCTATTCTCTGACATCTAGCGACTTGTCTCTAGTGAGTGTCGCTAAGGGCATGGAAGGTCTAGTCGCGCCTAGCAAACTCTATCCTGCCATGGCAGCCGGGAGACCGATTGCGGCAATTTGTTCGCCTGACTCTTATTTGGGATCATTATTAGCAGATGCTGGTGGTGGTGCTGTCTTCGACAACGGAGAGTCTGAGAAGCTGGCTGACTATATCTTTCGGCTTTCTCAAGACCGAGAAGAATCCATTCGAGTAGGGCAGTCTGGTCGTAATTACATGCGAGCCAATTTTACACCCGAATTGATCGCCCAGCAGTATTTAAAAGTGCTAAAAACGGCTCCTTCGAAAGTAGCCTAAAGACTTAACCTATGCCTTTTATTGATGAATATCTGATATGCCAAAATTTATTAACTATTCTGAAAATTACTTATTGATAACCAGCTATAAGGTAATGTACTCCACCTTGAAAACGCAAGAAACAATAACCTACGCATCTAGCAAAGAAGTAGCGCGTTTTCTGTTGTCAAATGCGCTTAAGCTCAAGAAACCAAGGATATATGCTCTAGGCAGGAATCCCTACAACAGATTAGTATCTTTTTACGAGGATAAGTTCCAACGTTATCCTGAGATGTCGTATGAAAAAAGAGTAGACTGTGGGCACGGCGAAGCTTGGCAGAAATGTCAGAAAATTTTTTTTCCATTTTTAGACATAACGCCAGACTCAAATGACGAGGATATTGCCCAAGCACTTAAGGCCGTCTCTTTTCGTAGATTTATCGATTTGCTACCTGATGTTCGTGACCTAGATCCCCATATACAGCCGCAGCGAGTATCGCTAACTCTCAAACTTAACTATGCTAAAACATTCCCCGAATTCTCCAAACGCTTGCGACCTGATAGTTTTATCCAGATTGAAAGTTCTGACGTGAAAATATTGACAAATGAGCTTAAGCTGAATTTAGCTCTTAGAAAGAATTCTACCGAGTACAAAGGCAAGAGCTGCCCAGAATATTTCGATTTATCTTTATATGAGACGGTGAACAGACTGTACAGATCTGACTTTGAACTATTTTCTTATAAGCAGATCTAGCTAGCTCGGTTCTGCTTGCTCAGAGGGCATTGGATAAACCCTGAAGTTATTATTGAGTCTTGACAAAGTAAGACACATAAATTGCACATAGCTCGAGGTGGCGGCTATAGAACTTGTGATCAAAAAACGAACTTACACCCAAATTCTGAATAATTACCCTGATAATAATGGCTTATGAAAGTGGGATTATGATGTCGGTCATTGCACAAATATTATTTGATGCTTGAGGGCCAATTCATGTTTGGCAATAGCTATTTTAGCCGATATGCCCTGACACAAAGAACGATTACTACGTAGGAATATATCGGCTTACTGTACGTGATATCTTTGTCTGCGAAACTACATAGTCCGCGAAATCACATAGTCCGCGAAATTGCATAGATTTTTCTACGAAGATGCTGAGTTTGCGTGATAATGCTGTTGCTTTCAGAGGGTTTTTTAGGGATGCTGAGACCAGCAAAATCAATTATTTTTGATAAGTCTGAAGCTGAGAGATTTGAAGATCCGTAGATTTTCACCTGAGGAACCATTATGACGGCAAAAATGCCAGAACTTATTATCGAAGCTGGCCGTGCTGAAAAGTATTACTGGAAAGATATTTGGCGCTACCGGGAGCTATTTTATTTTCTCGCTTGGCGAGATATTTTAGTCCGTTACAAACAAACTGTCGTAGGCGTTGCCTGGGCTTTAATCCGCCCTTTTCTAACGATGATAGTGTTCACCGTTGTATTTGGAAAACTAGCTAATCTTCCTTCTGAGGGTGTTCCTTACCCAATTTTAGTTTTCTCTGCGATGCTGCCCTGGCAGTTCTTTGCTAATTCACTCAGTGAAAGCAGCAACAGCTTGATTGCGAACTCAAATTTAATTTCAAAAGTTTATTTTCCAAGGTTGGTCATACCGACTAGCTCAATCGTCGTCAGCTTTGTAGATTTTATGATTTCAGGCTTCATCTTGCTAGGTTTAATGGCTTGGTACAACTTCGTTCCAACTTGGCGGATTGTTGCGCTGCCAGTGTTTGTTGTGATCGCTTTTATGGCTTCTATGGGCTGTGGCCTATGGCTTTGTTCACTAAATGTCAAATATAGAGACTTCCGCTACATTGTCCCATTCATTGTTCAATTTGGACTTTATATCTCTCCAGTGGGTTTTAGCAGTAGCATCGTACCCGATAAATGGAGATTACTCTATTCGATTAACCCAATGGTTGGCGTCATTGATGGGTTTCGCTGGGCAATTCTAGGCAGTGATTCAGATATATATTTACCTGGCTTTATGCTTTCTCTACTCCTAGTTGTGGGCTTGTTCTTTACCGGCATAAAGTATTTTCGAAAGGTTGAGCGCACGTTTGCAGACGTAATCTAAAAACGCTGGTGA
>JBBSOB010000102.1:0-14713 GCA_038260205.1 Phormidesmidales cyanobacterium
AGTTGCGCAGCGATCGCACCGTTTGCGCCACCGCATCTTGCTGAGTCACCAGCATGCCGCCATCGCCCAACCCGCCCAAGTTTTTACTGGGATAAAAGCTAAAACCAGCGGCCCAGCCAATGCTCCCGGCGCGATGGCCTTCTCGCTGGGCCAAATGCGCCTGAGCCGCGTCCTCAAAAATAATCAGGCGGTGCCGCTTGGCCAACGCAAGCAGCGCGGTTGGCGAAACCATTTGACCGTAAAGATGCACCGGCACAATGGCCCTAGTTTTGGGCGTAATCGCTCTTTCGGCGGCGTCTAAATCAATCAGTGCGGTGTGCGGATCGCAATCGACAAAGACAGGCGTTGCGCCCGTTCTCACAATGCCAATCAGGGTAGCGATAAAGGTATTAGCGGGCAAAATCACTTCGTCGCCGTGAGTGATGCCGCAAGCTTGCAGGCCCAGGGCGATCGCATCTGTCCCACAGCCGACCCCCACGCCATAGCGAGTCTGGCAAGCCGCTGCAAAGGCCGTCTCAAACTCAGCAACTTTCTGACCGAGAACGCAGTCTCCTTGATCCATCACGGCTGCTATCACCGCTAAAATGTCCCCCTTGAGCGGGCGGTGCTGCCAGGACAAGTCAACAAAAGGAATGAGTTCAGGTGGGGAAGAAGACATATCAGGACTAATGTTAAGAAGAGAAAGTTAGGAAGAAAAAAAGAAACGATAGATGCAGACGTATTCTTGCGTTGCCGCGTCTAGATTGTTTTCAGAGCCAGACCTTCAGAGCTAGACCTTCAGATATAGCTATGTCCTAAAAGGATGACTGCTCCGTAAAGCTTGCCTAAATTACTTCAACAAGTTTTGATTAGATAGCTCAAGGGTGCCCTTTTGGCGCTACATCGCGACAGCCCGCTATAAAAAGCGCACATAGCTGACGCTATCTAGAAGCCCCTTAAGCACTGCCGAAGCCCCGAACTGAAGGCAACCGAAAAAATGGATTTAAAAACAGCTTGCGATTTGATTGCTCGACAGACGCTGCCCGAACTTGAAACGCCGGATACTTTTTTAAGCCGGTTGCGCCAGGGATTGCCGCCGGTTCCAGGTCAGATGACTTCGTTGCTGCTAGCGCTAAAAGTGATCCAAAACGGTTTGCAGGGCGCTACGACGTTAGACAGGTCACTGGCACAGTCTTTGTTTTTGGTGGCGTATGAAAGTCGTCATTTGTACGAAGCGGGCCGGGCGAATCGGGCCGACTGGCCGCCGATGTTAGATGAGGATTTGGCTCGAATTGCGATCGCAGCCTACGCCATTTTTGCGCCGCCGACCCTTCAAAACAACGCAACGAAACGCTAACAATAGATGGCCAACCATCACCCTGGCGATTAGAGTACAAAGGGCAGTTTTACAGCCTGCGATAGAAACCACAATGCCTTCTCCAGTTGCTCGTTCTCAATCGAATAAAAGGCCCAATAAAAGACCGAATAGAAAGCCAAATAGAAGGCCGAATAGGGGCCGTGCTGCCAAAAACAGCGCTCCAAGACTGCGGCTTTGGATTGGGTTGGCGGTTGTTTGCGGACTGGGGCTGATTGCGTTTGTCCTGCTGCTGAGGCTATTGCTGCCCGTGCTGTTGTTAATGAGCTTGGGGGCGCTAGGCTATGGGATTTGGCGAACGGTTCATCGGCATCGTCAGCAACAGCGCCGCCGTCAGGCTAGGTTAAATACCCAGTTTTATCAGTTGCTAAAGCGCCAACAGGGACGCATTAGCGCCTTAGATTTTGCCATGTTTACCCAAACAGATGGCATCGCGGCCCAAAGCTATTTGAACGAGCAGGCGCAGGCATTTTCGGCCTACTGCGAAACGACGATTCAAGGTGATATTGTCTACGTCTTTAGTCTGGCGACGGTTGATCAACCAACCCATCGCGAAACGGCTCAGGCGGCCTGGGCTGAGCAGGCCCGCGTACAGAGGGCGCATTTTGAAAGAAAGCGGGCAGCCTGGATTAGTGCTAAACAAATGCGATCGCTCCGGCAGCTATCTCAAAAGGCAGTGACAAAGCAGCCAGTCATTCCTTTACCCGCGCCGCCCGATGAATATCGCGATTTAGAGAAAGATGCGCGATCGCCCATGCAGCCAAAGCAAATCAAACTCACGTCGCTAATACAGACCCATTCCGCCCAAGCCGCCTCTACAAAAGGGCCAACAGAAGAGCCAACGACAAAAGGGCAAAAAGGGCAAACAGAAGAGCCAAAAAAAGAGCCAAAGCGACAATCCGCTCAACTGCCGCTGTCCACACCCAAGAGACAAACGCTTCGTCACGATCGAGAAGTGGTGACAATAGACGTGAGCGCCGTCCGTAGCTAGAACGCCCTAATCCTCCTGATCACGTACTATCTGTGTACTAGTTTTATATTAATTTTGTACTAATAGCGTACTAATCGCGTACCAACTATGTAGCTATCTGGGTGAAGAAAGCTTTGACAAAGCGACCTTTGTTACTGAGCATAAGAAAGGTTTGACTCAAACCAGACGGATTTGTTTAATTTAGACGCAATTTTTAGGAGCGCATTCCCTGTGGAAAGAAGTTTTATTATGATCAAGCCCGACGGCGTACAACGAGGACTAGTCGGCAACATTATCAGCCGGTTTGAAACCAAGGGGTTCACGCTGGTGGGGCTAAAGCAAATGTCAGTATCGCGCGATTTGGCCGAAGCGCACTACGCCGTTCATAAAGAGCGTCCATTCTTTAAAGGTTTGGTAGACTACATCATCTCTGCGCCCGTAGTTGCAATGGTTTGGGAAGGCGAAGGCGTGATCGCCTCAGCGCGAAAGATCATCGGCGCGACGAATCCCTTAGAAGCAGAACCAGGAACAATTCGCGGTGATTTGGGAATTACGATTGGTCGCAACATCATTCACGGTTCAGACGCCCCTGAAACCGCCAAAGATGAAATCGAGCTGTGGTTTGGCGAGGGTGGCCTGTGCGATTGGGAACCTGCTATGAAGCAGTGGCTGTACGAGTAACTTCGTTTAGATTCATCGGGTTTACGCTGAAGCCGCTCGATTCTTAGCTGAGTCGAACGGCTTTGAGATAGAGAGAGAT
The DNA here is from genome assembly GCA_038260205.1 of Phormidesmidales cyanobacterium. Classification (GTDB taxonomy): domain Bacteria; phylum Cyanobacteriota; class Cyanobacteriia; order Phormidesmidales; family Phormidesmidaceae; genus Phormidesmis. The sequence continues at coordinate 3,085 of JBBSOB010000102.1, forward strand.
ACAGGCGCAGATCAAGCGCATTTGCGGCAGAATTATCAACTAATGTTTATGCTCAAAGCTGGTTGCTACAGTCTGACCTAACGGGTCATTTCATACCGACTTTTCGGTTGCCTAACGTTCTTGTGCAAAGCTCATGTCTGCTCTAATTCATCGCACCGTTTTAATTGTGGGAGGCAGCTTAAAAAACCGCGAGCTGTATCGGCGGTACTTGCTAAGCGATATTTCGTCGGAGCGGCCTTGCCATCATACGTATAGCTACAGCATTACAGAAGCCAGCTCAGGCGCAGAAGGTTTGAAGCGATGGCAACAAAACCCGCCGGACGCACTGCTGCTAGATTGCACCCTGAGCGATTTTGAGGGGTCGGCATTCATAGCAGCGCTACCCGATCAGAAGCCGCCTTTGCCTATTGTGATGATGGCGGAGATGGGCCGCGAGGCGATCGCGCTCCAATCGATCAAAGCTGGCGCACAGGATTACTTAATTAAGGAACATCTGACGCCGGAGCGGCTGCAGCTTACGGTAAGCCGGGCCATTCAGACGGTGGAGCTAGAAGCCAAACTGCACGGCCAAACCCAAAAAAGTCGGCTAGATCAAGAACAGTCTGCTGGCGCGTTAAAAGAGAGCGAACTGCGCTTTGGTCGGCTAGCGGAAAACCTTAACGCCGTTTTGTGGATTAGAGAAGAACCCGAAGGACGAGTTTCTTATCTCAGCGCGGCCTATGAGCGGCTTTGGGGATGGTCGCCGCAAGCGCTCTATAACGATAGCTCGCTTTGGATAGCGCATATTCATCCGGGCGATCGCGATTGGACAACGCAAGCTTTTTTGAGCAAAGCCGCCGCCGGGGAATTTGATGAGGAGTACCGCATTGTTTTAGATGATGGCACGGTTCGCTGGGTGCGCGATCGCTGCGTTCCGGTGCGCGATCAGGCGGGGCAGCTCTATAGATTTACGGGCATTGCCGAAGATATTACCGAGCGCGTGGAAGCTAGAGCGGCCCTGCAGCAAAGCGAAGAGTTTAAGAATCGCGTTTTGGAAAGCAGCAGTGACTGCATCAAAGTTCTAGATTTGGACGCTCAGCTTTTGTACATGAATGCAGCCGGTATGTGCCTCATGGAAATTGAAGATTCGGCTCCCTATTTGGGCGCGAGCTGGTTGGATTTTTGGCAGGGCGACCATTGGCAGATGGTAGAGGCGGCCTTTGTGGCGGCGAAAGCGGGCGAAGTGGGCAAATTTCGAGGCTTTTGCCCGACCGTTAAAGGTAAGCCGAAGTGGTGGGACGTCGTGCTCTCGCCGATTCGCGATCGCACGGGGCGCGTGACGCAAATTTTATCAACGGCGCGAGATGTGAGCGATCGCAAACAGGCTCAGGTCGATTTGCAAGCACAAGCGAAACTATTGCAAACGATTATCAGCAGCATTGGCGATGGGCTAGTAGCGGTCAATCAGCAGAGAGAATTTACGATTTTCAACGCAGCTGCTCAGCGCATGTTTGGGCCACTGTCGAACGACGAACCGAGCCAGAACTGGTCAAAAGCTTATGGATTGTATCTACCCGACCAGCAGACGCTTTTTCCAATCAACCAACTGCCTTTATTTAGGGCAATACAGGGAGAGGCAGTCACGGAGGAGGTTTTTGTTCGGCGTGATTCGGATAGCGAAGGGCGATGGATCAGTGTTAGTGGCTATCCGCTAGTAGACGCAGACCAAGCGGCAAATGGCGGCATTATTGTTTGCCAAGATATTACGCAGCGCAAGCGCACAGAAGAAGAGCTGCAACAAAAAAATGCCATCTTAGATGCGATCAATCAATTTGCGCCAATTCCAATTTTTGTGAAGGATCGGTGTGGCCGGATTATCTATGCCAATCCAGCGACGCTGTCTGTTTTGGGTAAATCGGCGGCTGAGCTGTTGGGGCATTACGATGTCGAATCTCATCCCTCGCCCGAACATGCGGCTAAAGTGATAGCAAACGACCAGCGCGTTATGGCTTCGGGGCAAGCCGAAGTGGTAGAAGAGTCTCCAGACGGCATTCGAACTTTTTTGGGCACCAAGGCCCCTTACCGCAGTGAAACGGGAGAAGTCATTGGGCTAATTGGGATCTCGAATGATATTACTGAGCGGGTGCAAATTGAGCGCGATCGCGAACGTATTTATCAACAGCAGCAGGCGGCGCTCGCAGAATCAGAGCGCGTTAACCAAATTAAAGATGAGTTTTTGGCGGTACTCTCTCACGAATTGCGATCGCCTTTAAACCCAATTCTAGGCTGGGCAAAGCTGCTGCAAACACGCCAGCTCGACGAAGTCAAAACCCGCACCGGTTTAGAAACTATTGAACGCAACGCCAAAGCGCAATGTCAGCTCATTGACGATTTGCTCGATATGGCACGCGTCCTGCGCGGCAAACTCAGCTTAAGCACCGCACCAGTAGAGGTATCAACGGCGATTGAAGGCGCGATTGATACCGTACAAACCGCCGCCGATGCCAAGTCAATTCAAATTCAGACGGCGATTTCTGAAGTTGGGCCAGTCTCAGGCGATATCGTTCGGCTTCAGCAAATCGTTTGGAATTTACTCACCAACGCCATCAAGTTCACGCCCAGCGGCGGGCGCGTCGAAGTGGCCCTAACGCAAGTTGATAGCTCTGCTCAAATTAGCGTTACAGACAGCGGCAAAGGCATTAGCCCAGACTTTTTGCCCCATATTTTTGAGTCTTTTCGCCAGCAAGACGCCTCGATTACCCGTCACCACGGCGGGCTTGGGTTGGGAATGGCGATTGTTTACCAACTAGTTGAGGCTCACGGCGGCACCATTACCGCAGCTAGTGCGGGAGCAAACCAAGGATCTACCTTTACCGTCAGGCTTCCTTTGCTCGACAGTCCCTCACCGGCTGAGCTAGCCCATTCGCCAACCGCGCAGCCGCTAGATCTCACGGGCATCCGAGCGCTGGTTATCGACGATGAACCCGACAGTCTTGAATTGCTCCTAATTGTCTTAACCCAAGCGGGCGCTGAGGTTCTCACCGCGACTTCTGCCACTGAATTTATGGCCGCTATCAGCTCCTTTCAGCCCACTGTGATGGTAAGCGATATAGGCATGCCGGGCATCGATGGCTATACGCTCATTCAGCAGGTGCGCGCATTGCCGCCAGCCCAAGGTAGTCAGGTGCTAGCGATCGCGCTAACGGCCTATGCCGGCGAATCTGACCGGCAGCAAGCGATCGCAGCAGGCTTTGATCAGCATGTAGCTAAGCCCATCGAACCTAATCAATTGGTAGCGGCAATCGTGGACTTGCTAGCTAGACAATGACCTACAAATCCATATTGGCGCGAGCGTCTTTGACCGCGGCCATAAAGGAAAGGACAGTCGCTGGAATGCTGATCGCCAGCGTGACGGCAGTTGGCACGGTGCCCCAATTAGGATCGCCGGAAGATAGCTCAAACATAGAGCCGACAGCGGCGATCGCCGCGAGACAGGCTATTCCTAAATAAGCACCACTTTTTGGGGTCACTAGATTTTCTCCGAGGTTAAGGACTTCTAGGACTAGCTTACTTTCTTAACGTCTTTGGATTCAAATCCGTGCTTTTTAAGTTCTTGATTCAGAGCGATCGCATTCTCAACTCTATCGACAAACATCACGCCATTCAGGTGATCCATCTCATGCTGAATCACGCGAGCTACTAAATCGTTCACCTTCATTTTGCGAGGTCTACCGGCTTCGTCTTTAAAGCTCACCTCGATCGCTTCGGGGCGCACCACGTCTAAGTAAACACCCGGAATGCTCAGACAGCCTTCTTGCCCAGCGGCTAGCTCATCGCTGTAGCTAATAATTTTGGGGTTGACCAGCACTAAAGGTGGCGCAGCCGAATTCTCCGGGTCAGCGTCCACAACTAAGAGCTGTTTATGCATACCCACTTGAGGCGCAGCGAGACCAATGCCATCTTCGCTATACATGGTCTGCAACATTTGACGCACCAGTTCGCGCAGGTCGTTGTCTACCTTAGCGACTCGTTTGGCTGGCTGACGAAGAACGCGATCGCCCAAATAATGAATCGACAGGGGCGGATTCTTCAGCTTTTTCTTTTCAACTTCAATGACAGCGGCCATAGGTGCTCGGAGAAACAATACGAATGAAAGACTCCTTTTATTGTAACAACTCACATTCACTTCGAGTTGATGAGCTGGCGAAATGCCCGAAGAACATACAGGCAAAAGACCGAACTCAGTCGTCTACAAGGTTATTAAATTAAAGTCATTACAGTTAAGGTCATTACAGTTAAGGTCATTACAGTCCTGCTTGATATCAACATCACTTGATACGGGAAAACTAATGAAGTAAACGGCCTAGCTTAATATCCAATATTGGATACAGGTATTGGATACAGGCTGGCAGCTACGGAGTTTAACGGCATTCCTGTGCTGATGAAATCGCTAACGAAGACGGACTATTTACTCCGCGAAACCCTGCGCGGACTGCGGCGCGGTGGCTGGATGAACTGGGCAGCAGTTAGCACCATGACGGTGCTGCTGTTTTTGTTTGGCGTGAGTTTGCAAGCGAGCTGGCAGGTGGAGGGATTGCTTAATCAGTTTGGCTCTCAGCTAGTCATTTCGACTTACTTAGAGAGCGGCGTCGATGCAAACAGCCTAACCGGGCAAGTCCGAAAGCTGCCCGGCGTAGTGAATGTAGAAGCCGTGAGCAAAGAAAAAGCCTGGGCTGAACTGACGGCAGATTTGGGACTGTCAGATGTGTCAAATGCCTCAGCGCAGCTAAAGGGCAATCCGCTGGTAGATGAGCTAAAGGTGAAAGCGCGAGATGCGCAAGAGGTGCCGCAGCTAGCCAAAGCGCTAAAGAACATGAGCGGCGTAAACGATGTGCTCTATGTGAGCGAAGTCATTCAGCAGCTTCGAGAACTGAATGAGGGCTTGCGTTGGGTGAGTATGACGGTGGTGAGTTTGCTGAGCCTAACGGCAGTGGCAGTGGTGACGACCACAATTCGACTGATTGCGATCGCCCGTCGTCACGAAATCGAAGTCATGCAGCTTGTAGGTGCCACCCGAAATTGGATCTATATGCCGTTTCTCATTCAGGGAGCCGCCTTTGGCATTGTCGGCGCGAGTGGTTCTTGGGGGCTATTGCTATTGGCCCAAAAAGCGCTTAAGTCTGTCGCGGCAACCCACCAACCCGCCTTTATAGAGTTCTTGGTTAACGGACTTCAGCTCACGCCCCGCCAGTGGGTCTTGTTACCGCTGGCCCTCGTCACGTTGGGGACAGGTATCGGACTACTCGGAAGTCTTCTGGCCGTAAAAAAAGTCGCCTCCGCATAGGAGAATTGCGGCATTAAAAAGCCCCTGACGGTCGATGACTATCAGGGGCTTTTTTAGTGTTGATAATGTCTATTGAGACCATCTCTATTGAAACTATACTAAAGACCCAAACCAATATGATTGACCGCAGCAAGCCTTTCTTACTGTGGCCAATCGTACTAGCACGAATTTTTAAACCTGGTTTAGTAAGCCAGACCCATACTGCGAGTAGTTTCAGCGCCCAAATAAACGCGGATGCTGAGGAAGTCAGTAGGGCAAGCAGTTTCACAACGCTTACAGCCAACGCAGTCTTGAGTGCGAGGAGAAGACGCGATTTGACCCGCGCGACAACCGTCCCAGGGCACCATTTCTAAAACGTCTGTAGGGCAGGCGCGGACGCACTGAGTACAGCCAATACAAGTATCGTAAATCTTTACTGAATGAGACATGAAGTACAGACTCCAGAATTATTATTTTACGCTCGCCAATCGTCTGAAACTACCTAGCAGATGACGTGCGAACAAGGGTTCTCTAACCCTCAAGAGTTTATCTCCCGGCCTGTTTCCATAAACCTTAGAAGGGTAAAAATTTATGGAACGTAATATTGCCGCTGCCTTGGGTGCTAGCAGCGTTGGAGCGATACGCCGCCGAAGTGCCCTTGCCATCGCACGGCTCTTACACGCTCTTAATAGATAGCCACAGCAAACAAGAGAGTCACGCTTTCCTATAAGATAATGAGAACTTAAATCGGGGATTGCTCAGCCACGGTCGCAGCAGCTTCTGTTGGCTTGCGGGCTTCACATCCTGCATTTGCAGCCTGCGTTTTAGGTGTTTTTTTGCGCTTTTTGCCGCTGTTTGATAGGTAAGTACAGTAATGAGTGACGATATTTTAGGAAAAGTTCAGAAAATTGTTTCTGAGCAATTAGGTGTAGATGAGGCCGAGGTCAAGCCTGAAGCTAGCTTCGCAAACGATTTGGGCGCTGACTCTCTTGACACCGTAGAGCTGGTGATGGCTCTAGAAGAAGAATTTGACATCGAGATTCCAGACGAAGCAGCGGAAAACATCAGCACCGTTCAATCCGCCGTGGACTTCATCAAGTCTAAGCAGTAGATAAGTAGATAGTCCATAACTTAGGATTTTGCCCGTTGCTCTGTGAACTGAGCTGCGTTTGCTCGAACTATTTAGCTTCGGGCAAATTTCCTAATTTATACTGTTTAGATAATACGATTTTAGATAATACGATTTGCATAAAAACGTATTGCCACTCCCAAACTTGCCCGTAGAACTGTCCGTAGAATTATGGCTGACTCAAATAAAAAGCGTGTTGTAATCACTGGGATGGGTGCCATTACGCCCATCGGCAATACTCTAGAAGCGTATTGGCAGGGGCTAATGGCTGCTAAGAACGGGATCGGCCCAGTCACAGCTTTTGATGCGTCTGCGCACGGCAGCCAGATTGCCGGTGAGGTAAAGGGCTTCGATCCGCTGGAATATATGGATCGTAAAGATGCTAAGCGGTCGGCGCGGTTCGCTCATTTCGCGATCGCCGCTAGCAAACAGGCCCTAGCCGACGCCAAGTTAGAAATTACCGACCTCAACGCCGAGCAAATTGGCGTGATGATTGGCACGGGTATCGGCGGCATCCAGGTCATGGAAGAGCAGCAGGAAATTTACCTGAATAAAGGCCCGAGCCGCTGTAGCCCATTCATGATTCCGATGATGATTGCGAACATGGCGGCAGGACTAACCGCGATACAAGTAGGTGCCAAAGGCCCTAACTCCTGTGCGGTAACGGCTTGCGCGGCCGGTTCTAACGCCATTGGCGATGCTTTTCGGCTAGTGCAAAACGGCTACGCGCAAGCCATGATTTCTGGGGGAACCGAGTCAGCGGTAACGCCGTTAACCTTTGCTGGCTTTTCATCTATGCGAGCAATGTCTACGCGTAACGACGATCCGACTCACGCCAGTCGCCCGTTTGATAAAGACCGCGATGGCTTTGTGCTAGGCGAAGGCTGCGGCATTTTAATTTTGGAAGAGCTAGAACATGCCTTGAGTCGCGGCGCTCGCATTTACGCTGAGATGGTGGGCTACGGGATGAGCTGCGATGCTTTTCACATGACTGGGATAGCGCCGGGTGGAGAAGGTGCTGTCAGAGCGATTCGGATGGCTCTAAAAGACGGCGATTTGCGCCCAACTGATGTGAGCTATGTGAACGCGCATGGGACGAGCACGCCGGTGAACGATCCCAACGAAACGGCTGCGATCAAAACGGTGTTAGGCGACCATGCCTACAACATCACCGTTAGCTCGACGAAGAGCATGACGGGTCACCTGTTGGGTGGTTCTGGAGGGATTGAAGGCGTTGCGGCGGTGATGGCCGTCGCGAATGACCGGGTGCCGCCTACTATTAATTTAGAAAACCCTGACTCTACTTGCGATTTGGATTATGTGGCCCATCAGAGTAGAGAGCAGATTGTGAATGTCGCGCTTTCAAACTCGTTTGGCTTTGGCGGTCACAACGTTACGCTGGCCTTTAAGAAGTATCAGTAGGCGATCGCCCAAATCTGATAAAAATCTAATACTTGCTCGCGTACTTACTCGCACCCAGATCAGGCTAATGTTCGCTTAGCCCTTTCCCTGCTAAGCGCTGTATCTGTTGTCCTAAAAAATAGATACTTCCTTTGATAGGTATAATGACCTAACAAAACTTCTTAAACATTTGTTTAGGATGACCCCAACATTTTTTTGAGGGCCATCTGAATCGCTATTGTTTAAGAACCCGCCCTCTCAATAAAAAAGAAGACTATGGCTGTTGCAACTCAATCGCTTGAAACGCTGTGTATAAACTCAATTAGATTTCTGGCTATCGATGCCATCAACAAGTCCCAGTCGGGTCACCCTGGCTTGCCGATGGGCGCAGCTCCTATGTCTTTTGTGCTGTGGGACAAGTTTATTCGCCACAATCCTAAGAACCCTCAGTGGTTCAACCGCGATCGCTTCGTCTTGTCGGCGGGCCACGGCTGCATGTTGCAGTACGCCATGATGTATCTCACTGGCTACGACAGCGTCAGCATGGACGATATCAAGCAGTTCCGTCAGTGGGGCTCTAGCACGCCTGGGCACCCCGAGAACTTTGAGACGCCCGGTGTTGAAGTTACCACTGGCCCCCTAGGTCAAGGCATTTGTAACGCAGTGGGCCTAGCGGCGGCTGAAGCGCACTTGGCAGCCAAGTTCAACAAGCCTGATTGCACCGTGGTAGACCACTATACCTACACCATCATGGGTGATGGCTGTAACATGGAGGGCATTTCCGGCGAGGCTTGCTCTTTGGCAGGTCACTGGGGCCTCGGCAAGCTGATTGCCCTGTACGACGACAATCACATTTCGATTGACGGCTCTACCGATATTTCTTTCACAGAAGATGTGAGCAAGCGCTTTGAGGCGTATGGCTGGCATGTGCTGCATGTGGAAGATGGCAACACCGATTTGGATAGTATTGAGAAGGCGATCGCTGAGGCCAAAAAGGTCACCGACAAGCCCACGATGATCAAGGTAACGACTACCATTGGCTACGGTTCGCCCAACCGCGCTGGCACAGGCGGCATCCACGGCGCAATGCTAGACGTGGATGAAACCAAAGCCACCCGCGAAAACCTTGACTGGAAATACGAACCCTTTGAGATTCCTGAAGATGCGCTAAGCCGCTACCGTCAGGCAATTGACAAAGGTGCTAGCGCCCAAGCTGAGTGGGAAGAGACCCTAGCGACTTACCGCACCAAGTATGCGAAAGAAGCGGCTGAATTTGAGCGCTTCATCTCCAGAAAACTGCCTGAAGGCTGGGCAGATGCACTCCCTACTTACACCCCCGAAGACAAAGCGCTGGCGACTCGGAAGAATTCCGAAGTTACCCTTAACGCCCTAGCTCCCGTTCTGCCCGAACTCATTGGCGGTTCTGCCGATCTCACCCACTCCAACCTCACCGAGCTGAAGATTTCCGGCGAATATCAAAAAGGCGCTTACGAAAACCGCAACATGCACTTCGGCGTACGCGAGCACGGCATGGCGGCTATCTGCAATGGCATCGCGCTTCACAATAGCGGTCTCATCCCCTACTGCGCCACCTTCTTGGTCTTCACAGACTACATGCGCGGCGCAATCCGCCTATCGGCCCTATCCGAAGCGGGCGTTATCTACGTGATGACCCACGACTCCATTGGGCTAGGCGAAGACGGCCCCACGCACCAGCCAGTAGAAACGGTGGCTTCTTTGCGGGCCATCCCTAACCTGTACGTGATTCGTCCCGCAGACGGCAACGAGACTTCTGGCGCGTACAAAATTGCCGTTACTAAGCGCAACGCGCCCACGCTCATGTGCTTCTCCCGTCAGGGTCTGCGCAACCTTCCTGGCTCCTCAATCGACGCCGTTGCCAAGGGCGCGTACATCATGTCCGACTCTGACGGCACGCCTGAGCTGATTTTAATCGGCACGGGTAGCGAAGTAGAGCTATGCGAAGATGCGGCTGAAAAGCTACGCAGCGAAGGCAAGAAAGTTCGCGTGGTCTCCATGCCCTGCTGGAAGCTATACGAAGAGCAGGACGCAGCTTACAAAGAGTCGGTGCTGCCTAAGTCGGTGAAGAAACGCTTGGTGGTAGAAGCGATGAGCAGCTTCGGCTGGGCCAAGTACTTCGGCGATGAAGGTGACATGATTGCTGTTGATACTTTTGGCGCTTCGGCTCCAGGTGGCGTTGTCATGGAGAAGTTTGGCTACACGATTGATAACGTGGTGTCTCGAGCGAATGCGCTGCTGAAGTAGTTCGCGATGAGTCGGTAATGAAAAGCCCCGGTCAATATAATTTTGACCGGGGCTTTTTTGCTTGTGGAATCGCCCGATCGTTCGCAGCCACATTACGCCCAAAAGGGTTGAGCAAATTTTACCAGCCAGTCTTTAACGCGATAGGTCGCCTGGCAGTCGTCTTCGTTGTAGCGCAAAATTGTGTTTAAGTAGGTGCGATCGCCCGTCGTCAACCAATCGTCATACCAGCAAATCGACTGCGCCCCATTCGCCTCTTGATCGCGCCACTCAAACCCCATCCATCTGGCCAAATGCTTCAGCGCGTAGCTCTCCACCGGCAGCGCCACCGCATCCACCACCCGCTGATGAATATCTACAAAGCGGGCGAGCAGCTTTTCTACATCAATACCTGCCGTGCCATATAGCTCACCCAACCGCCGCACCGTCTGGGCCTCGTACGGACAAAAGTGATAAATTGGCGAATTTGGATAGCGGTCAACCAGCGCCAAAAACTCAAACCAGGCAGTTTCCTCATGCTCCGGCGATTCAGCAACTAGCGCATGAAAGGTCTCTTCTTGGGTGCGGTTATTTACCACCAACACGCCGTGCAGATAAATTAAATCCTTATCAGGGGCCGCTTCAATATCAAAATAAAGTTCAATCTCTGTGGTTGGTAAATCCTGAGGAGACAGCCGGAAAGTATCTGTGTGCAGCCGAGCGATCGCACTCCCCTGCCAGTTCGCCCGCGCCTGAAAAATCATCTTCTCCGTCACCGGCCACTCGACATCCAAATCACTCGCTAGCTGATACGGCTTAGCCGTTGCCAACGCTTCTACCGTCGTAATCCCCAGCGATTCTAATACCGGATACCGGGCCAGGGTTACCCCCGGCAGCAAAGAGAGGTGATTTTGGTCTTTTGCTTCCTGATAGCAATGGCTCAGCCAAGGGCACATATCGCATCGACTGCGCGAGATAAACACCTCCGGCGGCTGTAGCAAATTCAAAATGCCGTCGCCAAAATCCAAGCAATCATCCAAAGCAGCCTGCAACTTGGGCACATAGCGCTCCAAATCCACCGCGCGACGCTTTTCTTTCAGCTGTAGCCAGCTCGTCTCAGGCCAAACGCCCTGCATCTCCGCTAGCACATACGCACTATAAGCAGCCACGAGCTGATACTCCGGCTTAGCCTTTTTTCCCATCTTAATGTTGAGGGGCACATAGTACCAGTTTCCTAGCCAGGATTCCCCTTCTCGCCTCATCAACACATCCGGTCGGCTACGATACCGTATTCCCTCAGGGCCATCGGCCACCAATGTCCCCCGGTAGATTGTCTCTGCGCCTGACTGCATCAGTTGCAGCGTCGAGCGAGCAGCCGTATCCCAATCGTCTCGCCCATGAGTAGGACGACTCAACGGCCCAAACTCGGCTAAAATGCGCTGTCGATGCTCGGCGCTGTCCTGGCGAAGCTTAACAAAATAATCACTGGGCGGATCCTTGAGCGTGAGGTCACCATAACTGTCCAAGTAGACGCGACG
>JBBSOB010000103.1:0-14685 GCA_038260205.1 Phormidesmidales cyanobacterium
CAAACTGAAGCGCAAGCGGCAAGTTATCAGCGACGAACGGCGGCGATAGCTCATTGCTCAGGCTTTCGAGCGACTGATAGAATCCCTGGAATCGCTCTAGCCAGCAGCCTGCCTGCTCGGCTGCTGGCTGAGCAGAGCCAGCGAGCTTTGAAGTGTTCTGCTCAGCGCTTTCCAAATAGCGCCGAAAGGCAAACGTCTGCTGAAGTAAGCCATCGCGAATCGATTCTGCCTGGTGGTGCAGATGCTGCGTTTGCTGTGCTTGCCACCATTGCCAAGCCAGCTTTTGGCGCAGCCATTTTCGCGTCAACCAATACAGCATGGTTGCCCACCCAATCGTTATCACACCGAATACCTCAATCAGCAGAATGTTCACGGTTGGTCTACTACGGGTAGTTGAGACTGGAAGTTGCGATCGCGCCTATAGCCCATGCAGACCTATTGACACTATACTGGCGCACTCTAGGCCCTGGCTGTCAGCTTGCTTCCAAGCCTACCGTCGATTTGAGCCAAACCCGTTGCACTTTTCTGCAATCTCGTTTGTTCTGAAAGAAAACTAAACATATGCAGCATAATATCTAGCTCGGATATATTATTCTATGGTTGCTTGGTAACAGTAAGATATAAACATATATGCAAAGACTATCTCTGCTACTGCTATACCTTCTAGCTTTTACAAAAGCTCTGGTTATTTTTGGAAAGCCTGCAACTGCACAGAGTAACATCGTGCCCGACACTACGCTTAATGAAAATCGCTCCATAGTAGTACCCCTAGATTCATTCGGACTGCCCATTGATGAAATTCAAGGTGGATTAAGTCGCGGAAGCAATCTGTTTCATAGTTTCTTAGAACTCAATGTAAGCGAGAACAGAAGCGCGTATTTTATAAATAGTAGTAACCAGTTAGAAAATATTTTAAGCCGTGTAACGGGAAACAGTCCTTCGGAGATATCAGGTACGTTAGGCATCGCTAGTAGTCCTGGAATAGGGTCGAAGCCAAATCTACTGTTCATTAATCCTAATGGGATATTGTTCGGGCCGAATGCAAGCCTCGATCTACCAGCCTCTTTTGTAGTCTCCACCGCAGATGCTATTCAACTAGGCGATAGTGGTCTTTTTAGTGCTAATAATCCGAAAGAACATCAGCTTCTCGACGTCAATCCATCCGCACTACTTTTTGATGATGACTCTTTTGGTCTTATCGCAAACCAAGCCGTTGTTGGCCTTCCAGCAAACGGTCTGCTTGCCAATCCTCTTCCATCCATCCCGCAAAGTGCGCAGATTAGTAGAGATAGTCCTAGTTTTTCCTCGTCAAGAGGATTACAAGTTCCAGATGGTCAAAGGTTGGCTATAGTAGGAGGCGATGTAGCGCTTGAAGGTACACTGTCATCAGTTGGCGGTGTCATCGACATTGGTAGCGTATCGGGTTCGGGAAAGGTGAATCTCAATTTTTCTTTAAACGGTTTTACCACGGACTATTCAGAGGTAGAGCAGCTTGGTGATATTCGCTTAAGTTCAGCGACGGTTAACGCAAGTGGTTCTAGAGGTGGTGGCATCCAGCTTCAAGCCGCTCGAATCTTTACTGACGAAAACAACGGTTTTTCAGGCATCTTCGCTGATACACAAGGCGATTTAGGTGGTCGAGGAGTGTTTGTCAGGGCGACAGACGAGCTGTTCCTAGAAGATGCTGGGATATCAGCCGTTGTTGAACCAGGCGCAACCGGCAATGGGGGAAGTATAAAGATAGAATCTCCTTCCGTATTTATAAGGGGAGGTGCCACCGCTGGCCTGCTAACACGCAATTTTGGCGAAGGAACAGGTGGGGAAATTAATATTGAAACGGATTACTTAATTCTAAGAGAGGGAGCTGGTATTTTGTCAACTACCTCTGGCGAGGGTGACGCAGGCAACATAATCATAAATGCCTCTGAGCGCGTAGACGCACAGGGTATCTTCGTGGTGGGGGACGAAGATATCCCTGGTGGGATACAGGCAGATATACACGGAAGCGGAATCGGAGGTACTATTAGCATTGTCACAAAAGATGTCTTGCTTAGTGACGGAGCAATAATCTCAGCTAGAACTGACGATGGCCCAGGCGGTTCTGTGGATATAGATGCATCTGAGTCAGTCACTCTGTCTAGTAATGCTGATATTCGAACTCAAACTTTTGGCCGAGGTGACGCAGGCGATATTAGAATCAGGACGCAACGTGTTCAAACTGGCGAGGGTTCGGAGATTGATGCTTCTGCAAGTTTTGGCAGTAGCGGTGATGCTGGTGACATTGAAATCATTGCAAGTGGGTCCATTGAAGCGAATGGGGTTGGTGGCTTTATCAATGCAGTGCTGATTGCGGAAGGTAGTAGCGGTGACATACTAATTCGTACGCCTGTTCTTTTACTTCGGAATGGTGGGACTGTCTCATCTGAGACTTTTACATCAGAAGGTTCTTCAGGAAGTATTAAAGTCTTTTCAAACTTCATTGAGATTGACGGAGGCAACTTAGACGGTTTTACAACAAGCCGAATTACAACTAGGGGTAGCAGTTCTAGAGATCAGCCGCTAGGAGATGTAGATATTCAAACGGAGCGTTTGGTTCTACGAAACGGAGGTTCTATATCTGTCGATTCTATCTCGGGTAATGCACCTGCAGGTAATCTACGAATTCAAGCTTCTGAGTCAATTGATATAGTAGGTCGCTCGGAGAGGATAAATGACTCATCATCGCAAGAACCTACTTCAAGTCGGATATCTGGAAGAACTCGCGAATCTAGCGGTGGAAGTATAGCAATAATAACCCCTGAGCTCAATGTATCTGATGAAGCAATAGTGTCAACGACTAGCAATGGAGCAGGTCGCGCAGGAGACATCAGCATCGTAGGAGGCATTGTTACTATAGATACATCCGGCAGAATAGAGGCGACGTCGTCTTCCGGGGATGGAGGAGATCTAAATCTTCAGCTTGACGAACTTTTAGTTTTACGTAGAGGAGCTGTAATTTCCACGAATGCAGGCGCAGAAGCGGCAGGAGGTGATGGAGGGAATATCAATATTGTATCTCCGTTCTTAGTAGCTGTTCCGGAAGAAGATAGTGATATTACAGCCAACGCCTTCACAGGTGAAGGTGGTCGAATAGATATCCAGGCAACAGGAATCTTTGGCACTGATGCGCGACCTGAACAGACTCCTCTAAGTGACATCACGGCTAGTTCAGATATCGGCATCAATGGAACCATAGACATTAGCGCACTAAATACAGAATTTATAGAAGAAGGGTTGACAGAATTGCCTAGCGCTCTTATCAACTCTGAAACAGTCATAAGTAGTAGCTGTGTTGCACGTATTCAAGACAGTAATGCTACTCTGGTCTTCACGGGTGATAATCGCCTTCCCTCTCTCCCTACCACATTCCTCACAAGCTCATCATACCCGACCGGAACCGCACGAGGTATCCCTACGAATGTAGCAGAAGCTAGCGAGGACAGAAATCGTATTGTCGAGCCGCAATCGGTTTATCGTACTTCAGATGGCCGTTTTATGATGAGTCAGGAGTGCGATCGCCAGAGTTTTTAGGATAGAAAAAACGCGAACAGCAATTGGTCTTTCAGGGATTGCTCACGGCTGTAGCTAATAATGAGATACTTGTGGGGCACTGTCCTTCTTGAGCCAATGGCGCAAAAAAGCTATGCAACATAACCTTTTCGCGCCATATTTAGGAGAGTAGCTAAGCGATGAAACCACACTTAATACTCGTCGTACTCACCTAAAGTGTGCTCCGCATCTGGCTCACCATTTGCGAGGGAATTTCCAATAACGGCGGCTCCCAAATGCACAGCGCCTCTAGTGGCTGTATGCCATCCATCTTTGATGAGTTCTTCATCTTCGGTGACTAGGCCAACAACCGCCTTGCCACCGCCGAAGGCCAAGCGAACCGTGTTTTTAATGACGCCGAATCCGACGTTTCCGACTAATTCAGATGCAATTCTAATAACAGACATAACACAACACTCCAAATGTGTAAGAACAGAAATCAAAAAAGGTATAACTCTGCAAGCCAAGAAGAGGCCGTAGCACATGTTCTACATCAGTTAACTGTGTAGGCAGATAGCTCACATAGGTTCACTTCATATGCCTGAGAATCAGAACCATCTTCAAAGATTGCTCGAAAATCGTAGTTACACGCTTCCTGGCCATCATCAATAGTGATGAGGACACTTTCACTCGGCGGCAAAACACTATCCCCAAAGATATCCTCTTCCCAATCGTTTACGCCGCTAGGCGATGCATAGAAGTACATCATCGTCGTTGGCCGCCCATTCGTTAGCGCAAAATGCTGGTCTGACTCAAATGCCATTTGGGTGGGAGGTTGCGTCTCTGTTCCCGAAGATGGAGACGCGGGAGTAGTCTCAGGCTCGGAAACCGACGGGGATGGATTGTCGATGGGCGTAATTTCTTCAGATGCGGGGGACTCGGAACTAGCAGCCGTTGCAGAAGGCGTCTGTAGCTGAGAGCAGCTGCTTGCTACTGTTGCCGTTAGCAAGGAAGCAACAATCAAAACGCTTGCTTTTGTGAATTTCATAATTCGTTCTCCAGTATTTGGGAAGGTTTGTTTCTTGCGAATAACAACAAGCTTTATCTCGTGGTCATCACCTCGCCGCTTGTTGTTGAACTTATAGTAGGCAACACTAGCAAGAGCTTGAATAGCACTTTCTGACAACACTTCTGTATAGATATGCAGAGTCACCTTTCAGAAAACTGCAAGCAAGTTAGGTGCTAAAGATTAAGCTAACACCCTCTATTTAAACTCAAACGAGCAAAGTCATCACTAGCGTGGTTTTCATTGCCTTTTCACAAATTATTGTCAAAGATCCTTGATTAAGGCCGGAGATTGAATGATTTTTCTAGTAAAGTGTTAAGTACATTCACGAACATCAGCCACCGATAATTAGATCATGGGAAAACAGTTTTCAAAGCAGCTTACTCTGCTTATCGGTCTTGTGCTTTTCTTTACCTTTAAGGAAGTTGAACCTGTCTCTGCGCAGGTGTCTGCCCCCGAGAACATTCCGTCTCCTACCGAGCCTGCTCTACCGCCCCTGCTACCGATTGAGCCAGAAACTATTCCTGATGAGCCAAAGCCAACCATAGATCTCGAAGACCTAAGAGCGGAGCCTGAACCAGAATCTGCTGAAACGGACGAATGTCTGCCTCTGGCACGTACGGGCGAAGAAGTAAGCTTTCTTGCAACCGATATCGAGGTTGTCGGCAGCACCGTCCTGCAAAATGAAATTGCAGCAAAAGTGGCTTGCTATGAGGACGAAGAAATTACGCTCTCTGATTTGTTTAACTTGCGATCGCAAATCACCCAGCTCTATATCGACAATGGCTATATCACCTCAGGAGCCTTCATTCCCACCGACCAGGTCTTTACAGATAATCCCAGAGTGCAGGTGATTGAAGGCAGCATTGAAGAAGTCCAGGTCAACGGCCTGCGCCGCCTGAGAAACGGATATGTGCGTGATCGTCTCCGCCGCGTCAGTCGCCCGCCCCTCAACCGAGAAGACCTGCAAGAATCCCTTCAGCTCCTCCAGCTAGACACCAACATCCGTCAGGTCAACGCTGAACTCACTGCTAGTACACAGCCTGGTCGCAGCCTGCTCATACTCGATCTCAAAGAAACCAGCGCCTTTGGTTTTTTAGCTGATACCAGCAACTACCGCTCTCCCAGCATTGGTTCTGCCGGTGCCAACTTCTCTACCAGCTACCGCAACTTGTTTGGCATCGGCGATGTCCTCTCAGCTAACTATAGCCTTACTGAAGGGCTCGATCTCTACGACGTTGGCATTTCCCTTCCTTTCAATGCCGCTGACGGAACCCTCAGCCTTCGCTACAACAACAGCGGTAGCCGTATTGTTGAGGATACCTTTGCAGACGTTGGCATTCGTAGCGAGACAGATACGATATCTGTTCGCATCCGTCAGCCTATTAAGCGGACAGTTTCGCAAGAATTTGCCCTCGGGCTAGATTTCGACTGGCGAACCAGTCAGAGCTTTATTCTAGATGACATTCCCTTTTCTTTTTCGATTGGGCCAGAAGACGGGCGATCTCAAATCAGTGCCCTGCGATTTTCCCAGGAGTGGACAAAGCGTGACATTCGCCGGGTACTGGCTGCTCGCTCTCAGTTTAACCTGGGCCTGAGCATTTTTGGCGCAACCGATAATGACACCGGTACCGACGGCCAATTTTTCTCGTGGATAGGACAGTTTCAATGGGTTGAGCAAGTCTCTCCCAAACTACTCTCACTGATAAAGTTCAACGTCCAGCTAACGCCAGATTCTCTGCTGCCGTTAGAGCGCTTCAGTCTGGGTGGCATCAGCACGGTTCGTGGATATGCTCAAAATCAGCTGGTCGCCGATAATGCCCTCAACACTTCGGCAGAACTACGAATTCCCCTAACCCGAAATGCCAATATTCTACAGCTAACACCTTTTATTGATGCCGGTTTTGGCTGGAACAACATCACCCCTAATCCCAGCAATAACTTTCTGCTAGGAACAGGCATCGGATTGCGCTGGCAGGCGACACCTAGCATTTTTTTGCGAACAGATTTTGGCATTCCTCTGATTGGCATTGGTAACCGAGGCAGCTCACTACAGGAAAACGGGATCTATTTTTCGCTGACCTACCAACCTAATTGAGCAATTATCGTTAGCATTTCAGCAGCTCAGGAGGGCGTGGTTCGTCACGGGGTTACACTGTTTGTGCGATTAGTTAGGTAGTTCTGCGGGGCGTTGGCAAACGCCTACCCTCCGTTGTCCATCAAACCTCGGTATCCAGAGGTAGAACCATCAGCCAGATAGCAGAGAAGTCTCAGATGGGCTACAGTGCGATCTTTTTGCCACTTCCAACCCGCCTAAAACTTTTTCTTACAAGAGCAGCAATGCTCTCTACTTCAGGTAAAAAGTCGTCTTGCCATTGGCGGCAATATTCATCGTTACGGAAAGGCTCTGAGGGTTCATGAGAATATAAATGAAGGAAGAGAAAGTCGTACGCGATGTGTTCCTCTGAATATTTGGTTAGAGATTCACCTCCCCACTTGTGTAAGTAACGCTGCAAGCCAAAGAAGACAGCGAAATTGTCATTGCGGGAACTATGCAGAGTTAGTTCATTTACAACCGGCGCGATCAGCTCTGCAAAGCCTTTGACTGGCTCTCCACCGGAGGAAACACCTCTAGATTTCTTGTACTCATACCCTTGAAAGCGCAAAGCACAGATAGTCTGAGCCTTTGTAATATCGTGGGGGAAGTGAAGCAGCGGGGTCTCCCCCGAGGCTTCCTGAACTGGTTTGAGAAGCTGAATGAGGTGCTGATGCCCTTTTCGCTCAGCAATATCTATGGCTCTCTCACTCTCTACATTCCTCAGGGTCAAGGATGCACCCATCACTAGCAGTTTCTGGATAACTTCCGGTGCGGCGTTTCCATGTGCAGCTTGATGGAGAGGCGTATATTGTGATTTTCCGCCAGGTCGAGTCGCATTGATCAACTCTGGATGCTTGCCTAGAATTTCAAAGACCTTCTGCCAGTTGTAAGCTTTCGCGGCATCGGCAAGTTGATGAATGACCTTGGCTTTATCCTGGTCGGATTTCCCTGAGGTAGCAAAATCATCCGTCTCAATAGCCATCGCTCTAATTCCTATGTGACTCTGAATAGCTAATACGCCTGTTTTGGCGAGTGCGATTCCCTTGGAAGGCTCCGCCATCGCACAGCACCAACTTTGCTACTACTCTACCCATTCCAGAAAAGAAGCCAATCGGTTGCCTACGCAGCGCTGCTGGATTCGTGAAGGACCTATCAATATGCCTTGATATTTTTCAATGGCTGCTGCTGCAAGTGTTAGATAGATGGAGCGATCGCGGTACCCTTGCTACAGCGAACCTCACACACGATTTTGATTCCCTCCTGCCAGATTGGAAAAATTAGAGCAAATTCCATAACGTTGGATGGCTATGGCCACTTGGGTATTTTTCCGTAAGGATTGACCTATTGTCCGCGTAGAGCTTGACGTTAGTTGAATACCTCTTAAGCTCTGAATACTAAATATAGAGAAGCGTATATGTTAAAGACGGTCAAAGACGCCT
This sequence comes from Phormidesmidales cyanobacterium, assembly GCA_038260205.1. Lineage (GTDB taxonomy): Bacteria > Cyanobacteriota > Cyanobacteriia > Phormidesmidales > Phormidesmidaceae > Phormidesmis. The sequence continues at coordinate 8,132 of JBBSOB010000103.1, forward strand.
GCACAATTCATGTGTCCACCCTGGACTACCAGGTGGCGGGAGGCGTTGAGAACCTGGCTCAGATGATTGATTCCGGCGACGAGGGTAAGGCTTTTTTTGAGAAGAGCTATCTGACAAGAGGGATGGAGGAACTGCTGCGGGAGGGACTGCTGCGGCTGTCGGGTCAGACGGATCAGGCTCTATTTGAACTGGCTCAAGCGATGGGGGGTGGTAAAACCCACCTGATGTGCGCTTTAGGACTGCTGGCCAAATATCCGTCTGCGAGATCGCACGTCTTACCTTCAGATGTGATTCAGCGACTAGACGACACGCAGGCTCAGGTCGCCATATTCGACGGTCGAGACAGTCCAGACCATTACCTATGGGGTGAAATCGCTAAGCAGCTCGGGGCGGAAGAGGCGATGCGCCCGTTCTGGCAGAATGGCCCCAAGGCACCCGGCAAAGAGCACTGGAAGGAAATGATTGGCGATCGCCCGACGCTAATCCTATTTGACGAGCTGCCGCCCTACTTCCTCGAAGCACGGACGGTGCCTGTGGGTCGAGGCTCTATGGTGGATGTACTCACCAGGGCACTTTCAAATCTGTTTGTCGCCGCGCTTGAGCTGCCGCGCTGCTGTGTGGTGCTGGCAAACCTGTCCGATAGCTACCGCGAGCAGGTTAAAGAAGTAAATAAGCTCGTGGCCGATGTGCAGCGAGAAGCCTCCCGCCAGGCTAAGAAGATTACGCCCGTTTCCTTAGAAGGCAGCGAAGTGTACTCGATTTTGCGCAAGCGCCTGTTTTCGTCAATGCCGACAGACGAGGAAATTGATGAGGTCGCAGAAGCCTATGCTGCGCAGGTGAAGCTGGCAGAAGATAGCGGCTATTTGACCGCTCGCAGTCTGGAGCAGATTGCCGATGAAATTCGGGCGACCTATCCGTTTCATCCGTCGTTTAAGCACTTGGTGGCGCTGTTTAAGGACAATCCAGATTTTCGCGAGACGCGGGGGCTATTGCAGTTTGCGGCGCGGGTGGTGCGCTCGGTATGGCAGCGAGATCATAACGATGTCTTTTTGGTGGGCACCCAGCACCTGAATTTGAATGACCCTCAGGTGATGAATGAGGTCACGGATATCAACCGGGCGTTGCGACCGGCGATCACGATGGATATTGCCGACAATGGCAATGCCCATGCTGAAGATATTGATGCCAACTTGAACAGTGATGCGGCGGCGCAGGTGGCGGCGATGATTTTGTCGGCGTCGCTGTCCCTGGCTGTGAAGGGGCATATGGGCCTGCGCCGTGAGGAAGTAATTGAGTATCTGTCTGCGCCTAATCGGAAGCCGGAGGAGTTTGCCCAGGCGTTTGAGCGGCTGCGTAAAAGCGCCTGGTATCTCCATGCTGAAGGAGAGCTGTTTTACTTTAAAGACACTGAGAACCTGACTAAACGGATTCAGCGCGAGGCGAAAGGGCTACCGGAACCTAAGGTGTACAAGGCACTGAGAAATCGGCTGGAGGGGGAGCTAGAGGCGCGATCGCGGCGGGCCTATCAGGAGGTAATGGTGATGCCAGAGATTGATGAAATCAAGCTGAGCGCTCATCGCATATTGGTGGTGGTGCCGCCTGATAATCGGGTGCCGCCAGAAGATATTCAGCGGTTTTATCAGTCTGTGTCGGAAAAAAATAATCTATTGCTGCTCTCTGGGAATGACACTCACATGGCGAGCCGGGTAGAGGAAGCCCTGCGGGAGCTGTATGCCATTGAGAATATTGCCAAGGGGTTGAGTTCTAGCGATCCGCTGTATGCTCAGGCTCAAGATGCTAGAGAAGAAGCCGAAGGATCGTTTATTCAGGCGCTGCAAGGCACTTACAACCGGTTGTTTTACCCTTCTGAAGACGGGCTACAACCGGCCACCATTGAGACTGGTCTGAAGTTTGGGCAGACCAGTGCAGATAGCGTTGAAACCCAGATTGAAACCATGCTGGCCAGTATGCGCTGTGATGAAAAGCTGGCTGTAGATGCTGACGAAAATTCGATTAAGTACTTTGCGATGGCTGAAGAAGACCTTTGGCCGCAGAGCGATCGCCGGACGCCCTGGCGCGATGTGCTAATGCGAGCAAAAAGTAACCCGGCTTGGCCCTGGCTACCCGGCATTAAAGGGCTAGAGTCGCTGAAGGTAAAGGCGATTTCTCAGGGGCGCTGGCGAGAAGGCAACGATGGCTGGATTGAAAAAGGCCCGTTCCCGAAAGAAAAAACTGCTGTTAACGTTTTGAGTCAGGAAGATACCCGTAGCGATGAATCGGTGCTTTCTATTACGCCGAGTCATGCTGGCCCGAGTCCGAAGGTGCATTATGCAACGACGGCGGCGGTCAGTGATGCCGATCCGGTGGTGGATGACTTAGATGCCTTTCGCACGAAAGAGCCGACGCTTTATTTCCGAGCCTTTGACACAACAGGCAATCATGCTTCTGGCGAGCCTAAGCGGTGGGTAGCTAAGCTCAAAGTGCGCTATCAGGTGCATGAGTATTCCGACCATCGTAAGATTGAGCTGAAGGTCGCGCCTGCTGCTGAGATTCGCTACACGACCGATGCGACGAACCCGCGTGAAGGCAGAGTCTATGACGAGCCGTTTGCGATTCCAGATGATCGCATCATGCTTCAGGTCTATGCCAGTGCGGGAGAGGCGAAAGCGACTGAAACCTTTACGATTGCCGAGAAGGGCACCCAACGCGCTGAGATCGACGAGGCGCTGCCTGCCAAGCTAAAGCGTCAGAAACCCCGATTTGATACGACGAATGCGGTCTTTGGCTTGATTACGGCCTTTAAGGAGCGTCAGGGCGTTATTTTTCATGGGGTCACGCTAAATGTGGGGGAAGGGGAGCAAGCGGTGCAGGTACGGTTTAATGACCGCGCGGTGACGCCTACCATTTTAGAAAAGGTGATTGCGGCCCTGCGGGAAAATCTCGATGAGCCGGATGCTTTGGTACAGTTAACTATCCGAGATGGTGCTGCTTTTGATACCGGGTTTGACCTCAAAGCCTTTGCTGAACTGGCAGGGATTGAGCTAACACCCGATACGGTAGAGCAGTGATATGGCGCTAGTACAGGCTGATCCGATGACTATGGCCAAAGAGCTGGAAAAGACCCCAAAAAAGACCTCAAAAAAGACGGGAAAGAAGGTCGCTGATTCACCTGCCCATGCGACCCAAGGGTTTGGCGTTCCGCTGACGGCTGCGCCGCATCATTTTGTAGTGGTGATTCCTCGGGGAACTCAGCAGCCGGTGCAGATCATTGAAGATTTGGGAATGCACATCCACAGCGATGAGAGTGAGCTGCTAGATCGTGTGGTGCTGCCGCGCTCTGTGTGGACGGAGATTTCTAATCCAGTTAAGCGGATGTTTAATGAGCGGCTGAAGGCACATAAGCTGAAGGCGGGACAGTGGAAGGTGGGCAAGAATCGGGTGGATCGGCTGCTGGGTAAGGAGCTGTGTGTGCTGGCTTGGGCAATTGAAGACCTGGAAGAAGAGAAGGTGGGGGCGGCGTTGCGCAACTGGCTGGCGTTGCGTCCAGAGGAGCGCTGGTGGCTGTTTGGGATGACGGCTTCTACGGTGGGGGCTCTGGAGGATAAGGGGAGGGGCTGGCGGATGGCGCTGAAGTATGCGCTGGGCGATTCGCCGCAGCCGGTGATTTTGGAGCCTCGGCGGGTTGAGAAAAAGGAGCAGGAGGAGAGTTATGAAACGCTGCCGCTTTTTAAAGAATAATGGCCAAAATTAGCGTCTAATTTTGAAGCTTGGTTCTAAGCTGAGAGGAGAAGAGCGCAGTTGTAAATTGGGTCATAAGTTTGCAGATGGTGAAGTGAATGGAAAATACTAACCCTTTGAATATGCTAGAGCGCCAGCCGGATAAGGTAAGTGGGGCGTGGGTATTTAAGGGAACTCGGGTGCCGATAGCTGCTTTTTTTGAAAATCTCAAAGATGGGGCTTCGATTGACCAATTTTTGGAATGGTTTCCGGGCGTAACCCGAGTGCAGGTGGAGGCGCTTTTAGATTATGAGCTGGCGGCATTAGAGCAAATTGCTAGCTGATGAAAATCCTTTTTGATCAGGGGACGCCTGTGCCGTTGCGTCGCTATTTGCCAGAGCATATCATTGATACAGCCTATGAGCGGGGGTGGTCAGAGCTGTCTAATGGTGACTTACTGACAATGGCTGAGCAAGACAGCTATGAGCTTTTAATTACCACCGATCGCAACCTTCGCTATCAGCAAAATTTAGCTAGCCGTCAAATTGCGATTGTCGTTTTGATGTCTACATCATGGCCTCGCATTAAACAGCAAGCTGATCGCGTTGAATCTGTTGTCAACGCGATCAAAGTGGGTGGCTACGAAGAGATTCCGATATAGCTGGCCGTGACGCTCATCTCTGTTCCTTATTTTTTATTTTAATTTCCTATGCCGACTACGCCTTTAACGCCGCTTGCTCTCAAAGATGCTCCCTCGCTGATAGAGCGAGTGTTTCCGGCGCAGAAGGTGTCGGCGGAGGCGCAGAAAGAGCGTAAGGCGGGGGCGGGGCAAACGCTGACGGCGCTGGGGTCTTATTGGAAGGGGCGTAAGCCGCTGATTATGGTGCGGGCGATTGTGCTGGGCTGTCTGCTGCCGGTGACGGATGATCTGGAGGCGGATCTGCACATTTTTGAGCTGTTGATGGCGATGGATGATGCGGCGTTTGGGCGGCGAGAGCCAAAGCTGAAGGTGGGGGAGATTGCGGAGCGAATTACGCTGGCGAATCCCTGGGATTTTTTTGACTACACGAATAAGTTTTACGATGCGGACGAGATTGAGGCGCTTGAATTTCCTTTGGATGCGGCTGCGTATCCGAAGCTGAAGCTGCGCTGGAAGCGGGGGCTGGCGGATGAGCAGAAGCAGCCGCTGTTGGCGCTGGCGCTGGCGGGACTGCCCTATGAGGAGAAGGTGAGGCTGTGTCGTAGACCAGAAGAGTTAGATCCGCAGGTGCTGTATGGCCCGATTTGGGATGAGGTGAATGCGCACCTGGCCCGGTTTGGCGTTGAGGCGGATTCTCATGAGGGGCTGGTGGAGCAGTTGGGGATGTTGCGCTATGGGCATCGGCCACGGGTGGGGGATACGTTTTGTGGGGGTGGCTCGATACCGTTTGAGGCGGCGCGGTTGGGGTGTGATGTGTATGCGTCGGATTTGAATCCGGTGGCTTGTATGCTCACCTGGGGGGCGCTGAATATTATTGGGGCGAGTGCGGAGAAGAGAGAAGAGATTGAGAAGGCTCAGAGAGAAGTTGCAGAAGCGGTGGATCGGGAGATTACTGAGCTGGGGATTGAACACAATGAGCGGGGGGATCGGGCGAAGGCGTTTTTGTATTGTTTAGAAACGCGGTGTCCTGAGACGGGGTGGATGGTGCCGATGGCTCCGAGTTGGGTGATTTCTAAGACTTGGAATGTGTACGGTAAGTTAGTACCAAACTTTGAGCAGAAGCGATTTGATATTGAAATTATCTCGGATGCGAGCAATGCTGAGTTGAAGTTAGCCGATCAAGGTACGGTTCAAAATGGCAGTTTGGTATATGAATTAGAGGGAAAAGCATATCGAAATTCGATCAAGACGCTTCGAGGTGATTATCGCACTGAGGAAGGAGAAAATCGAAACCGGCTGCGACAGTGGGAAATAAACGACTTCAAGCCTCGACCAGACGATATCTTTCAAGAGCGGCTTTACTGCATTCAGTGGATAACGAAAGAAACTTTAGGAGAGTTTCGCCAGGAAACTTATTTCGCTTCAATAACCGAGGCGGATTTAGAACGAGAACGGAAAATTAGCCACATTGTTGAAGAGAACTTAGCGGATTGGCAAGAGAAAGGAGTAGTGCCAGACATGGCAATTGAGCCAGGAACAAAAACTGACGAACCGATCCGGACACGGGGATGGAGATACTGGCATCAACTATTCAACGCAAGGCAAATTCTTTCTTTATCATTGGTTAGATTGGAGTCTCCAGCTCAAAAAAACGATACGCTACTAGGCTTTGCTTCAGGTCTTAATTGGAGCGGAAGACTCAGTATTTGGGACAATTCCGACAAGGGCCGTGAGGGGCCAAAGAATGTTTTCCTCAACCAAGCACTCAATACTATCTTCAACTATGGCTGTCGTAGCTTCGTATCTTTTGAAAAGTTTTTATTCCCGAAATATTCAGGGACGAGAATTTCTGGAAATGCTCTAGATGTAAGTACCTTGTCAGCTAATAACGTTGAAAAATCTTGTGATATTTTCGTTACTGATCCTCCCTATGCGGATGCAGTTGTATATCACGAGATAACCGAATACTTCATCGCTTGGCTCCGCAAAAATCCCCCCGCCCCATTCGACCAATGGACTTGGGACTCCCGCCGCGCCCTAGCCATCAAAGGCGACGGCGAAGACTTCCGCCACGGGATGGTCGATGCCTACCGCGCCATGACCCACCACATGCCCGACAACGGCCTGCAATGCGTCATGTTCACCCACCAAGACACAGGCGTCTGGGCCGATATGGTCTCTATCTTTTGGGCCGCTG
>JBBSOB010000104.1:0-14660 GCA_038260205.1 Phormidesmidales cyanobacterium
ATACGTAAGAGAACCGATGAGATATCTTCTCTTTGACGTATATGTCTATTTTCGTAACTATGAACAGAAGAGAGTAATCGGCTGGTCTAGAACGATGTCGGGCTGAGGATGATCGCCCCTCTTTCTCAGCTGCTCAACGGCGAACTCGTCCATGTCGAAGAGGGTCGTCGATGGCTCGGGTACTGGGGCGATCTCGCAGTCTTCCGAGGGAGTTGTCTCTTGAAACAGAGACCGTACTGCCTGCACAAGCCGCTGTGACCGTTGCTGCCGCGCTAGCCACTGGTGAAAGAGTCGGAACTGTGGCGTTGGGCGCGACTCCCAGTACTCATTCGACAGCGTATTGCCGTGGCGGACAACCGCTTGTAATCCTAATGCCGAGAGCTGGATGTAGGCCATGTTGAAGGCGTCGCGGCTGATATCTGTACAGTCAAACTGAAGATGAGCGCGTGGATCAATACCCTGGCTAGCGACTTCTTCGGCGCTGGCGATCACCAGGGCACCGGCACCAACGGCGGGCTCGGCTAAGGTGATTATGCCTTTCGCTTTGATTTGAGCGGCGATGTCACCCAGGGTCATCTTCGCCATTGCCCGGCACAGATGATAGGGCGTGAAGAACTGACCGCCGCGTTTGCTCAGCAGCTCGGCTTCTCCAGCAATCTCACCCAGAAAATCCCCATAGCCTGCATGATGTTCGGCCAGTGCCAGGCTCAGCAGTTCAGCAAAGACGGTCAGCTCATCTCTGGCGTAAGGCTTGATTGCTTCCATGTAGTGCTGCTCCAGTCTTTCAAAGGCGGCATCTTTGGCAAGTTCGCCGCTTTGGTAGGGCAGCTGATGCAGGGCGATCGCACCAATCTCTAACCAGTCGCTGAATATCCGGTGCGATGAGTGACTGTGGCTCAAGCTTTGTAACTTTGAGAGAAAAAGTTTCTTTTGACTGTGCATGGCTTCGCGGAGAATGCGTCATGTACTCACCGCGAAAGCGTTCAGTTCTAGCTGATGTCTATTGGACTCTCCTCGGCAGCGATCGCCCAGTCCAGTTCATAGTCGAGAATGGCTTGCGAGACAGCAGGAGCAATGACCTGCCAGCAGTCATCTGGGTATCGCGTTGGTTCGATTACGACAAACGGAGCGACCCACCAGCCGCGCAATACAGGAATGGCTTGTACCGCTTCAGTTAGCCAGTGGCGGGCAGTCTTCATGAGCTGAAGCACCAGCCAGCAGTAGCCACAGCCTATGAGATAGCCTACGAGCGTTGCCAGACCCGCTACGAGGGTGAGGATGGCCTCTCTGTACTGCTCATCGAAAGTAGCCTCAGACCAGTCCTGCCATGCGTCTATGGCATTGTTCCAGGCGGACTCAGCGGTGTTAACGGAAATAGTTGGATACATCATTGTTCAAAACCTCAAATGTGTGGATGGAGAAAGGTCGGCTTGCAGAAGTAGCGATACCGCTGGCAGACCTCTCTCATAGAATCGGCGCAAGTGCGCCTTGTCGCAGTCTGATTGCAAGTACTACCCACCTTGAGCGCGTAGCTCGTTTTCTCGGGCGATGGCTTTCTCTTGCGCTATCCAACCAAGCCGCTGACCCGGATTGATGTTGCAATTGCCCTCGTGGGCAACGATGCAGACGCCATAGTACTCAGGATTCTCTGCCAGCTTCGCTTGATACTGCTTAAAGAAGAACAGCGGTGTCTTGCTTAGGATGCGTTGCCGCAGTCGCGTCAGCCGGGTGCGCTGCTTCGTGAGGAGCGACCACTGCTTATAGGGTTTCTCAGGTGCGCTGGGGTGCTTGATCGGTATTGGCTGTCGTTCAAAGAAACCCGGTGAGAGTACCTTTCGTGCAGCGATGAAAGCGGAGGTGGGCGCATCGGCTATGCGCGGATAGTAGATGCCAGTGGTGTAACGGATGGCGGCTTGGAATGTCGGGTTATCTTCCACAGGAGTGCCTCTGTGATAGGTCACACAACCAGCCCCAACGCGCTTCATGCCTTCTCTCGGCTATGCTCTAATCTGGTGTAGACGCTGGGTGAGGTACCCTATCGAAGGGCAGCCATAAGTCCTGCGGCAAGCACCTTAAGCCCGAGGAAACCGCATGACCTGTCTCAGTTTGCAGGCCCAGCTAACGCGGCAGATCACGCCTGACGATGCGCTGGCTCGCTCTATCTTTGGCACCACAGACACTGATGCAATCAGTGCTCTGCTGAATGACTATTGCCGCCAACAGTTCGATCAGGAAATTCTCTACTGCACGTTTGCCTATTTATCGGTCGGCGCAACTTTTGTGGTTCAGTTGAGCGACCGCAGGCAGGTTGTCCTCAAAGCTTACGGGGCTCAGCAGAGGCTCTCCAGTCTTCGGGCTAGCTTTCGAGTGCAGCAAGCGCTGGCGGACGCTGGCTTTCCCTGTCCTGCTGTCCTACAGCTGCCGCAGCGAATGGGGCCAACTATCCTCACCGCCCAAGCCTTTTGCAAGGGCGATTCCCTTGGAAGGCTTCGCCATCGCGCTGATGAAAAGTCTCTCTCGGGAGAAAACTCCCTGCCCGTACAGCAGCGATCGCCTTTGGAGCCGATGGCTCATATCCGCCGAACAATGGCTCATTCCTTGGCTCGGCTTATTGGGCAAAGCAAATCTTATTCGCACCAGGATATACTCATCTGGGTGGAGTTGCATAAGCCTGAGCTATGGCATCGGCCTCACAACGCTTTATTCGACTTTGAGAAAACGGCGGCAGGGGCCGAATGGATAGACAGCATCGCTCAGCAGGCCAAGCAGAGACTGCGGGCAGCGCCCGGCCCTATGGTTATCGGCCATTCGGACTGGTCGTTACAGAATATGAGCTTTGCTCAGGGCGACCTGGCCTGCGTTTACGATTGGGACTCACTGCGGGTTGGACTAGAACCTTGCTTTGTCGGGGGTGCCGCCCGTGTCTATCGCCATGACTGGCGTGTTGGCCCGCCAGAACCCGCTATCAGTCTGGACGAAGTGCAGGACTTTGTCAGAGAGTATGAAGCAGCCCGAGGGCAGCCCTTTACGACAGAAGAGCATCGCGTGGTGGGAGCAGCCATCGTATACACAGCCGCTTACGGCGTACGATGTGCTCATGCAATTCGAGGTTCAAATGACGCTCACTATGAGAATGCCAAGCGTCAGCTAAGTCAGTTCGCAGCCTATTTCCTCGACAGTAAGGAATACTACTCGCTAACGTAGTGGGCGGGATCGCGCAGCCTTCTAAAGGAATCGCCGCCATGCAATACAACGCCGGTCCATACTGATAGCTTGCTAAGGCAGCTCACGAACGGTTAAGCCGGGGAAGGTCAAAGCGTGGATGCTAGAGAGCTATAAACATCCGCTAATGAGCTAGGATGCGGTGCGAGAGAGCAGGGAAGTAGGGCCGCGCCGCGCTTGTATCATCATCCAAACTTGAAAGCAGGGTTAGACCATGAGACAAGCGCAGTAAAGCAAACCTATGAAGCCACTCCCATAGATAAAACTTTGCGAGAGTAAGGAGTCAAAGCTGTAGTACGGATGGCGTTCTAGAGATTTATGCAAAAAAGCGTGGATAATCAGAAACAAAGCTATGCCAGTTCGAGTCCAGAACTGGATAGATGGCGCTGTTGAATGAGTGAGCCATAGGACTATTGTGATCGCCGGAACGTGCAACGCGACGAAACTAGCCGCCGCCGCCTGCTCAGGCATCTTTCTCAGGAAAAACAGCAGCCGCCATTCTGACTGGATGACAGCATCCAACTCGTGAGCAATTAGCATGGACAAGTCCAAATAGAAGAGTAGGTCATGCATTCCCTAAGCGTTTTTAGTATCGAGTAACCAGGCTTCTCTTTGGTAGAGAAATAGCGATAGTGCGCAGCACACGCCCACGGAAGAGCCCACCAACACATAGAGCAATAGTCTGTTAGACGGCATGTTGAGACGATTAAGCTCTGCGTAGGCAAAAATGATAAAGATGATGAACGAGATCAGAACATCGCTGGATACCAGGGTTGCAACGGGTGTCTGGAATGCCTGCTGAAAAAAGGCGGCGATAGAGGCATTGCCTGCTAGAAAAAACTGAGAGAAGATGCCCCAAGAGATAAGAATACTGAGCGCAGTGCAGAGGAGATATATCACTTTGAGCGATTGGCTATGCGGTGCGAGCTTTCTAGTCAGCGATCGGTTTGCTGTGTCCATGATTCAGATTCTCCGATGGTCGTTTGCGGTCGAATGAATAGCCCCATGGTGCCTGCAAAAGATAATTAATTCAATTACCTTTGAGGTAATAATGGGAGGTACATGAATCCTTGGGTAGCTTGCGATGTCTTTATCTGCCGGTAGCGATAATACTTTTGGTTTGCTGCTGAAGCAGTGGCGATTACATCGAAATTTCAGCCAGCTTGACCTCTCAGGTGCTAGTGGTGTTTCGCAACGGCACATCAGCTTTATTGAATCTGGCCGCGCTCATCCTAGCCGCCAGATGGTACTTAAGCTAGCCACTGTGCTAAATGTTCCTCTTCGGCAGCAAAATAAAATGCTGACGACTGCCGGATTTGCGCCGGTCTATTCAGAACTTGATCTGTCCGCGCCCGAGGTGGCTCCTATTCGCCGTGCGCTAGAGTTTACGCTGCGCCAGCAAGAGCCTTACCCGGCGCTGGTGATGGATCGCTATTGGAACCAAGTTCAAACGAATCAAGGGGCTGCAAAGCTGCTAGGATGGCTGCTGGCAGGACAATCGGTACCTGAAGAGATTGGACCTAACTTGATGAAGCTGATGCTGCATCCTGAGGGGGCGAAAACTCATATTGCGAATTGGGAGGCGATCGCCCCTCACCTGATTCACCGAGTCTATCGGGAAAGCTTAGCAGAAGGGCAGGATACAAAGTCGCGAAACCTGTTTGAAGAACTGATGGCTTATCCAAACATAGAAGCGCTATGGCAAGTCCCGGTAAAAGACAATTGGCAGTTCCCTATCCTAACTATCAACTTTTTGAAGGGCAGCCAACAACTTAGCTTTTTCGTCACGCTCACGACACTGGGGACTCCTCAAGATATAACGCTGCAAGAGCTACGTTTGGAATGCTTATTTCCCGCTGACGAAAGCAGTGAGCACCAGTTTCAAACACTCGTATGAAGAGGCATCCAGCGTTTGTACAACCACAGGCCAATCATCCATGGAGCCTGTTACCGCAGAACGAATAAACCGAGCGATCTCCTGGTATCGGCAGCACAAGGCAGATATCGAAGCGGCCCTACCGCTACAGACACAGGGCCGGTTGTTCAAGGTGGGGTGGCCAGATGCCTTAGAGCGTTTAATCGCCTCCTGGGAGGCTGATCCTTCGCCAGTCAACCTGGCAGTCATCTACATCTACCGGCCCATTGTCCTGGTCGCACAAGTTCTGAAGGCGCAGGCACGATCCCCCGATTCGCCCGCTGAGTAGTGGCAATCATTAATATTCTCTCACTGTGTTGCTTTAGCCGAAAATTGCGTTAGTATTGTTGACTGTAAGAGAACTATTCAACTTTCATAATCTATGTCAACAACTGTATTACCCCAACTGCGGGAGATAGAGTCAGACCTCGTGACTCAAGAAGAGATTCTGACGGCGCGGCTCGAAGAACTGCGTGAGCAGCTGCGCGGCGTCCGGGCCGTGATGCCCATGTTCGAGGATGCTGCTGCACCTACAGTAGAGGCACCAGCGCCAGCTGCTGAAGAGTCCGTAGAAACAGCCCCGTCTGCTGCTATTCCATCTGTAGAAGAACCGACTCCCGAAGAAGCAGAGAAACCCGCGCCCAAGGCGAAAGCTAAGCGAAAGCAGACAACGTCGAAGAAGAAGGCCGATGGCCGCACTGCGTCGTGGCAGAAGTACACCCGGCCAGGGGTAAAGAATGAGTCTATCCCGGATGCGGTCAAGCTGATCCTGGAGACGCAGCCAAAGAAGGACTTCAAGATAGCGGAAGTGATGGATGCGCTCTTTCAAGAAGGGATGCCGAAAGCGCAGTACCTGAAGGCGCGTAACCGGATCTCAAACGTCTTATCAGGTGGTGTTCGCGCTGGTGACTGGCATCGGGGTGAGAAAAGTACGTACCGCCTGAGCGCAGCTTAGATTGCCTTCCGCCTGGTTATCCTTCTCGTAAGTCATCAGGCGGGCGATCTCGCAGTCTTTCTAGGGAATCACGAAGATCTAAAATCTTGCTAAGTTTCGCGACTCGGCGACTTCTTCCACTAAGTCTGCTACCGCATGAGCTAGCGCCGCTGCGAAGGGAGTACCTAACTGCACTTTGGCAAATCGCAGTGCGACATCTTCTTCGAGCACCTCTATGAGTGTGGAGGAGTTGCCATATTTTAGATGGGTCTTGGGCTTGATTGATTGCAGTGGCTTGTACTGTTGCCGCTAGGCTGTGAGCGTGAAAGTACTGGGATGTCGATGTCTTGGCGAACTTCGGGAGGTAGTCTCGATGCAACTGAAGCAAATGGACTCAGATTGGCGTTGGTGAAGCCCCGCCGAAAGCGATCGCACAACGAGGCGGGATGACGATCAGCCTTGAGACGATCTGATCACTCTAAAAGTGTCACCTCGTTTTGAGCCACGCCGTCTGGAGCGAGGGTCACGCCATTTGCCACGTCATCTCGCTGCCTGCCCCTAAAGGCACGAGGCCAGTTTCAGTAAAGGGCACTTCATCAGGGATACGCCAGCTCGTTTTGGTCAAAGTAATCTGTTCGGTATTGCGGGGGAGCTGATAGAAATCTGGCCCATAGAAGCTCGCAAAGGCTTCGAGCCTATCTAGCGCATCAGCCCTCTCAAACACTTCTGCATACAGCTCCATCGCATGTAGCGCTGAAAAGCAGCCCGCGCAGCCACAGGAAGTCTCTTTGCAATCGCGGGTATGAGGGGCACTATCTGTCCCCAAGAAAAACTTAGGATTGCCGGAGGTTGCTGCCTGCACCAGTGCCTGACGATGCTGCTCACGTTTCAAAATGGGCAGGCAGTAAAAGTGAGGACGAATTCCCCCTGTAAACAACGCATTGCGGTTAAACAACAGATGTTGCGGCGTAATCGTGGCGGCGATGCTGTTGTTATCTAGCACAAATGCCACAGCATCTGATGTGGTGATGTGTTCCATCACCACTCTCAGCGTAGGGAATCGTCGCCTGAGCGGGATTAGCTGCTGCTCGATAAAGACTTTCTCACGATCAAATATATCAACCGCCTGATCGGTTACTTCTCCATGTAGCAACAGGGGCAATCCTACCTGCTGCATCGCTGCCAAGACCGCATCGCATTTACGAATATTGGTCACGCCGAACTCTGAATTGGTCGTGGCCCCGGCTGGGTAGTATTTCACAGCTTTGACGAATCCAGAGGCTTTGGCCGCGATGATATCGTCTGGGCTGGTGTTGTCTGTGAGGTAGAGCGTCATCAGGGGCTCAAACTGTTGGCCGGGTGGAATGGCGGCTAGGATGCGATCGCGATAGGCCGCCGCATCTGCTACAGATCGCACAGGTGGCTTCAAATTTGGCATGACAATGGCCCGCGCAAACTGACGCACCGTATAGGGCAAAACAGCTTGCAGCGCCGCGCCGTCCCGTAAGTGCAGATGCCAATCATCGGGCCGAGTTAAGGTGAGCTTATTCATTTGTCAATTATAAATTGAGTCGCCTCTTTGATTACTTGCTGAGGAAACGCCGCCGCCCTCACAACCTAATTTAAGTCACTAATTGCCCACTCCTGGCTTATCGCAAAGCAACGACCTCTCTGTAGGCGAACAAAAAAGCCTGCTGGGAATTCCTAGCAGGCTCTAAGTATGCTGTAGTTTTAATTTGTATAGAAAAGCTACAGGCGTTAGGCGCTACGACGGCGAGGGCGTTTGTATTCAGTTTTTTTCTTGTAGCCTACAGCTTGGGCTTCGTCGCTGTTGGGGCCAAACTGTCCACGGATGGATTCTTTCATGGCGAGCACTGCATCATGGAAGTCGGCTTCAGCCTGCCGAGCGGCATCGGTGGCTGCTTTTAGCATGGCTGCAATTTCGATTTCTTTTTTTTGATTGGCAATCATCTTTTCATAGGCGCTTTTGAGGCTTTTGTCTGTGGCTTCTGGGCGGGCGGAGATGTAGCCTATCACTGTGCTAAGACCGTGATAGGCGCTGATATCGGCGCTGATTCTTTTGGTAGGGATTCGTCGGGAAAAGTCAATGGGTGTCATGGCAGCAAGCACCTCTGAATAAGGGCGAGTAGGGTTGGAAAAACGAATATAAACCAACAGAGAAAGGTCACTGAAAGATCGCGCTCTCTTTGTTTTATATTCATCTAACTGAAGATTTCCCGACGCAGGTATCAAAATAGCGGCGTTTTATCCGTGAACCTTCGGATAAATATGGATTTTGTGTATAAGATGCTGCTTTGATACGCGAATTATCTTGATAGATGGATCTCACGGGTGCTCAAATTGATCGCACGTTAAATGACGCCTTCGTCATGACCTATACCTACCTTGGATCGTAAAGAAAATGGGCGCTGACGACGCCATGATCCGATGAACTTTTGTCATCGTCTGCGATGTGGTCGTTCCAAACTCGCATTTCTTGGAATGACCAAATCCGACGATCGGAATGATCATAAAACTGCTCTGAGACTAAGACATGATCGATCACTTCCTGAATTCCTTTGAACTCATGGGTGTAGTACACGTCTTTGAGCGATCGCATTTGCTGCAATATGCTGGCTGTATAGAGTCCGACGTCATCGCAGTTGCCGACTCGGCTAGACTCGTACATTCGCCAAGGGGGCTGCTGCGTAATAATCGAAAGCGTATTGCTGAGCGCCGCATCGTTAAGGTCACCTAGCACCACCACTGGCTGATCGGTTTCCTTCATTAGTGTGGTGAGCAATACCCGCAGCGCGGCGGCCTCTGCTGTGCGCCGAATGGTGGAAAGCGCGCTACCGAGGGCTTCTTGATGCAGCTTCAGCGCTTTACTGCTGGTGTTTAGCACTGTTGGGCACTTTGACTTGAGATGGGTAATCAAAACTTCAATGTTGGGAAGCGGTGTCTTTGCGGCTGCGGGGGAGTCTTCATGGTTGATAGAAAGCTGCAAAATGGTGCGCGAAAAGCAGTTGATGGTAATGGCGATGTCATCATCTTCGCCGTCATCGCTGCGCGGTTTGTTGAGGTTGATATTAGATGGAAATTTTTTGTGGGTTTTATGCTCTACGACTTGCCAGGGCTTGCGCACAGCGGCTGCAACGGCGATGTTGTACCATTCGTCTTTAATGAAGTGGAGGGTGTAGTTGTCGGCTAGGTTAGCGGCTTCAAACAAATCTATCAGGCATTGTTTAGACCACAGCTCTTGAAAGGCGATTACGTCAGCATCGAGCCGAATTAGGGTGGCCGCTGACCATTTTATTTTTTCAGCGTAGGCTGCTTTGGAGTAGACGTTTTTATGCCATTTGGTGTCGGGTAGCTGAAGGTTATATAGATTAAAGGTTGCAAAGCTGATATCTTTTGCACCGCGTTTAGCTGTGGGTTTGGCCATTGGATCAATTCTGATAAATCTGCACAATTCATGAGTATCGTGCCCAAACAAAAGTATTGAGCACTCAACCCAAGCGATCGCATCCCTGACCAAAGCAATCGCATGTCTGATCGAAGTGATCGCATCCCTGACCAAAGCGATCGCGCCTGCAACCAAAGCGATCAAACGCTCAATCAAAGCGATTACATACCCGACCAAAGCGATCGCACCCGCAATCAAAGCGATCGCCTGCCCGACTCAAGCGATCGCAGTACCGTTCAGAAGGATTGAGGGCTCGAACAAAGCGATCGCGCTCTGAGAGTAATGAGTGCTGCTATGTTGCGGTTTGTTTAGGGGGAGGGTTTTTCTTTGCTGAAGACGTAGCGATCGCAGCCAACAACTCTGGGGATGCCAGCCTATGATCAGCTATGATTAGGCAGAAACTTTCTACCTAATTATTTTATTTGGGTAGATAGGTAGGCGAAATTCCACCTATCTACCTTCACAGAGCAATTAGGCAGAAATATTTCTACCTAATCTGCTATTTAGGGTGATTAGGCGGAATCTTTCCCTCTAATAAATAGTTATACCTACAAAAATCAGAGTGCAGTAGATTATGGCATCTGAAAAACAGGAGTAATTATTGATGAAATACTGGCTAAGCTTGCCTACAGTACCTAAACCCAACTCTTGAATTATTGAATTTAATTTAGTCGAACTAGTTTATTAGTTGAAGGAATGAATTATGGAGATGCAGTCCGTTGATTCTAGCGCAATTCTTGAAATTGGATACGATGAGTCTACACAACAAATGAAAATCAAATTCAAACAAGGTAAAGTCTATGATTTTTGTCAAGTTCCAAAACACATATTTCAAGGACTATTAGAATCGAGTTCTAAAGGAACTTATTACAATAATCATATAAGAGATAATTATCAATGCTGAAATATTTCCGTCAAATGATGTCAATCAAATAAATGTAGGGTAGGATTTTGAGAATAAAGCGTCTTAAAGTTGATGGATTTAGATCCTTAGTTGATTTTGAAATCACATTTGATGAGAGTCTAACAATAATCGTTGGAGAAAACGATAGTGGAAAAACATCATTAATTGACTGCCTCAAGGTTATTACCCAAGGGCGTTCAGTTACGCTTGATGATCTAACCTATGGAAAAGACCAACTTACCATTTCTATTGAAATCGATGATTCCATTTTTAATCGAGTTTACGAGCGTAGCAATAATAGTATAAGAGAGATCTCATTCCATGAATTGCCAACACCTGCTTCTCTTGATAAAATTCTGGAGCGCCTCAGTAGCAATCAATCTAATGAACAAGATAAAGATTACATATTCGAGACAGCACGTAGATTTGGATTAACGGTAAGAGCAAATTCAAATCTTGACAACTTAAAAAATGGGATCATAGAAAAGATTGGAAATCGCACTGAAAATTTGGTTATCCAAAATGCTACATTTCCACGTTTCAACAATATTCAATTAGATGGTCGTCAATTTGAAAATATTTCAGATTTCTTTAAAGAGGTATTTCTAAAAGAGAAAAAATCTAGTATTTGGCAGGAGCGTATCAATGAAGATTCTACAATCGAGGATTTTGTAAAAGATCGAATAAGTGGATATTCAACAGAAATATCGCAGCAGTTAGAGGAGTTGGGAATACTTGACAAGATGCGAATATTCCTTCGAGATTTGACTGATGTAAAAATTGAGCTAATATGCCAACCGCAAAACCTGAATATAGAGGCAAAGGTAATATTTCTTGAGAATGGAAATGAAATCAACATTGACAATAAAGGAGATGGCACAAAGCGAAGAATAACGATGGCTCTTCTTGAGTTCAAAAAAGAGAAATCCCTAGTTCCTGGTGATGATAAAACTGTTTACCTACTCGATGAGCCAGATACGCATTTACATGTCAAAGCTCAAATAGATCTTTTAAACACAGTCGAAGCTTTTGCACTGTCTGGCAATCAGGTTATTTTGACTACCCACTCTCCGTTCATTATGAATTCCGTAAAGCCGAGTCAGGTCAGATTGCTGAGCCGATACAGGAATAGTACATCTGTTGTATTCTTAAAAGAAAATCCATTAGCAATAACACAATCGCTTAGATCACTAGGAGTTGAAAATACTCATTTATTCTTCTCTCGTCAAATTGTACTAGTTGAAGGCGAGACGGAAGAAAATTTTATTTCATCATATTATTTGGCACGTACTCAACGCACAATTTCCTCTGGGCTAATCAAGGTTATAAATGCTCAAGGCATACAGAATATTCCAGGATTCGCAAAGGCAATACTTGAATTACATGGTTCAGAAAAAGTTTATATTCTACATGACAATGATGCTTCAGAAGAACTTGCAAAGCTTATAAAGTGTCTTAATCTTCCTGAATGTCAGAAGTTCCAAATAGGGCATCGTGAGTTTGAAGATGCTTTTGATTCCCCAGTTCTATATCGGTGTTGGGTAGAGTATCATAATGAATGTGGTCGAACCTCTCCAAATACTTGGTGTGTTGATGCAATTGAGAATCTTAAAAATGAATGCACTACTAGTGAAGATAAGAATAAATTTTCTAAAGCTCTAAAATCCCTGAATCAGGGGGGCAAGAAGATGACTAAGCCTTTATTCGGTCAGGCTCTCGGAACTTATATAACGTCAGAAGAGCTTCCTCGAATCATAGATAATCTCTTCACTTTCTTATGCTGAATGACAATATTAACAAGCCAATACCGCACAGAATTTGAATTTTCAGTTGATGATCTTCGCAATGAATATCGGCTTCAAAAAGTCTAAGAAGTTAACAGATAACCAAGGTATAACAAATCGTTGCAGCGGCGGAATAAAGATGATTGGTGGGGATGTCAAAGTCACTCGCCGCCGCTGAACTCAATCGTTCGACACTAATCGCTCAACCGCCACCGCGTATCCCGCGTCCCTTCCCCCAACTGCACAATATCCGCCGAACAATCACCCGTTGCGCTGGCTGCAACCCTGCATACACCCGCTCAGCCTTCTCCGCCAGGGCACCCCCCACCCCGCCTAACTCTTCCAACGTATCCGCTGGCAATATCCCTTTCTCTATCCCCTCCCATATCTGACTCAGCGCAAACTGCAACAACGGCAAAGCGCCCTCCCGATCCACCGTCTCATAGACCAATCGATCAATCGTTTCCTCATCTAATGCGTATCCGGCCAACTTTGCAGGCTTGCCAATCGCCTCGCGCAGCTCCACTTTGTTCATCACCGGAGCCAAAAACCCCTGCGTAGAAAACAATCTATTCAGCTCTGGATACTTGTGCGTCTCACCCAAAAAGTCACTCCGCATCGTCACAATCACCGACACCCTGTTGGCCGGGTCGCCCGTCGCACACAGCAAATTCTGCACAAAAGCCGTCCGCCTCCCTGCATCCTTGCAAAGCGTATAAATCTCCTCTAGCTGATCTACCAGCACAATCAAAGGCGAAATCTCAATATCTGGCAGCGCATCCGCAATTCGGCGCAGGCCATCATACTGGCCTTCTGTTTGGTCTTCTGTCTGGCCTTCCTTATTCACCCGCAGCAGCGCCTGCTCAAACTCTGCTATCTTCGCCGTTGGACTCGGATCCTTCATCGCCATCCTCGCTAGCACCGTTGCCAGCGCTTCCACAGGCCGCGTCCCTGGCACCAGCACCGCCACCTTTGCTTTATCCCTTCCTGGCACAGGCCGTCTTGCCAACTCCGTCATTAGCCCAGCCCTCGCCAAAGACGACTTCCCTGACCCCGATGGCCCATAAATCGGCAGCAAGCGAACGCCACTCTCCGCCTCAGGCAAATCACAAAACTTCTGCCAAAGCTGCTTAATTTCCGCATCGCGCCCAAAAAAGCGATCGCCATCCGTCTCCTGAAACGCCAACAGCCCTTTGTAAGGATTTGGGCCGAGTTCGGGCCGCTTCAGATCACTCGAAACTTCAGCAGGCGCATTGATAATCGGCTGCCCACCACTGACATACACCACGATGCCACCCAACACCTGGCCAATGACTTGATTGCGATCGCCCTTCGCAACCTGATCAATCCGTGTAGAGGCTGCTGGCGCATCAGAAGGTTGAGAACCTGACGAATTAGACATGATGGTCACGCTGTGTGGTGCGATCGCTGCTCACATCTACTCATCGGTTCTGCCCACACCATGAATACTGCTTCTCACAAGGGCCAAACAGCATTGACTGTATGTTTGCCGGTATTGTATCTGAGCGACATAGCAGCCCAGTGAAAACATTTACAAATGTATCGATAGTCCGTGTGGGTTGATTCATAGTTTTTGATTGCGCTAGTGCTTTTGCTGAGATAGAGCAACTGGTTGAGGGGAGATGAAGCGGCGAGTAATCGGCACAAGGGCATAGCCGCTAAGCGACCCGGCGGCCCCCTCGAATCACCTGAGTGAGCTGAGGCACCTGGTCGCTGTCGCAGCGAACAGTGAGCAGATCGGCGCGTTTGCCTGTTTCTAAGCTGCCGCGATCGCTCTCTAACTGAATGGCGATCGCGCCATTTATGGTCACTGGCTTCATCGTCTCGTACACCGGCTTACCCGTCACAGCAGCGATGACAAAAACAGATTGCAATAAGCTGTGCGGCACATAGTCCGACGAAATCAGATCGACCAGATCGAGCTTCACCAGTTCCATCGCCGAGACATTGCCAGAGTGGGAACCGCCTAAAACCAAATTGGGCGCACCCATCAGCACTTTCAATCCGTTCTCTTTTGCCGCTTTTGCTGCGGCAAGCGTAGTCGGAAATTCGGAGATACTGGCCCCTTCTTCTACGGCCTGTTGTACATGTTCAGTCGTGGCATCGTCGTGACTGGCCATGGAAAGATTGTGAGTGGTTGCCATCTCTACCAGGGCTTTGCGATTGTTGATAGCATGTTCTTTTTGAGCGTTAAGTCTCTCTCTTATAAAGTCATCGAGTTCGGCTTCGGTGACACCGTGTTTGCCCATGTAGTACTCGCGAAACTTGTCGAGCTTGGTAAATTGCCGCTGCCCTGGCGTATGATCCATCAGCGAAATCAGCGCCAGATTTGGATGGTTTACATATTGGCTAACAATTTCAGGAACAGATTCGTAGCCCAGTTCGCAGCGCAGGTGCAGGCGATGATCTACCAG
>JBBSOB010000105.1:0-14481 GCA_038260205.1 Phormidesmidales cyanobacterium
TAGCTATGTAGATATTAAACGGTAGAGATAGCGGTAGTTCGTTCCAGGGCTGGGGCTTGGCTCGCCAGAGGAGAGATGCGATCGCCATATACACAAAGCCAGTGCCAAACCAACCCGCAAAGTTCTGATAGGGCATCCCAAAAAACGCCCCAAACTGATCCCAGGCCCAAAATGGCATGGTCGTCTGGCTCATGGCAGGATCTAGCACAAAGTCCCAGGCGGTGAGCAATATGGAGCCAAACAGAATGGCCCCTAGATCTACGCGCCAGCCTTTAGTGATCGTTTTGAGGCCCTGATGGGCAATGATGTAGGCGCTAAAGCCGAGATAAAACCAGGAGAGCGGAATCGTGAAGGGGACGAGTCCGGCAATTTTGTAGCCTAATCCGCTGAGATAATGGTACTGGCCAAAGGGGAATCCGGTGCTGGTGCCAAGTAATTCTGCGCTAAGAGAAACGGTGAGCGCTGGGATGGCGAAGCTGAGCGTATGCCACAGTCCGAGGTGGCGATAGGCATAAACGGCAACTGCGATCGTGCCAGAAATCATATAAACCGCTCCCCCACCGGCCATAGACCAGCGGAAGGCCGTTCGACCGATGTCAGGTAAGGCCGCAATAAAGTCTGTATTGGGAAGTACCAGCAGGAGTCCTGCTAAGCCAAACAGGAGTGAGACAACATGGACGCCAAAGCTGATGCTCTGCACCGAAGCCAGTAGCGTCCTATCTGACGATGCCGCTGTCAGCGGTGTGGCTGAAAGCGGCGCAGTTGCAAAAGATTTCATAAAAAAACGCATCTAGTAAAGAAAGAGAGCCTATAAGCGCAGGCGCGTAAACCTTACCTCAGTATGTCTGGCTGCGACGTTATTCTAGATACTCTAAAGCATTTATTTTTTTCGTGCAGAGTATTTGAGACAGATACAGATGGGCGGCTAGGTACAACAAGTACCTCGTCAATTGACTTTTTAGTCATCTTGCTACAGATAGATTGACATCAATATATAAAAGATGATCGGTCTATCTGAGGTCACAATGTAGTATTGTGAACGTTTGTAAATAGCCTTGTAGCGTTCGGTTTCATTTCGATTGAGGGTTCTGATTTCTCTTACTTGCCTCTCGAGTCACCTGAGCTACAAGCCGTATTTGCTATATAAATTCGCAGGTAGTTTGTGCAAACCATTTCTCATCCATCTAGATCTGTAGATCCTTTATCTCTAGAAAATCCGTCTATTAAAGAGCTTCCTTTTACGCTAAGGGACATTAGAGAAGCGATTCCTCAGCATTGTTTTGAGCCTTCTGTCGGGCGATCGCTCTCATATTTCTTTTTAGATATTGGTATTATCGCCGGGCTATATGCGCTCGCTTATAATCTTAATTCCTGGTTGTTTTTCCCTCTGTTTTGGCTGGCTCAGGGCACGATGTTCTGGGCGCTGTTCGTGGTCGGTCATGACTGCGGCCACGGGTCTTTTTCTAAGCACAAATGGTTAAACAGTTTGGTAGGTCACCTCAGCCATACGCCAATTTTGGTGCCTTATCACGGTTGGCGTATTAGCCATCGCACGCACCATGCGAATACCGGAAACATTGACACCGACGAAAGCTGGTATCCCATTTCGGAACAAACCTACGATGAGATGGGCAGCGTTGCGAGAGCAGTTCGTTACAGCCTGTTTTTGTGGGCTTATCCGTTCTATTTGTTCTTTCGTTCTCCGGGGCGCGTCGGCTCCCATTTTTTGCCAGGCAGCGACGTGTTTCGCTCTTCTGAAAAGTGGGACGTGATTACCAGTACGACTTGTTGGACATTGTTTATAGGCTTTTTAGCTTGGGTCGGCTTTCACTTTGGGCCTTTATTCTTAGTCATTTACTATGTAATGCCTTATCTGGTTTTTGTCGCTTGGCTAGATTTGGTTACTTTCTTGCACCATACCGAGCCAGATATTCCCTGGTATCGCAACGATAGCTGGTTCTTTTTGAAAGGCGCGCTGTCTACCATTGATCGGGACTATGGATTTATCAACAATATCCATCACAATATTGGCACGCATGTGGCCCACCACATTTTCCTGAGCATGCCGCACTATCATCTCAAAGAGGCGACTGAGGCCATCAAGCCAGTTTTAGGAGACTATTATCGTGAGGGCAAAGACTCCGTGTGGACAAGCTTTTGGCGCTCTGCGCGGGAATGTATCTTTGTGGCTAATGAAGGTCAAAAGGTTTACTATCAGCCTCGCCGCGACTAGGGCTGAGTGGTCGCAATGCTCAAGCTGACATTCTCGATAGTGCGTAGTTTGTCCATGGCGGTGATGACGGTGCCGTGAGGGGTGGCTTTGTCGGCGCGAACGGTCACTGAGATCGGAGCGTTTGGAGAGAGCGATCGCACCTTACCCGCTAGATCTTCGAGCGCAACTGCCTCATCTCCCAAAAACAAATCGCCCTCAGACGTAATCGTTAGCGTAGCGCTCACCTGCGTCTGAGGAGTGGCCGTTTTGGCCTCTGGCAGATTTACCAACAGTCCTTCCGGGCTGGTTAAATACAGCGTAGAGATGATAAAAAATGCCAAGATCGCAAAAATAACGTCGATCATTGGCAGTATGTTGACGCTAGAGCTTTTAATATCGTCGTCTTTAGGTAAGCGCATTGTCTAAGAGCCGCCAATAATCCTCTTGTAGGATAGGCGGCTCTCTGCGTTTATTGCAACCGTCAAAAATTGCCTTTGACTGCGCTTTGCTTTTTTGCTCGCAGCTAATGACCAGCGGTCAGCCGCTGAAAGTTAGTTGCTAAAGGTTAGTTGCTAAAGGCTAGTTGCTAAAACCGGAGGCAAATAATACGACGGTCAGTACGCCGACTAGCACTATCAGCGCCGTGCCCGCGTCCCAACTGCCTTTCCATGAATATTTCTTATCGTCTGTTTCTGGTGTTGGCATAGCTAGTTTGGTGAATAACGCTTCAGTTGCTAGATTACCGCTTAGCTCAGCTTTTTTCATCTTTCGAAGGAAAGGCTTTTCATCCTTTTGAAGGTGAGCCGGTGCCGGTTTAATGTCGGTTCGCCAATTTTAAAGCAGCGACATTTGCTGTCCTTGCTGTTCGTAGTAAAACTGTTCAACGCCCCATCGGCGGTACATGGGCAGCCTTCGCTTTGGAGACATGCGGCTTTCTACGTTAGCCGTCTCTAGTTTGATCTGCGCTTCTTCTTTACGGCAGTTCAATATTTTGGCAGCATCTTGCAATCGAATCCACTGCTGACCGAACCGCTTGAGCAAGACCTCATCTTCTTCTTGTTGAATTTGAGTTAATAAAAGGTTGGCTAGCAGCCAGCAGGCTTTGGTATCGGCTCCGGCCCGATGAGATTCGCCTACGTCGAAATTGAAATGCTGAACGAGTTTTGGCAGACTGCGAGAAGGGAGATCTGCTAGCAGCATTCGAGAGAGTAAAACGGTGCAGAATTTTTGCAGGGGAGGGCGATAAAAACGAGTACCCAGCCGCTTGTACTCGGTGCGAATAAAATTGTAGTCGAAATCAATATTGTGGGCGGTGAAGGTGTCGGTTTCTAGCAGTGGTAGGCACTCTGGCCAGATGTCTTCGGGCGGTGGAGAAGGGTAGACCATCTCGGGTGTGATGCCGGTAATCTGGGTAATGAATTCTGGAATTTTGACTTTGGGGTTAATCATGTAGGTCTGCTGATCCTGCAGGCCGTCGGCGAGGCTAGCTTTAATAATGGAGACTTCGATGACGCGGGCGTTATGGCCGAGCGCCCCCGTGGTTTCAATATCTACGACGGTCAGTGGCGACTGGCTGACCTGACGGTAGTAAGTGAGTAATTCTTTGGAGAGTAGGGCGGATTGGCCCTGATATTTTGCAGCGTGGGCGACCATTGGGAAGATTTTTATTGTTATGACTTATTGTTGTGACTTATTGTTGTGACAATCGTTTCACATCGGCAGCGTCTAGTTTCTGATGAATGTCGGCTAGGCGCTGCGGAATCGTATCGGCGTGAGGGCTGTTTTTGAGGCTTTCGGTGAGGTCGTAGTTTTGCAGCTGGTCGGCTTTGTAGCCGGGGAACCAGTGGCCGCCGCTGCCGAGAAGATTGTAGCGGGCTTGGGCATATTCGGTCAGATCAAAGGCTTCGATCAGGTTGCCGAGCCAAAGGGCCATGCCAATGTTGATTTGTCCAGGGGTAGACTGGATGCTCGGGAGTCCTTGCTGCCAAGTGCGATACCAGTTTTCGCCGAGGGTGGCGATCGCCCGCTTTTCCAACTTGTCCAAAATAGGCGACAACACTTCCTCAGACCGCGCTAGCAAGGGCAATACTTTCAAATGCTCGTCAAAATCGGACGGCCTAGCCGCTCCTAGACTCAGCGTATGAACTTCGGGGTAGCTCAGGCAAAACAGATCGTTAAAGACCATGGGACTGAGCGGCTGACAAAGCTCTACCAGGCGCTGAGGCGGGCTGTAGAGATGACCGCCTTTGTCTGAGGGGCTAATGATGAAGACGCCCATATCGCGCTTAGTTGCCGCTTCGATGGCGGGCCAGTTGTCCTGAAAAATGTAGTACCAGTGAACGTTAATGTAGTCGAACTGATTGGTTTCGATGGCATCGATAATGACCTGAGTCGGGCCGTGAGTAGAAAACCCGATATGTCGGACTTTGCCTTCGGCCTGGAGCTGTTTGGCAACCTCTACGCAGCCGCCGGGGCGAACGCTGTTGTGAAGAGTTTCGGCGTCGTTAATCCCGTGGAGTCCGAGCAGGTCGATGTAGTCTAGCTGAAGGTTGGCCAAAGAAGTGTTGACGGTGTCTCGAAATTCTTGGGAATTGGCTTTGGGAGAGACTTTGGTTTGAATAATCAGGCGATCGCGCTCAAACTTTGGCAGCACTTTACCAAGCTGAATCTCAGAAGTCCCGTAGCCTCTAGCCGTCTCAATATGATTGATGCCCAGCTCCACAGCGCGGCGAATGGTGGCTTCTAAATTATCCTGATTTTTCTGTGGAATATCAGCCGGAGAAACATCTTGCCAGGAGTGCTGATAGCGCATACCGCCACAGGAAAAGACGGGCATTTGCAGTTCGGTGCGGCCAAATCGGCGATAGAGCATACGGTAAGAATATGAGCAGATTTGCTAATTGTAGTTAATTTTACGAATGTTCTCTTTGTCTGGGTCAAACCCAGTGGCACCCGCCAATTTCGCTTTTAGGCCAATTTTGCTTTTAGTTGGGTGTCGAAAACGGTTTCAAACCAAGACTTTTTGTAGTCGATGTTCCATAGCTCTAGTTCGCAGCTATGGTTGGCATCGGTGGGGATGAGGTGGAGGGTGAGGGTGCGGTCGTCGTAGGTGGTGTTGATATGGGCGATCGCGCCACTTCTCGCGCGATCTAAGGCCACGGCAATTCTTAGCATGGCACCGAGCTGATCGACTATTTTGCGATCGCGCTTATTGGTCAAGTTGTTGTAGTTTTCGTGCTTGCGCTTAGGCAAATTCTTACGATGATAGCGGGCAATATTCGCGATAATTTCAACTTCTGCTTCCGTAAAGCCCAGCAGTTCACCATTGCGAATCAGGTAATAAGAATGTTTGTGGTGGGCAGAGTGGCTGATGTAATGGCCGCTGTTGTGAAGCATGGCGGCGGCCCACAGATACTCGCGCTCTAAAACATCCCAGTCGTGGAGGATGTCTTGAGTTTGGTCGAATAAGGTCGTGGCAAATTGAGCAACGCGATCGCCATCTGCCCTGTACTTATGCGCCATTTTCTGAACCGATCTCTCGCGAACAGAATCCTGAAAGCTCATACGATTGTCGATCAGGTTATTCGCCAGCATCCAATCAACCACAACGCCCTCTCTCAGAGCTCTTTCGCATATTTTGATTTCCGAGACTTCCAGCAGTTCCATAACAACTTGCAGAATAATTGCCCCAGAAACAATAATTTCCGCCCGTTTATCAGACATCCCTGGTAGTGCGAGCCTTTCGGCATAGCTCATTTTGCGCAGACGATTAACCCACGCGCTCAGCTCGTCGTAAGTAAATTTATAGCCATTAATCGGGTCGGGTTCTGCGCCCGTTGCCTTCATCGCGTTGAGAATCGCAATGCATTCTATGGTGCCAGAAGTGCCGATCAGCTTGAGCGGATCGCTAGGAACTTCGCCCTGCTGACGTTTTTTGGCGAGCCTGCGCTTGAGCTGATCGACGGTAGGTTCTAAAACACCGCGAACGTAAGCTCTCAGGTATTCAAATTCTTTTTTGCTCAGCGGGTCGGTGGTGACAAAGCGAGCCGTTAAGCGAACGGCCCCGACTTTGCTACTGCTCAGAAAATCGGTCGTGCCGCCGCTACCCAGCACAATCTCGGTAGAGCCGCCGCCAATGTCAACCATCGCATGCGGTTTGCCTTTTAGCTCCATGCCAGAGATAACGCCAAGATAGATGCGGCGAGCCTCTTCCGTCCCAGAAATTAAATTAATCGGTAGGCCAATTTCGGCTTTAACGCGCTCGATAAAGGCTTGCCCATTGCCCGCCTCTCTCACGGCGCTCGTCGCCACTGCAACAATATCGTTGGCTTTGAAGTTAGCGGCGATTTTCAGACATCGCTTCAGCGACACGATGCACCGCACCATGGCTTCTTCGGTTAAGTTGCCGGTGTCCTCGCAAAACTCACCTAAGCGAACAGTATCCTTCTCTTTGCCAATGATGTTAAAAGAAGGCAGCGTCGCGTCAACTCGTACAATCACCATGTGCACGGAGTTGGTGCCAATGTCAATGGCGGCAAGAATAAATTCGCTGTTGCCAGGCAGATTGTTTTTGAGCTGGTCTGTTTGTCGGTAAGCTTCGTGTAAAGTTTGGCGAATGGGGACGCGAGGCGGCAGAGAGGGCTGGAGAGAAGAGGCGGGAATCTCTGCCGTAACGCGGGTAGCCATGAGGATTAATGTAAAATTACTGACGATTCATGCTCATATTACATGCCGAACGAGCCAATTATCTAGGCTCCGTGATGGTGGGCCAAGCGGCTAGCTGTTGAACTGGCTGCGAATCTCCCCGGTGCGTTTGCGGTTTACGCCCAGGTCAGATTTGCCCAAGCGCGCTGCGGAGCGGGTATGAATGATTGATTCACCAGCGGGCGCGTAGAATTCTACATCATCGACAAATCCCATCAGCTTGCTGGAAAATTCGGCATACAAATAGTCATTAGAGGCTGCTTTGATAGCGGAGCCTTCCATGCCTTCTACGATTTGCTTGAGTCGATTGATGGCGTCGGCGGCTGAGCCGCTGTAGGTGAGTGGCGCGATCGCATGTTCTTTATCACTCGCAGGCGCTTGAGAACTAACACAATTTGGTGTATTGGGACAGCTTTTCAGCTGACCATTGTTAACCCCTAAATCCTGGGGCTGCGTTCCGGAGAAAGAGAATAGAGACATGGTAGAAAATCCTGTTTTATAAGGCCTTGGCCACTTATAGGGTCTTGGCCACTAAGGGCGACGTACAGAAGGTAGTTTATACCACGGTAGGTGAGGATACTGGTGGTGTTCCCAGTGGTAGTCAAAATGGTAACAGCTCAGGAAAGACAGAAAGGGTGAGGCTTGGCTGCTGACTGCGCGATGGGCGTTGGTATATCCGCCGGGTGGCCGTTTGTGAGGGCGGTAGGTGCCAAAGTAAAATAGCTGCCAGGAGCTAAGACCTTGCGGCAATAGCCAAAATAGGACGACATTTAGCAGCGGTACGTGAAAGATAAGAATAAGGGGATAAAAGAACAGCGACATTCCCCAGAAGATGACTGCGCCTTGACCATCGCGGATGTAGGCCCGCATGAAGTTGAAGTACCAGGGCCAAAAGCTACCGGGATAAAAATCGGGGTCTGCCTCTTGCGCGGGCGTTCGATGGTGCTGATGGTGGTATTCTGTCATCCGGCTAAAGGACAGAAAGCTGTATATGCTAAGAACAATGCGTCCCGCCCAATCGTTAATCTTGGGGTAGGCAGGCATAAGCGAGCCATGCATGGCATCGTGCGCCACAATAAACAGGCCAGTGTGTAAGAAGGATCGACCTGCGATGACCGCGACCACGCCGTAGACAGACATCTCTTTAACGTCTGGCAGAATAAAAAGACTGGCGTAGGCTGTGACCAGCCACAGAACGACAATAACAGCGCCGATGCTGATAGAGACAAAAGACTCTCGAGTAATGGCAGCGGTTGAAGAGCGAGCAGTCATAAGGAGAGAATCTGGTGTAGGAACTGCGCCGGGGGTTCTAGTAAGCACTGCTGCTTTTGTGTAGAAATGTTAAGACGCTCGTTAGACCACAATACCAAGGATTTTGCGCGATCGCTCCCTATCTATTGAATGAGATTTAAGTAACCTACGGACTGTACCTGTAATCTGTAAAGGTCGCTCTTCTTTCACAAAACCTTTTTTATGCCCGATCCTGCTCAAGACAAGCTGCTCGAAACCTATCAAACGTTCCCAGCTCGGTTTGGCAGCGCTGTACTTGCTACGGTCAGCGCGGATGGACTGCCCCAAGCTAGCTACGCACCTTGTATCGTAGATGAGGCTCGCAATGTCTATGTATTTGTCAGCGGACTATCGGCACATACTCACAACCTAACGGCAACGAGTAAGGCCAGCGTGCTGTTTATTGAAGATGAATCTAAAACGCAGCAGATTTTTGCGCGGATGCGGCTGAGCTACGACTGTACGGCTACTCTGCTAGAAAGGGAAAGCGAGCAATGGAGTGCGATCGCTCAACAATTTGAAGACCGCTTCGGCAATATTGTTGAAGTCATGCGAGGACTGGCCGATTTTAGGATTTTTCAGCTTCAGCCTCAAGCCGGAAATTTTGTGGT
This sequence comes from Phormidesmidales cyanobacterium, assembly GCA_038260205.1. GTDB lineage: Bacteria > Cyanobacteriota > Cyanobacteriia > Phormidesmidales > Phormidesmidaceae > Phormidesmis. The sequence goes on from JBBSOB010000105.1 coordinate 8,818, forward strand.
GGGATTTGGCGCAGCTTACAAAGTAGATCCAGAAGATCTAAGCAAACTGATTCATCGCCCTCAGTAGCTACTTAGTCGTTGACTAGCCGTTAGTTAACTAGCCGTTGACTATTCCTCTTCCCAAGACTCTACGGCGAGCAAATCAGCGATCTTATCTTGCATGGTGAAGTCAAAGGCTTCTAGCTCAGCTTTCCAATGCGTCCATTTGTCGCCAAAGATAAAGGCAATTTTCCAAAGGCTGTCTTGAGTGGAAATAGCCTTGGTTTCGACTAGCGATCGCACTTTGCGCTGAAACTTAGCCATAGGATGCGTATCCACCACTTGAGAGGAAGGTGCGGCAGTTGTTGTATTGATCATGAATGCTTTCGTCTTAATGCTTGTGGATTGTTTTGGAGTGATTTGTCAGATCTTGGCAGGCGAGCCACAGATAATCAGCCTAGAACCCGCAACCGTCAGAAGCAGACCTTGTAATAAAGCCCGGTTCCCAACTAGTTATACGCAGAGTACTAAACGCAGAATGTGGACATTGGCAGCCAGTCTTTGAACCTTGCTTCCAAGCTAAAGATTTTGTGAACTAGGTCAATGCTTAAGACCGTTGCTCAAACAGCGGGCATTCCCTAAAAATCTCAACTTGGAAAACATTTTGATAGAGAGCTGTCTCCTGTGCCCGGTCGGCATCTTTCGGTTCAGACTCTCTAAAACTACTTTTGTGCCCGTTTCAAGAATGGCTGCGAAGCTGTAACAAACAGCTATATCGAGCATTCTTTTTTCTAGCATTGAAATTAGCAGCCATCAAGTTATAGCGAATAAGCGTATCATAGCTTTGTGCTCTTAACCTTTCGTAAAATAGATACTTTCGCTCGGCAGGTCTTCTTACTAAAGAAAGAGCTGGCTGGAAAGCAGCATTTTCGTAATGTCTACTCTGCGTATATCTAGAACCTGTGTATTTCTAGAGATTGCGTATTTCTACAGGTAGTTTAACAAATGGATGCCGTTTCAGCGGGTTGGGTTTTCTACACCCTCACTTCTACATCCTCACGGCACGTAATAGCACGTAAAATAAAGCCCAATGACGAAGGCAATGATAGACAAAATCTTCGCGCTACACTACTTTATGACCAGCACTTTATGACTAGCTTTGTCTTAGCGACTGACTGACTTCTCCATCTTATCCAAAATTTTCCTGCGTTTCCGTAGGTATCCAATCGCTTTCCTATGGTTGCTTCCCCAGAATTGCCCACCGCCAATCCTAACGATGTTCCAGCTATCAAGCTGCTGCGCACCGATGAGTCTGAGAAGTTAGAGCGCATTCGGCATACGTTCTCTCACGTGATGGCGATGGCGGTGCAGCGGTTGTTCCCCAAGGCCCAGGTAACCATTGGCCCTTCGATCGACTACGGCTTTTATTACGACTTTGACAACCCTGAGCCGTTTACTGAGAAGGATTTGAAGTCGATCAAAAAAGAGATGATTAAGATCATCAATAAGGGGCTGTCGGTTGACCGAGAAGAGGTAAGCCGGGAGGAGGCGAAGCGGCGCATTGAGAAGCTGAATGAGCCTTATAAGCTAGAAATTTTAGAAAGGCTGAAAGAGCCGATTACGCTCTATCATCTGGGCGATCAGTGGTGGGACTTGTGCGCAGGGCCACATGTTGAAAGCACTCAGGAGCTGAATCCGAAAGCATTTGCTCTGGAAAGCGTGGCCGGTGCCTACTGGCGCGGGGATGAGAACCGGGCGCAGCTTCAGCGAATATACGGCACGGCCTGGGAGACGCCTGAGGAACTAAAGGAATATCAGCGTCGTAAGGAAGAGGCCAAGCGCCGCGACCACCGCAAAATTGGTAAAGAGCTAGGTCTGTTTGTCTTTTCAGAAGATGTGGGGCCAGGTCTGCCGCTGTGGACGCCGAAAGGAACCATTCTACGCTCTACTTTAGAGAATTTTCTCAAAGATGAGCAGGTGAAGCGAGGCTATCAGCCGGTGGTAACGCCGCATGTGGGCAAGGTGGACTTGTTTAAGACTTCTGGGCATTGGCAGAAGTACAGCGAAGACTTATTTCCAATGATGGGCAAGAGTGAGGACGATGGGTTCGTGCTCAAGGCGATGAACTGTCCTTTTCACATTGAGATTTATAAGAGCCAGCTCCGTTCCTATAAGGAACTGCCGATTCGCTATGCAGAGTTTGGGACGGTGTATCGCTACGAGCAATCGGGTGAGCTAGGCGGCCTGACTCGGGTGCGCGGCTTTACTCAAGATGATGCGCATCTGTTTGTAACACCCGATCAGCTTGATGCGGAGTTTTTGAAGGTGGTGGAGCTGATTCAGGTGACGCTAAAGGCGCTTCAGCTAGATCAGTCCTTTAAGGCGCGGCTGAGCTTTCGCGATCCAAGCTCCGACAAATATTTGGGGTCTGATGATGCCTGGAATAAGGCGGAAGGGGCGATTCGTCGGGCAGTGGAAACGCTGGGAATGGATCACTTTGAAGGGATTGGTGAGGCGGCGTTTTATGGGCCGAAGCTGGACTTTATTGTGCGCGACGCGCTGGATCGGGAGTGGCAGCTAGGGACGGTGCAGGTGGACTACAACTTGCCGGAGCGGTTTGAGCTGGAGTATGTGGCGGAAGACGGCACTCGTCAGCGACCGGTGATGATTCATCGAGCGCCGTTTGGGTCGCTAGAGCGCCTAATCGGCATTTTGATTGAGCAGTATGCGGGTGATTTTCCGCTGTGGCTTGCGCCAGAGCAGATACGGCTGCTGCCCGTTTCTGAAGAGCAGTGGAGCTATGCGGATGAGGTGGCCCAAAAGATGCTGGCGCTGGGCGTGCGGGTGCATGTGGACAAGAGCGGTGAGCGCCTGGGCAAGATGATTCGCAATGCGGAGAAGGGCAAAATTCCGGTGATGGCGGTGATTGGCGCTAAGGAAGTGGAAGGGACGACCCTGAGCATTCGGACTCGGCAGCAGTCTGGTGATTTGGGGGCGCTGCCGTTACCCGAGGTGCTAGAGCGGTTGACAGGGGCTTTGCGCGATCGCAATGACTTCTAGTAAATACGTCGATGCCTATACAATGGCGAGAATCGTTTAGTTTTTGCCCTAATATAGGACGCTTTTTACGTGCCTTCATCCGTTACGGTTACGGTGCCTGCAACTACCGCCAATATTGGCCCTGGGTTCGACTGCCTGGGCGCTGCGTTAAACCTGTACAATCGCTTTCACTTCACACCCTTTACGCCGCTCTCAGATAGCGAACCTTTCCACATTTCCATCGAAGGGGCTGAAGCCGCCCGAGTGAATACAGGGGCCACAAACTTGGTCTATCGCTCATTTTTAAAGTGCTATGAGCAGATGGGCATTGCGCCGCCGCCGGTTGATATCACCATTAAGCTGGGTGTGCCGCTTTCTAGGGGCTTAGGCAGCTCGTCTACCGCGATTGTGGGCGGGATTATGGCGGCAAATGTGCTGGCTGGCTCGCCTTTGGATGAGCTGGCGATCGCACTACTAGCCAATGAAATCGAGGGCCATCCTGACAATGTGGTTCCGGCTTTGTTGGGCGGACTACGGTTGGCCACGATGGCGGGTGGACGGCTGCAGATATGCGATTTGCCCTGGCATGAGTCGGTGGTGCCGGTGGTGATTATTCCTGAGTTTGAGCTGTCTACGGTGGATGCGCGGCGGGTGCTGCCTACTACCTACAGTCGAGCCGATGCGGTGTTTAATACAGCGCATATAGGTCTGCTGCTGCGGGGGCTAGCGACCGGGAATGGCGACTGGATTGCGGGGGGAATGGGCGATCGCATTCATCAGCCGTATCGCAAAAAGCTAATTCCAGGCTATGAAGAGGTTCGCCGGGCGGCTATACAGGCCGGGGCTTGGGGCCTAGTGATTAGTGGGGCAGGGCCAACGCTGCTGGCGTTAGCACCTCAAAGTGCGGGCGATCGCGTTCGAGCCGCAATGGAAAATGCCTGGAAATCTCAGCCGTTTGCAGCAAAGGCGCATTGCCTGTCATTAGATATTCGAGGGGCGATCGCAGAACCCTTGCCCATCGGCACTCCAGAATCTGCGAGCTGAACGCCGGTTTTCTGAATGCCCGCTTGTCGAAAGTTATCAATGAGCGGGAGTGCCTTTGTGCTACGGTCATCCCTGATATTAACTTTATCAGCGGTATCCACCCCGCTCGATATTCAAAAAACTCTTTATCAAAGACTCATTAAGTTTTGTATACTATCCAATAGACGCATAGCATTAGGTATTTATTCCTAATTTTGAGAGAACGACTCTCGAAATAACTGCGTCTTTGTCGCTCTCAAACTTGCGTAAATTGTAATGATTGCTGCCGAACAATTTCCGTGGCTAACGGCTCTCGTCATCTTCCCGATTCTGGCAGCAACGCCGATTCCTCTGCTACCCGACAAAGACGGCAAAACCGTCCGTTGGTATGCTCTGGGTGCTAGCCTCCTTGAATTTAGTCTGATTCTCTACGTCTTTGCTACTCAGTATCAGATGGGCGTCCCCGGCCTTCAACTCATAGACGAATACTCCTGGATTCCTCAGTTTGGTCTGAGCTGGTCGCTAGGCGTAGACGGCCTATCTTTTCCGCTGGTGATCCTCAGCGGGTTAGTGACTACGCTAGCCGTGGTGGCCTCCTGGAATATTGAGCTAAAGCCGCGCCTGTACTACTCCATGCTGCTGCTCGTTTTTAGCGCTCAGCTAGGCGTTTTTCTCGCTCAAGACATGATGTTGTTTTTCATTATGTGGGAGATCGAGCTGGTGCCGGTGTACCTGCTGATTTCGATTTGGGGCGGGCAGCGCAGGCAGTACGCGGCCACTAAGTTTATTATTTACACCGCTACTTGCTCGGTCTTTATTTTAGTCGTGGCTCTAGCGCTGGCTTTCTTTGGCACAGACTTTAGCTTCAATATGAGCGAGCTATCGGCCAAGGAATACCCGCTGACGTTCCAGCTTATTTGCTATTTGGGTTTGCTGATTGCCTTTGGGGCAAAGCTGCCGATTTTCCCGCTGCATACGTGGTTGCCCGATGCTCACAGCGAAGCGCCCGCGCCGGTGTCGATGATTTTAGCTGGCGTATTGCTGAAGATGGCAGGCTATGGCCTGATTCGGATGAACATTTCAATGTTGCCGGATGCACATCTCTACTTTGCGCCGGTTTTAGCCGTCTTGGGCGTTATTAATATTGTGTACGCCTCGCTGACGGCCTTTGCCCAGGACAATTTGAAGCGGAGAATGGCCTATTCTTCGGTGGCGCATATGGGCTTTGTGCTGCTGGGCCTAGCGGCATTCAACTCACTGGGTATGAGCGGCGCGATGCTGCAAATGATTTCGCACGGATTGGTGGCGGCGGTGCTGTTTTTTCTTTCTGGGGTGGCTTACGACCGTACGCATACGCTGTCTATGGATAAGATGGGCGGTTTGGCTAAAACGATGCCGATTGCCTTTGCGCTATTTACAGCGGCGGCGATGGCGTCTTTGGCGCTACCGGGAATGAGCGGCTTTATTGCCGAAATTACGGTGTTTTTGGGTATGGCTACGAGCGACGCCTACAACGTCTTTTTTAAATCGATCATCATCTTGCTAGCGGCTGTCGGCGTTGTCCTTTCGCCAATTTATTTGCTGTCGATGCTGCGCAATATTTTTTATGGCGATCCGGGTGAA
>JBBSOB010000106.1:0-14400 GCA_038260205.1 Phormidesmidales cyanobacterium
ACTGATATTTTCGAATCTGTTTATGCGCTGCCGTACGTTTCTGCGGCGAATGTGCTTTTGTGCAGCGTGGCGATCGCAGCGGTTCTCATCTACTTGCCCTATCTGGTTGTCGGTTTAGGTCGATTCCAGGTTGGCTACGACATGAGCGCCCCTCGATCGCTATTTGATAAGCTGCCAGACTACGCCCAGCGAGCAACTTGGGCACATCAGAATGCGTTTGAGTCGTTTGCGCTGTATGCACCAGCAGCGCTGATGGCCTTTTTTGTGGGGCTGCCTTCTGAGCTAGTGCTCACCTCTGCGGTGATGTATTTGGTTAGCCGAATCACTTATTCGCTGTTCTACATTGTGAACGTACCGATCTTGCGATCGCTCTCTTGGGCGATTAGCATGAGCAGCATTTTTTCTTTGTTCTTTAATAGCATTCTTCAATCGCTGTAAAGCGGCAGCAGGATAGGTTCACGAATAGATACAGTTAGATACAGTCGATAGCGATTCGCACGAGATCTCGCTATCATCAGAACCGTTTGGCGAATACTGGCCGTTTAAGATGGCCCTATGATATATGGCTTCTACATACTCTTTTGATGTCGTCAGCGATTTTGACCGCCAGGAGCTGGTGAATGCGCTTGACCAAGCTCGCCGCGAGGTAAAAAGTCGCTATGACCTTAAAGACACGAAGACAGAAATAGACCTGAAAGAAGACAGCATCAATATCGAAACCGATAGCGATATGACGCTGCGAGCCGTGCATGTGCTGATGCAGACTAAGGCCGCTAAACGAAATTTGTCGATGAAGATTTTTGACTTTGGCGACATTGATGCGGCCAGCGGTAGCCGGATACGTCAGGAAGTGAAGCTGAAAAAGGGCATTGATAAAGAAGATGCTAAAAAGCTTTCTAAGCTAATTAAAGACAACCTGAAGAAGGTGCAGGCGTCGATTCAGGGCGATTCGGTGCGGATTTCGGCGAAGGATAAGGATGATTTGCAAGAGGCGATCGCGCTTATTAAAGGCGAAGACTGGCCCATGGCGCTACAGTTCAACAACTATCGCTAGCTGATAAACTTTAACTAGCGATAGTTGTCGGATTCAAAGGTCACTTATGCATTTTAAGTATTTAGCTTTGCTGTTTATTCCGTTTTATGGTCTGTTGCTTGCAGGAACGCCTGCACCTGACCTTTCTTCTACTCAAGAGAAGACAGCCCTTACGCGCCTAATGCTGAGAGATTATGAAATTACAATCTCTCAGGGCGCTAACGGCGTAACCCAGTACGATGTACATGGAGACAATGGGCAGGCATTGGACGTGGCGTTGGATGTCACCCAGTTACAGGCCAAGTATCCAAGTCTTTATAATAGTCTTCAGCCTGCGATTGCTCGCGGTGCGGCGGATGCGGACTCGATGCTAATGATGGAGCACCAAGACTTTTAGGAGCGTTGAACGCCTCTAATGCCGTAAGAAAAGACTTCTAGAACGGGTAGAGCAAAGGCGCGATCGCAATCGTCAGGACGCCATACAAAATATTCAGCGGAATCCCAATTCGCATAAAGTCCGAGAATTTGTAGCCGCCCGGCCCGCAGACCATCAGATTCGTTTGGTAGCCGATGGGCGTGGCAAAGCTAGCAGAAGCTGCCACCATAATGGCAATCACAAAAGGCAGCGAGCTAACGCCTAGCTGATTAGACAGCGAGAGCGCAATTGGAAAAACTAGCGCAGCAGCGGCGTTATTGGTGATGATTTCGGTAAGCACCGTTGTGACGGCGTAGATAGCAGCGAGTACCCACAGCGGATTGTCGCCTGCTAGCGCGATGACTCTAGTGGCGATCGCCTCTGCCGCCCCGGTAGAATCTAGCGCCTGACCGAGGGCCAGCGCCGCCGCAATGACCATCAACACCGACCAGTCAATGCTACGTATCGCCTGGTTAGGAGAGCAGCAGCCAAAGGCAATCATCCCAACGGCGGCTAGGACAGCGGCCTGGAGCATAGTGAGCCAGCCAAAAGCCGCCAACACGACCATGACCAGGGTGAGGATAAAGGCAAAGCGCGATCGCTCGTGACGAATTGGCTCTGAGTTTGGAATGCTGCTAACTAGATAAAAGTCGCGCGAAATCCGGCGCTTATCAATAAAATCGGCAGCGGCTTCGAGCAGCAGCGTATCGCCCGGTTGAATGCGGATATCACCAATTTTTCCAGCGAGGCGATCGCCATTTCGAGCAGCGGCCACCACCACCGCGTTGTACCGCGTCCGAAACTGAGACTCTCTGATGGTTTGTCCCACAATAGGGCAAGTGTTTGAAACCACCGCTTCAATCAAGCTGCGTTCTTTACGCGCACCTTTGAGCTTAAACACTTCATCAGTAGCAGGCTGCAATCCTTTAATCCGCTGCAAGTCCAAGATAGAATCAATCACCCCAACAAACCGCAGATGATCGTGGCCTTGTAGTCGCGTCTGAGGGCCAACGGCTGAGATGGCTTGGGTTTCTCGATCAATCGCGGCTAAGTACAGATTAGGCAGGTGGCGCAGTCCCGCTTGCTCTACGGTTTTGCCAACGAGCGGACTCTCTGGAACAACGGCCATATCTACCGTGTACTGGCGCAGCTCGTCTGTCCCACTAATGGCGGCTTGTCGATCGGGCAACAGCCATTTTTGCGTGAAAAACAAGAATAAAAATCCAGCAATGCCGCAGGGCACACCCACCCCTGCAATGTCGAAAAACTTCAGGCCGCTACCTTCGGCGTCCACGAGCAAACCGTTCACCACTAAGTTGGTGCTGGTGCCAATCAGAGAAAACAGCCCGCCGAAAATAGCCGCATAGCTAAGCGGAATCATCAGCTTGGAAGGACTAAAGCGCAGTTTTCGACACCAGTCGTTCACGACGGGAATAAACATGGCGACAACGGGCGTGTTGTTGAGAAAGGCACTGGCTACCATGACCGGTAGCATTAGGCGAACTAAGGCTCGGCTGGGCGTTTTGGGCATGCCTAGCACCTGCTGAGAAACCCACTGCAATGCGCCGGTTTGCTGGAGTCCGGCGACGACGATGTAGAGAACGCCAACGGTAATCATACCGGAGTTGCTAAAACCTGAGAGGGCTGCTTTTTCGTCGAGTACGCCGCTGAGAAAGAGAATGGCCGCAGCGCCTAAAAAAACAATGTCGGCGGGAAGGGTGGTGAGGGCATTGCCTAGAAAAGCGGCCACGGTGACAGCGATCGCTAGCCACGCCTGCCAGGATAACGCGCTGAAGATTGAGTTTTCTGGAGGCTGAAGGGCGATCGCCAGACCCATTGCGATCGCCAGGCCCATCAGCAATCCCCAGATTAAACGCTGCTGCTTTGTGGAGCGCTCGAAGAACAAAGACCTTACAGACATATCGCTATCTCAAAACCTGGAGTAAGTAATTGAAGCTGTTCAGAATTCTACCGTAATTAATCCTTTGCAAATTGCAAATGTTTTCAATTTCATTTTTGAATCATTTTAACTTGGGATGACCTCATGACAGAATAGGCAAGTAAGCCTCGTAGCAAAGCAAGGAATGACTAAACAGGTTCTAGAAGCGGCTGAGTCGAGCTGGGCGGCAGAGCTGACTGAGAACAATTTTTTATTTAGAGGGATGACGGCTACCGAGCTAAGCGACTATCTGTCAGCCGTGGACTGCCCGCTAGAAAAGTTGTACGCTAGCCGCCCCATTTATACGGCCTACCTACCCGATGAGCCAACGGAATATTTGTATGCGCTGGTGAGCGGTGGGCCGGTGATGGTTCGCAGTGCGCCTCTAGATCGGGCGATCGCGCTCACCTATCCGGGAAGCTGCTTTGGCATTCTCGATCTTGACCTGGAGGAAATGCGGGTAGCGCGAGGATTTCCGAGTTTGGTGGAGGCGTATAAAACGACCGATGCGGTAAAAATTCCTCGGGCGGCGGTGCAGGCCATTTATCGAGAGAGTGCGGAATTTCGCGATCGCTACAGCCTGCTGCTGGAGCTAAAAGAAAAGTTTCAGTATCACTTACTCAATTGCAGCACCTACCCACCTCAGGCAGTAGCGGCGTTGCTGCGGGCGCTGATTTATCAAGAGCGATCGCTTGGCAACCAGCCTCAGCAAGTCGATAGCAAAACCGGCCGTGATATTTTTTGCTTCGATCTGCCTGTCGATATTATTGCCAGAGCCTGCCAGCTCAATCATCGCACCGTAGAGCAGGTGCTAAAAGGCATGATAAAAGTAAACCTACTCCAGGCAAACACCAAGTCTGAAGCCGCCAGCGATTTGGTCAGAGTCTGCGATGCGGAAGGACTCAAAGCAGTTTACGGCGCGACTAGAGACAAAGTTTCTTGGTGGCCTTTGCGCTAATAGTCTTCGTACCTGTACCCGCTAAAGCGCCAAAGATAGCCATCTCGCCTGTGGCTTATAGCCCATCTGTTCGTAGAGATGAAGCGCCGCTGCGTTATCCTCAAACACCTGCAGCCCAATTTGCGCATACCCCTGCTGCTTCGCCCATTGATGCGCGTAAGTCATCAGCGCCTTACCCAGCCCCTGCTGGCGATGTTCCGTCGCAACATACAGCAAAAAAACATAGGCTTGCCTAACGCCGCTGCGCTGATCGATGCCTTCGCCTAGCCACAGGCAGCCCACTGGTTCTCGCCGCGTGGTGCCGGGCAGTCCGGCGGGCAGGGCCACCCGCTCATCGATCAACCACCAAAGCTGCGATTCGCTAGAGAAATGCCGCTGCACGGTGCTGGCCAGATGAGCCGTCTCGCGGCCTCCCATCTCTTGATAGGCCCGCTGCATAAACTTAACAAGGCGCGCTCTGTCTAATGCAGAACCCGCCTCTAGCTGGTAGTTTTCAATTGAGAAGGCAACAGTCACTGGAATAAAGCAGGCGTAGAGATGACCGCCAATTCGTGAGCATGCAGCGCCGAAATGGGTTCTTCGACGGGCGCGGGGGCCATCATATCGCTAGGGAGGAAAATGCGGACGCTCACGGCAAGCAGCGCGACGGCAAAGATCAAGAATATAAATAGAGGTGCAATGTATTGACGAAAAAAGCCCATAGCTTTGGCAGGTTTAAAGGAGAACTTTCTTTATTCTATAGCGTCATCCGGGAGAACCCGACGGCCTGGCGATGATTTGTACTGCTAGCACCGCTGCAAACCGGCTTACGATCAGCTCAGTGAAACCCAAAAAACAGTGGTGCAAGTTTTTGCGGTGCTATACGAGCCAACTAATCGCGAGCAGGCCCGGCGCTGTTGGCATGAGGCCATGCGTCAGCAGTCAGAGCCAGATATGCCCTGAGTTTTTGAGCTGAGCTATTAGAGGAAATCTGCGAAGGAGGAAAGATCAGCGCGGATTTTTCCCTGCTTTATGCTAGACAGCTCTGGCTACGAGTCAGCATAAACGAATGCTTTAGCGTTATTAGCGATCGCTAAACAACACCTACCTAACGAACGTGAAAATACTTGGATAGCTGAGACAACGGAATATATTGACTTGCCTGTTTTACAATTGCACGGCAAGTGCCCGTATCCAACTGATTATGATTAGGCACAGTCAGTGTTTCTTTTCCTGCTTCGGTCATCCGACGCAGTTTGACGTGACTCCCGCGCTGACTGAGCACTTGGAAGCCAAAGCCTTTGGGTATTTTGATAACCTCTGAGCCAGATAGTTGCTTAAACTTAGGTATATTCCGGCTGTAGTTCAAACGTGACGGCTAGCGAAGGATGAGGCACTAAACCAAACTCAGCCGGATCTTCATCTTCCAAATGCAGACTAACGGCTTCTGCCAAGTTCTTTGAAGTTTCGTCTAGCGTCGCGCCTTGAGTCACAACGGCAATTTCTATACATTCCGCAAAGTAGCCGCCTTGCTCACCGGGCCGAATAACGGCATGAACATTTTGCTGTAAATGAATCACTTCCGGCTGTGCTCCAATGCGTATGCAACTAGGCTAACAGACAACTCAGCCTTTAAGATTTTTCTGAAGTGTCAGCGCCCATCGCAGCGAAGTGGTCGAGGAGTTCACGGTGGATGAAGCGGAAACGACCGCCGATTTGTTGGGTAAGGCGGCGTTCGGTGGTGTATTTGAGGAATTTGGCGTAGTTGTGGGGAATGTGACCTTGGCGAGAGAGAACAATGCGAAGGGCGATATGCTGAACAACAGAGATTCCACCAAAGACGTAGAAGCATGGAATTGCAGAAAGCATAAGTCCAGCATTGACTATCAAATTAGGGAAAATTGGTTCATCTATCGAATAGTTATAGACTAAGCCTGCTAATAAAGAAACAAAGCATAAGGACAGGAAAGACAATAAGAAGTTTTTAGCGGAAGCTAGAACGCCTTGATTAGGAATACGCCTAATTTTGAGTTCCTCCTTCGCAAAACCTACTGGGACTATAAGTACCCAAATGAATAAGAAGAGTAATAAACTACACAGAATGCTAGCTGAAAAAGAAAGAGTAACATCAGGCGTAGCACTTATAAGCGCACCCATTAAAAATACGGTAAATGCAAGAAAAGGCAAGCTCCAAAGAGATATTGAAAGTATTTTTCGGCGCGATTTATATGCTGAAAGTATCTTGATCGACTCAACTCTTTCTATATGGTTCCAATTAACATTCAGACTGCCTATGAGTGTAGGGAACAAAGCAATTAAAAAACCTCCTGCTACGCCGGATAGTGGTCGGCCAAACATCAACGCGAAAAGAAAGGTCGGACTGCCAAGAGCAATCAGACTTAGCAGATTACTTAATATCCAGTATTGAAAAGTGGAAAAAGAGAACGTCAGCCAGTCTGGTTGTTTCTGTTCTAACCAGCTCGGTTGCATCTGCTCTATCAGGAAGTTATTGGCACTCTTGTCTTCATTCAGTCGCTTAGCTAACCAGCTTAAGTACTGTTTAGTTTTTATGTTACTCGGTTCCTTCTTTACACTGACATAAGCCCAGCTCTCGCAAAGTGGTCGATCCGACTGTGATTGCCTACTCTGCTTGCGTGCAGCCAAGCTTAGCTGACGTTTAATATATTCATCAAACAGCTCAGTCTTAGTCGTAATTGGCTTGCTCTCTTGTCCATCTGCCTGATAAACAACCGCTAGCATCCGTAAAAACAAAGGTACCCGCAAAAAAGGCGTTTCCCCTTCACGCTGAGAAGTCACCGACCGCGACAGCAACGACCGCAGCTCAGGCTGATTCTGTATTGCCTGCCAAATATCCAGCCGCTTCAGCCGCGAAAAATACTGCTCAATCTGCTCATCGCTCAAAGGCTGCAAGCACAGCGCACCATTCAGCTTCGTCAGGCGGACTGCGCCCTCCGCGTACTCCTCCGAACGGCAGCACACCACCACTGGCTGTCCCGGCACTGCCGCAAACGCATTAATCTTCTCTACACACTTCTTCTGCCGCTCAGCACCCAGCTCGTCTAACCCATCTAGCAACGGCACCAATTGCCGGTTCCGAATCCACCGCTCGCCCTCTTTCGGGTTAATTCCGTAGTCAAACTTTAGCTGCTCCACCATCCAAGGCAACAGCGCCTGTCGGTCATCCTTCCAAGCCGAAAGCTCAAAAATATAGGGAAATTGATTTCTGCCCTTTTCTTGCGCCAGCAGCGCCTCCGCCAACTTCAGCAAAGTTGTTGTTTTACCCGATCCTGGCTCTCCTAGAATTAACAGCTTCTGCTGAACAAACTCATGTTCAAACGCCTCTAGAACACCAATGCCCACTTCCACCGTGGCATTTCGCTCCCCCTGCCGCACCTTTAGCTCCCGGTTCCACAGCAGCCGAAAGCGCATATACTCATCAGCACCTCTATCTACACCACCAACCTCCTCGGGCACGGGTTCTACAGGCAGCTCTATCAAATCCCGCTGCCCCACCGCATATTGCAACCGCTCCCCCACCCGAAAGCGCACCTCCCCTACTAGCCGATCTTGCAGAGACAGCTCCTCTGGGACACCGCGCTTCAGCTGCCAAATCGCCCAGACCAGACTGCAAATCTCGTACAAAATGGCCACTACTAACGCCACGCCGACATAGCCCAAACGATGCTTCACCGCCGCACTAGCCGTGTCAGAGATCAAAACCGTCAGCACTGCCGTGCTCAGCACCAGCCAAACCGTCGAGCGAATCAAGCTACCCCACTTACTCGATAGCCCCTTAATGGCAGGGAACTGATTCAGCCCATAGCCCGCAGTTAGGGTAGTTAGCGCCACTATGATAGGCACACATACTTGAATAGCCAGCGACATTAAGAAAGACTCATAAAAACTCAGCCCCACTATAAACCAGCAAGTTTCGTAGTTTCGCAGCCTTTATAGAGTCTTTGAGTCAAAAAGCGAATATTGCGTGATTAATAGAACATCGCTCATCTCACTCAGACACAAGCACCGAACCCAAAGCCTCACGCCCCATCGCAAAAAGCATTTTGAATTTAGCGTAATGAGCTGATCTACTTTCGCTTTCAAAACAACCTGAGCAATAACCGCATCGTACATTACGCTACCTGCAAGCTGAAAAGAAGTGACTTAGGCGATCGCCGCCGACCAATAATTCTCAGCAGAAAGCTCCACAGCTCATAAATACTCAAACAGATCCAAAATCAACGATTGGACTGCTTTTGGAAAGCGCTTTAGAGGCTTAGGTACGCGAGTCGTCGCCGAATAGAGTTCGGCCATGCGCGCCAATATCTATCCCTGAACATCCTTACCAATTCCCTCATCCCTGGCAAAATTGCACCGAAGGTTGTATATTCAACCGCACAGCCGCCCCGCTATGGCCCAGTGGACACATCCCCGTACTACCCATGGTTTCTTTAAGCGATCAAGTTAGAAAACAAGCGGGAGAAATCGCCGAGCAAATGTCGCAAGAGTGCGTCGCCCGTCGGCTGCGGCAGGTCAATCGCACCATCACGCGCCTGTACGACGAAGCCCTGCGCCCCCACGGACTCACCGTCAACCAGCTCAATATTCTAGCCGTCGTCATTAGCAAAAAACAGATGCAGCCTGGGCAGCTTGGGCGATCGCTTGGCATGGAAAAATCCACCGTTAGCCGCACCGTAGAGCGCATGGAGAAAAAAGGCTGGCTGAAAATCGCCCAAGGCAAAGACAGCCGCACTCAGATACTCTCAGTCACTCAAAAAGGTCGTCAGCTTCTACTAGTGGTGACGCCTATTTGGGACGATCTACAAGCAGGCGTCCTGAACAACTCCAAGGGCAGCAATCTGTTGCAAATGCTCACTATCGGACATGAGCCACCGCCAACCGCCGAGTTCGCCATAGTCGAAACATCAGACCCCTACGAAAACGAACAGGTTTCAGCGGATGCCTTTTACATCTAAGGCCAGTCCTCAACCGATAAACTGCCGATCTTACTTCTCCACGAATCTTATTTCTTTCCAAACGGTGAGAAGCCCCACTCGTTTATCTTAATTTCAGCTTGCAGTCCAAGGACGCCTAAAACGACCCAACCCCTCTCTCAAACCTGCTTTTCATCACATCACTCAGCGAAAGTCCTCCTCGTTCAAGAACGGATCGGTAACAGAGCGTAACTACTCGTGGGCCATCGTCAGTTGAAGGTGCTAGAATCTAATCGCACTGCAAAAGCAGCTGCACAATCTAGGACATGTAGCTCAGTTGGATAGAGCATCAGATTCCGGTTCTGAGGGTCGGGGGTTCGAATCCCTTCATGTTCGTTATTTAAGCTTCAATCAGATGGCTTGCCCATTGAGTTCTGATTGAACTATGGATCGAGACCATCGCTGGCAAAATTGTCGGAGCCGAAACTTGACTCCGACTGCCGCCGCTGCTTGGTCGTCGGCTTCTTGCTCACACCCTGCATAATGCGAGAGAGTTCGTTCTTCTCATTGCTAACTACTCGTCGGGGAGAGCCGCTAATAATGCCTTCCAAATCGCGGAAAGACTCTTGAATTTGCGGGCCGTCTGAGGTGATTACGTACTCTCGAATCGACTTATCGTGCCAGGAACCCCGCATCTTAAACACGTTAATGGCTCTGCTCATCTCGCCGCGAATCTCAACATATTGCAGCATCAAAATCGTGTCTGTAATCGTCGAAATATGCGAGTCCGTAATCGAATTCGACCCCATAAACTGCTCAGTCGTATTCGTAAAGAAGCCGGTAATCTCCTCTTGCTTCGCATAGCCCGTCACGCCAATTACAAACTGCCGAAACGAGTTATTGCTCACGCCGCGATCCAACGCCGACAGCGAATCAATCGCAATTCGCGAAGGTTTGAATTCCGCAATTTGCGTTTTGATAATTTGCAAGTGATCTTCTAGCCCGGTCGATTCTGGATAGGCACAGATAATTTTTAGCAGGCCCTTGCGCTCCATTTCCTCGAAGTCGATGCCCCAAGAAGACGCATTGCGTGAAAGCTGCGATCGCGACTCCTCATAGGCAAACAAAATAGAGCGCTCGCCATTCTCACAGGCATTCGCCAAAAAGTGACTCACCAGCAGCGTTTTACCCGTCCCCGTCGCGCCCGTCGCCAGAATAATAGAATCCTTAAAAAAGCCGCCGCCACACATTCTATCGAGCGTTTCCACACCCGAAGACACCCGCACATTAGACGAGCGCTGAGTCAGTCGCATCGCCCCTAACGGGAAAATGCTAATGCCCTGATCGGTAATCGTAAACGGATACTCCCCTTTCATGTGAGTCGTTCCGCGCAGCTTCAAAATCTCCAGCGTCCGCCGTCTGCGCTCGCACTCCAGCGTATTGCGCACAATCACCACATTATCCGATACAAATTCTTCCACGCCAAACCGAGCCACCGGGCCGTACTCATCCACCCGCTCCGTCGTCATCAGCGTCGTTACGCCAATTTGCTTCAGCCGCGCCAGCAGCCGAAAAATCTCCCGCCGCACCACTTCAGCCGCATCATACTGATGAAAAATAGCCGTCACCGAGTCAATCGAAACCCGCTTAGCCTTGTACTTACGAATGGCATATTGAATCCGCTCAATTAGCGCCGACAGATCGAAGCTGCCCACAATTTCCTCGCCTTCTGGGTCGGGGCAGGCATCCAAAATAAATAGCTTGCCGCTGTCGATCAGTGCCTGCAAGTCCCAGCCAAAGCTGTAGGCATTCGTAATGATATCGGTAGGCGATTCTTCGAAGGTGACAAATACACCTGGCTCGTCAAAATAGGTGATCCCGTGATACAGAAACTGCACCGCTAGCAAGGTTTTGCCCGTCCCCGACGTGCCGCTCACCAACGTCGAGCGCCCGACCGGCAAACCGCCATGACTAATATCGTCAAAGCCCTCAATCATGGTGCGAATTTTTTGTACCCCTTTAGCGCGAGTCAGGGCCTGACTATCGGCTAGGGAGGCGTTGAGAGAAGACATAGTTAGCCGAGGGAATAGGTGTTTTTAAGCAAAGTGTTAAAAGTGGAAAACCAGACGGTGAGATCAGCCATAGCCAAAAGGAGCTTAGCGAAATACGACCGTTAACCCAAGGAGCCATCTCCCGGAAGGTTGTGATAGAGCAGATCGAGACCCATTAAAACGCGTTCGCGGTCGGAAAGATCGCCAATGATTTTTCGTACGGGCGGGGGCAAAACTTTAGCTAACGTAGGCGTCGCCGATATTTTATCTTCTTCAGCCAACTGCGGATTTTCGCACACATCAATCACCTTAAGGGCATAGACCCCCTGAAAATCCTTCTCCAAGATGTTATTCAGCATTCTCAATGCTTTAGCGGAACTCGGCGTATTTCCAGCCACATACAGCTTTAATACGTACGTTTTTTGGGAGGCGCTCATGGTGGAGGGGTGAAATGTGAAAAAGACAGCCTTAGGAGGCGATCAAAGTGGCTATATATCCTGAGGGATGGATCGGCGGTACATTTCACAGAGATGAGCGATCACGTCTATGAGTGTGAGGCGATAATCGGCTAAAACTTCTTCGTTACGCCCCTCTAGCTTAAGCTGCTTCGAGAAATCTTCAATCAGTTCCATATGTAATTCCACAATATTCGGCACGGACACATCCGCGAAGAACGCCACATTGACAAAGTCATCAATTTTTTGGTTAATTTCTTCATCATCTGAAAAATAGTTCAAGATGATGCGCCGATAGTCTTGATGTAGCTTGTCTAAAAACTCTTGCTTCTCAGAAGAACTCATATTCCGCAAAAAGTTCTGCCGATTGCGCTTGTAATACACGCCTGCATACCCTAGTCGTTCTTTCAATTTTTCTCTCAGGCGCTGCTGCTGCAAACTGAGCAAAAACAGGCGTTGATCGGTTCCTTTCTGTCGCTTGGCCTCATATTCCCTAATCTCTGTCGGTAGCTGTAAATAGCGGTCTACGGCCTGATGAATGGCGTCATCGAGTCCGTCAATATCGTTAACATCTACGTCTGTAAGCGCTTCGTGATAGCCCGTATCAAACGCGGCGCTGCCGTTCCCGCTGCCATTGAGGACGGCGGCGCGCGTTAACATCGGCAGCACGCCATTGGCGGCTATGCCCGAACTGCTAGCCTGCCTCACCATGAGCGCCGGGAGCAGGATGTCGCGCGATCGCAACCCTCTTAACGTCCGCATCGAATCTTCAGAAGACTGCACAATCAGGCAATCAATCCGATGGCGGTTGCTCACCACCCAGTTTGTAAAGTCCAGCTCCGACTGACTCCAGCTCACTACAAAGCTCTGCTGGGCCAGCAACTGATGCAGGGTCTCAGCTAAAGGCTCAGTAGGAACGTAGACGCCGACGAGAAACTGTGCAGACAAGTGATTTGCTCAACAAGTGATGCGCTCAAATAGCGTTAGGGTAGAGAGACAGCATTTATCTTTCTGATTACAACGTTACACGCTAAGTAGCTATTAGTTTTTATATTCTTTTAATATTTGACGATTTAGAGAAGTTAAAGAACTGGTAGAGGTTGGCAAGAGAATAGTCGAAACTACCGGAGAAGTCGTAAAGATGCATGATTCCGCAAGATTTTCAACGTTTAAGGCTCGTTTATGGCGCGGCGTGGCTAGAATTCTTACGTTAGGCGCGATCGCCTTCAGCCTGGCTTTCATCCCGACAGGCCGCGCCTTAGCCGCACCGCAGCTTACCGAAACAGCCGGCGTAAATCTGGCCTTAGCAGTAGAGGACATCGTCCCCGAAGCAGCGGCTCCTTTATCAGCCGCATCCTTATTTACCAGCAATTGCGCTGGCTGCCACGCCAACGGCGGCAACGTCATCCGACGCGGCAAAAACCTGAAGCAAAAAGCCCTCAAGCGCCATGGCTATGATGACGTGACCAAAATCGGCCAAATCATCACCAATGGCAGGGGCATTATGGCGGCTTATGGAGATCGGCTAACGAATGAAGAGATTGGGGCGATCGCGCAATATGTCAAAACCCAATCCGAATTAGGTTGGCAATGAGCGATCGCTAAGCACTAAAGTACTTCGCCGCCCCGTGATACGCCACCATTGCCGTCGTAGACTGCTCCGGATAGAGCTGCTCGCTCTCATCCATATGCATGCCAATCTTCTCCACCTCCAGCAAATCTAGCTGCTTCGGCTGATCCTGCATATTCGGGCAAGCCGGATAGCCAAAGCTATAGCGAGACCCCTGATACCGCTGCGCCAGAATGTTCCGAATGCCCTCCGGCTCCTGATCCCCATAGCCCAGGTCAATTCGAATCTTCGTATGCATCCACTCCGCTAGCGCCTCAGCCATCTGCACTGCCAACCCGTGATAGTACAAATAATCCGTATAGTTATCCGCCGCAAACAGCTTCGCCGCAAACTCAGTGGCAATCTCGCCCATCGTCACTGCCTGCATCGGAAACACGTCGTACTGTCCTGGTTTGGCCTTATCTTTCGGCAAGAAAAAGTCCGCAATACACAGCCGTCGCATCGAGCGCTGACGCGGGAACTCAAACGAGGTCACCGGCTCAGAAGGCTCTCCTTTCTCCGCTGCCTTCCAGTCGTAAATGTAAAGCGTGTTGCCCTCAGCCAGACAAGGAAAATAGCCATACACCAGCTTTGGATCCAATAGATTTTCCGTCAGAATCCGCTGTTTCCACTCCGCTAAAATTGGCTCTACTTTCTCCGCCAAAAATACATCGTACTCTTCGCGAGACTGACCCTTGGGCTTGCGGAACTGCCACTGCCCAGCGACTAGCGCCTGCATGTCCAAATAGTCGAACAGCTCCGCCGTCGGAATATCTTTTGAGGTCAGCACCTTTGGCCCCCAGAAAGGAGGCGTAGGCCGCTCAATATCAATCGCCACATCGTCAGAGCGCCGAGTGTCAATCTCCTTCGGCTCATCCGATTTCTTCGCGGCTTCTTCAACATTGTTCACCACCGCCTTAGCCGTCTTAGAAAGCTGACTCATCGGATGATCGTCGGCAAACCCGGTGCGATTATCCCAGGCGCTTTCTTTCTTTGCAGGCATCAGCGC
>JBBSOB010000107.1:0-14183 GCA_038260205.1 Phormidesmidales cyanobacterium
GAACTTATCCGTATCATCTTTAGACGACTACTGATCCTTCCTCCACTTTTCTTCAAATTCACTAGGCGTCAAATAGCTCAAAGAAGAGTGAATTCTTTTCTTCATATAAACTGTAGTGACCCCCAAATTTAGGACAGCAGCTAGAGAGAGTAATCTAGAGTCCATAGGGGGCAATCATCATGGCAAACAAGCAAAGAAATTACAGCAGCGAGTTTAAGGCCAAAGTCGTGCTAGAGGTGGTCAAGGGCCAGCGCAGCATCAGTGAAGCGAGTCGCGCTCACAAAATGCATTCGTCAGTGATGAGAGTGATCTGATTTCTGTGTAAGCGCTTTTTACTTAAGCGGAAAAGCGTTCTGGAAACAGAATAGCAAAATGTGACAATGCTGCACGCCAATTCTTAATTGGTTTGTTCCACTTCTTTGAGATATTGTTCATTGCTAAGTACATCAGCCTAAAGACGGCATCTTCACTGGGGAAGACTGCCTTTGTTTTAATGACCTTGCGCAAAAAGCTCGGATGAACCCGAAGCTATACGAATACGCACTTGCTGAACGTCGTCAAGCAGGGTGGGGGCACCCTGGTTCTGGTGGCGTTTGTCACCGATAGCAGCGGCGCCATCCTGATTGTAGTGGCGCACCAGTTTGTACACTCAGTCTCGGCTGTATCCTGTCACTAAGGCGACTTCCTCGGTTGAACGACCTTGGGCGAGTAGCCAAATGATTTGATAGTGACCGCGTTCTACGACATCTTTGGACTGTCGAAAACGATCGCCGAGTTCTTCGACAGATAAGTGGTCAGTTACCTGAATTCGTCGAGCCATCTTACAGCGTTAGATTAAACTTGGCTATATTATGACTTATTAATCGGACTTCATATTACTACTGCTGCTCTATGTCATAAAGCGCTCTTACTAACCTAATTTCTTGGTAGTCATATGTTTCGCCCACGGCTTCGCGGATGTTGCGAAGTGAATGCGGCCCTACTTCTATAATGGCATCCTTAATTACTAACTGTCGCTCCGGTGCGACTAGTCTATCTAGGTCTACTTTGTAGCCAGCTCTGATTAACTTGGCCATATGTTCATTAATTGTTCCGAGTCGTATACCGCGCTCTAAGGAAATGTCTGACAAAGACATTCCATCTTCATACATTTTGTAAGTGGTTTTCTGAGTAGCTGTTATTTCGTGCAATCCTTGACTGTCTGTATTAGCGATTCGGTCAAACGTTTCTGCTTCGTTCATCTCTACTTTAAGTCCGTTCGCTTGGCAAAATTCGCTGATTGTTTGAGTAAAGACATCACCGTATTGAGTAAGTTTGCGACTACCTACACCAGATATTCTTGAGAATCCTTTGGTTGTTTGTGGCCGTTCCTGGGACATTTGCCTGAGACTAGCATCGGAAAACACAACGTAAGGAGGTACGGACTGATCGTCAGCTAACTGCTTTCGGAGTTTCCTAAGCGTGTTCATTAATGTGTTTTCTTTAGAGGTTAGCTCTGCATTGGCTACTTCTTTACCAACGCTGCTAGGTTTCTCTATTTTTCTAGCTATTGGGATCTCAATAGCTGTTTCTTTTTTTAAGACTAGATTGCTATTGGCATTGAGTTTCAACACAGAATAGCCATCGGTGGTCTCTTCTAAGTAGCCCTGATGAACTAAAGACTTACAGAGTGCTCTCCACTCATCAACGCTGCGATCTTTGCCGATACCGTGAGTGGAAACCTTATCATGACCGAGTTCTACGATGCGTTTTTTGCTAGATCCACGTAAAACATCTATGATGTGTGTCATTCCAAATCTTTGGTCGCAGCGATACACGCACGACAAGAACTTTTGGGCCTCAATGGTCCAATCCTCGAGTGGGCTTGGATTAATGCAGTTGTCGCAATTACCGCATGGGGCATTGAATGCTTCTCCAAAGTAGCCGAGCTGGATTTTGCGTCGGCAGATTGAGCTTTCTGTGTAGTTGATAATTTGGTTAAGCTGTTGCAGAGCAATTCTTTGCTCTGCTGAATCAGCTTTTTGCCCGATGAGGTACTTAATGGTGTGGACATCTCCCCAGCTAAAGAGAATAGTGCATTTAGCGGGTTCGCCATCGCGGCCTGCTCGACCAGCTTCCTGGTAGTAGCTTTCAATATTTCGAGGCAGGTCGTAGTGAATAACGAAGCGGACGTCGGGTTTGTTAATTCCCATCCCAAATGCGACCGTGGCAACGATAATTTGAGTGTCGTCTCTAATGAACTTTGTTTGGTTGGCCTCTCTTTCCTGATTGCTGA
The DNA here is from genome assembly GCA_038260205.1 of Phormidesmidales cyanobacterium. Taxonomy (GTDB): domain Bacteria; phylum Cyanobacteriota; class Cyanobacteriia; order Phormidesmidales; family Phormidesmidaceae; genus Phormidesmis. Next base: position 2,276 of record JBBSOB010000107.1, read on the forward strand.
GACCAGCATGGTATGGCAGTGCTAAAATCCCATCCTGTTGAAGCTGTGCTGCTGTTTCATCAACTCGCTTTCGGCTGAGACAGTAAATAATTCCAGAACCTTTTTCCTCACCTTGGTGTTGCTGAATCGTGGTGAGTAATTGAAGATACGGCTGTTTAGATTTTTGGCTGACTTCGTAGTAGAGATTGTTACGGTTGAAGCTGGAAACGTATACTTCTGGATCTGATAAACGGAGTTGCTGGAGAATATCTGTTTGGACTCTTTTGGTAGCGGTTGCCGTTAGTGCAATGATTGGAATTTGAGGGTAGCGTTGCTTTAGTTGGAAAAGCTGGCGATACTCGGGGCGAAAGTCGTGCCCCCATTCTGAGACGCAGTGGGCTTCATCTATCGCAAATGCGCTAATGCCAATTTTTTGGCTGACTTGCTCTAAGAAACCTGTGAAGATGGGGGTAAAGAGTCTTTCGGGTGCAATGTACAGGAGTTTAATATCGCCTGAGAGAATGGATCGCTGGCGAGACTGTACCTGGTCGAATGAAAGGGTGCTGTTGAGAAAGGTAGCTCCAATGCCGTTGTCTTGAAGGGCTGTGACCTGATCTTGCATTAGGGCAATCAGTGGTGAGATAACGATGGTAACGCCTTCTCTTAAAAGTCCTGGTAATTGATAGCAGAGTGATTTACCTCCGCCTGTCGGCATGATCACCAACACGTCTTTGTTTTTTAGTACTCGCTCAATGATCGGTTTTTGATCGAACCGAAAGTCACCATATCCAAAGTAGTGCTTGAGCGCCTCTTCTAGAGAGGCGGTTTGAAGAGACTGGGTTGGGATGCTCATGGAAAATAAGGTTTTTAAACATAGACAAGGTTATCCTTGGCGATCGCTTCTCACCGTTGTTGCGTGATGGAGTAATGCGGCTGCGATTCTACTGTTAGTACAGCATACATAAGATGAAGCTATGCAGCCGTTTAGCTGAAGTACTCTGAGTAGTTAGTGAATTTGTACTATTAAAATTGCGAACCCTGATTACTTTTGACCTATGGCTATCGATAAAAAAGACTAAACCTGCAAATTTAATAACTTATGTAAACTCTTTAGCGTCAAGATGGCATAACGTCTTGACAGCATAGTTGTGTCTCGCTATTGTATCTTTAACGCATGGGCCACCTTATTTACATCCAAGATGTCAGCGAAGCAAAAAGTCACTTTATATATCTCGGATGATCTGCATCGGCAGGTCAAGATCCGTTCCGCAATTGATAGTGAGCCTATGTCATCTATCGCTCAGCGAGCTATTGAATTCTATTTAGCTCATTCTGATGTGGTTGAACAGACTAATGGGCAAATAGGGGGAACCCATCGCGTTCACGCTTGTCCAAAGTGCGCTACGCCTGTTGTTTTAAGAGAGGATGGTCTGTCGCTAGTTCAGAGTTCTGCCGGTAAGCAATTTGAGACGATGGCCGCAGATTTGGAATCTTTGCCGGGACTAGTTTCGGACTCTCCTGGTATCGCCGGTGAAGGTGAGCTGATTGCTTGCCAGTAACATTTGACAGACAGTTAATTTGAATTCTTCCTGTTTTTGTAAAGCCGTTGGTTAAGTCTGTTACCGAAACTTTATTGCTTTTTACTTATTCTGTTGTTTCTGTTTGAGTCGGATAGTTAGTCGTCTTGTTGAGGGCGCTTGAGATGAGAGAAGAGCTAAGTGTATTAATTCAGGCCCAATATCCTCTAATCTATCTGGTCACCTTTGAGGAGGAGCGGGCAGAACGGACAATTGCGGCGATCGCACAGCAGCATCCTCAGCAGCGTCTGTACACTTGGACAATGACTCAAGGCATGATTGAGTATGGTCAAGGTCGCGGATCTGGACAGCAGAACAACACTGTTTCTCCCCAAGCGGCTATTAACTGGGCCATGAAACAAAAAGAGCCTAGCCTGTTTGTGTTTAAGGATCTGCACCCATTTAAGGACAGTCCTGAGGTAACCCGTAGCCTGCGCGATGCTATTGAAGGGTTCAGGGGCACGCAGAAAACGATCATCTTGATGTCTCCTGTTCAAGAAGTTCCTATTGAGCTGGAAAAGGAAGTCGTTGTTCTCGACTTTACGCTGCCTAATATGTCCGAGCTAAATCAGGTGCTTTCGGCTGAGCTAGAGAAATCTAGATCTGAGGCGATTACGACTGAGGGGCGAGAGAAACTTTTGAAGGCAGCTTTAGGTCTTACTAAAGATGAAGCGGAGAAAGTTTTTCGTAAGTCTCGGGTGATGGCTGGCAAGCTAACCGAAGGAGAAGTGGACATTGTTCTTTCTGAGAAGAAGCAGCTGATCCGTCGAAATGGCATTTTAGACTACATAGAAGAGGATGAGACGCTGGATTCGGTCGGCGGTTTGGAAGAGCTAAAGCATTGGCTGAAGCAACGTTCTAACGCTTTTACAGAAAGAGCGCGCGAGTACGGCTTGCCTCAGCCGAAAGGCATGTTGATTTTAGGGGTGCCTGGATGCGGCAAGTCTTTGATTGCTAAGACGACGGCTCGTCTGTGGGGATTGCCACTGCTGCGTTTAGATATGGGGCGCGTCTACGATGGCTCTATGGTGGGGCGTTCTGAAGCGAACCTGCGAAGTGCTTTAAGGACGGCTGAGTCTGTTTCGCCCGCTGTTTTGTTTATTGATGAGATTGACAAAGCCTTTGCGGGCAGTGCCGGTTCAGCAGATTCTGATGGAGGCACTTCTAGCCGAATTTTTGGTAGCTTTTTGACCTGGATGCAGGAGAAAACATCTCCGGTGTTTGTCATTGCAACGGCGAACCGGGTGGAGAGATTGCCAAGTGAGTTTTTGCGAAAAGGGCGATTTGACGAAATCTTCTTTGTGGATTTACCCAATGACAGCGAGCGAAAGGAGATCTTCAAGATTCATTTGAGCAAGCGTCGCTCGGATGTGGAAAGGTTTGATTTCGAACAATTAAGCAAAGTCTGTGAGGGATTCTCGGGTGCTGAGATTGAGCAAGGGCTAATCTCGGCGATGTATGAAGCTTTTGCCCAGGGGCGCGAGTTTACTCAGCTCGACATTATCGCGGCCATTCGCTCTACGATGCCGCTGTCGAAAACGATGAGCGAACAGGTGACGGCTCTGCGCGATTGGGCGCGTCAGCGTGCGCGTCCGGCAGCTTCGTCTATGGCCGAGTATCAGCGCATGGAGCTGTAACAGTCTTTTTCCTGCTTTCACAGGAAGGAGGGTCTAGCTAGATAGCTGACCGTGATTGAAGAAAAATTCAGGTTCTATCTCATTTGATAGCTGAGTGGTTTGATGATTTCTAATTTCGTTGTCTCTCAATTTCTCTTCAGGAGGAAATTCAAATGTCTCATTTTAGTACTCTGCGCACAAAGATCACTGATGCTGAAGTTCTCAAGTCTTCTCTGAGCGACCTGGGCGTTGCCGTTAAGACTGAGGCTAACATTCGCGGCTATCGCGGTCAGAATGTCCGGGCGGATATTGTGGCTGTGTTAGAAGGCGACTACGATATCGGCTGGTCTCAAAATGCTGATGGCTCTTTCGATTTGATTGCTGATCTTTGGGGTGTCGCTAAGAAGCACAACCAGACTGAGCTAATCAATTCCATCAACCAAAAGTATGCCGTTAACAAGACGTTGGCTGAAGTAAAGCGTCCTGGATTGCAGAATGCAAACGTGCGTTTGGTTCTCCAGTAGGTTGATTTCTAGCTAATAGGTTGTTTTTGTGACGCCTTTTTTCGTAACTTGGAAGGGTGGCTGCCATCGCTGGCTGCTACCCTTTTTTTGTTTGATCTGCTTTAGCAGCGTGAGTTAGCGGTGCTTTGGTTGAGGAGTTCGGCGATCGCCCGATGTTCGATAGGCGGCTCTGAGACAACAGCCTGACGAGTATCCGTAATCAACCAATCCAGCGCAGCGGCTTGTAAGTCGATAGAAGCGCCGGTTTTGTCAACGCAGTAGCGGCCAAATACCAGCTTGTCTACTAGGCGAACGTCTGGGCCGATGCGAGAATATTCGAAGATAACGGTTTTGTCGATGATGGTGCCGCTAGAGATAGAGCAGTTAGAGCCGATCATGCTGGGGCCGACTATTTTGGCTCCGTCTTCTATATGAGTCATGCCGCCGATGTAGACGGGGCCTTCTATGTCTACTTTGTCCCAGTTGGCTTTGACGTTAAGACCCGCAAAGACTCCTGGTTTGACTTCGTGACCTGGAACGCCAACGCCTTTTACCTGACCTGTTAGAACATCCTGGATGGCCTGCCAGTAATCTGGTACCTTCCCAATATCAATCCATTCGAAATCCATCCGAATGCCGTAGAAGGCGGCGTTATCTTCTACGAGTTTAGGAAAGAGGTCGCCGCCAATGTCGAATGCTTGCCCGGAGGGTATGTAGTCGAAAATTTCTGGCTCGAAGATATAGATACCTGTGTTGATATCTGTGCTGAGGGCTTCTTCTACCGTAGGTTTTTCTTGAAATGACTTAATTCGACCTGTTTCGTCGGTGACGACAACGCCGTAGCTAGGTACTTGCTTGAGCGGTACCTGTTTCATGACGATAGTGGCGATCGCCTTTTTCTCTCGGTGCTGACGAATTGCCTCAGTCAAATCCAGATCGATCAGCGCATCGCCACAGAGCACGATAAAGGTATCGTCGAAGAAAGGATAAAAATCCTGAATTTTTCTCATGCCACCGGCCGATCCGACCGCTTCTCCAACTAGCTCTCCGTCCGTAATGCGACCTTCGAACGAATAGGCAATCTCGACGCCAAAACGCTGGCCATCTCTAAAATAGCCTTCGATCTCGTTGGCCAGGTGGCTAACGTTAGCCATGATTTGAGTAAAACCGTGCTGACGCAGCAACTCTAGCAAGAACTCCATGACGGGCTTTTGCATAATTGGAATCATCGGTTTAGGAATGGTGTATGTGATAGGACGAACCCTGGTTCCTTTCCCAGCGGCCAAGATCATGGCTTTCATCTTCGACAATTCCTCTTATGTAAACTTGTAGAATGACAGATGGCTACTAGCCTTGCTCATGCTATCAAGAGCAATATCAATGTACCCTGATGTAATTTGAGACTTCATCTTGCCCTCATGGGTTTCGGGCTTTGGCTCTAGAAAATAGCTTTAGCTTAAGAAAACAGCTTTGGCTTTAGAAAACGGATAGGTTTAGCAGAAAAGGCCCCAAGGAATCTTCTCATCCTTGGGGCCTTCGTGTTTGTGCTAAGCGTTGGCTTAGTACAGCTCTTCTTCTTGGTGCGTAGTGACCGTACAGTCGGAAGTAGGATAAGCTACACAAGTGAGTACGTAGCCTGCTTCAATTTGATCATCGTCTAGGAAAGACTGATCAGACTGATCTACAGTACCCGCTGTAATTTTACCCGCGCAGGTAGAGCAAGCGCCTGCACGACAGGAGTATGGCAAGTCGATGCCCTGCTCTTCGGCGGCATCTAAAATATACTCGTCTTCAGCCACTTCGATAGTGGTGTTCAGATTCTCTGCTTCGTTAACTAGTGTGACCTTATAGCTGGCCATGCGGATATCCTCTTTATTGGTTCGGTGTCGCCTTGAAGGCGGCTATTTGCGAATGCTCGCTTTATGGCTAACAGCGTTAACTGTGAGACTTTAGCAAAAGCATGTTTTGATACTACGAGAAAACCATTGGGCTGTAACTATCTTCAGAGTCTTTGCTGAATGGTATTCGTAATATAAAGCTAAGAACAATCCATGGTTTGCTTATGATTTACGGTTAGATACTGACGGCACGAATGGCCTGAAATTCTCTGACAATAAGATTGTTAGCTATTTCTATGTGAGAAGACGTATAAAAGATAGCGGTTGTTATTTCATCAGTAACTCACTTCTGATAAGCGCTGCTTATGTCCTGAAAATCCCATGCTACTGATAGAAATAAATCTATATTTAAGTGCTTATCTAACTAAAGATAGTGGCGCTGTGAGCGAGTTTCTGATTCATCTTGAGCTGAGTATGATAGCTCGTTATTTGTGTTTGAGTGGTTTTCAATGGGGGACTAGCAAAGATGATTCGAGTCGGGATTGTGGGGACAGGGTATGCGGCAACCACTAGGATTCAAGCATTTGAGAAAGATGCGCGATCGCAAGTTTTGAAAGTAGCAGGTCGTAGCGCCGATCGAGGGCAGGCATTTGCCCAGGCTCACGGTGTGCAGGTGGCTGAGGATTGGCGATCGCTAGTGGAAGATACGGCGGTTGATTTGGTCGTGGTGGCGACGGTGAGCAGCCTGCATGGAGAGGTGGTGAAGGCTGCTTTAGCAGCAGATAAGCATGTGGTGGTGGAGTATCCGCTGTCTTTAGATTTGGCTGAAGCTGAAGCGTTAATAGCGCTAGCTGGCGAACGAAAGCGCTTACTGCACGTGGAACATATTGAGCTATTGGGTGGCTTGCACCATGCGATCAAGGCATATTTGCCCCGCATTGGGCCGCCGCTCTACGCGAACTATCGAACGATTAACGGGGTGCGTCCGGCTCCGTTGAAGTGGACTTATCGGTTCGATTTGTTCGGGTTTCCGTTTTGTGGGGCGCTTTCACGGGTGCATCGCTTGACGAATCTGTTTGGCCCGGTAAGCGCTGTGGATTGCTGTACTCGAGTCGTTAATGGCGAGGTGAACGCTGATTACTTTGCGAGTGTGCTGAGTTCGGCGCGACTTCAGTTTGCCAACGGGCTGGTGGCGGAGTTGACCTATGGCAAAGGGGAAGGCTTTTGGGCCGCACGGCGTGATGTGGAGATTCAGGGGCGTGTAGGCGCGCTGGTTTTTGAGCGAAATGAGGGGCGTTTGATAACGGCTGAGGGCACAGAACCGATTAGTGTGGCTCCGCGTAAAGGATTATTTGTGAAGGATACGCAGGGCGTGCTGGATTATTTGACGGACGGGACGCCGCTGTATTTAGGGGCGAGCGAGAGCCTATATGCGCTGAGAGTAGGGGATGCGTTGCGTCGAGCTTCTGAAAGCGGGCAGACCGTTTATCTGGATGACTAGAGATAGATGGTTTAGATAGCTAGGATGCCGGGACTTTTTTGAATAGGAACAATGTCGAGAATATCTATTTGGGCGCAGTAGGCGATGTCTTGGGTGTTGTTTTGCTGAAGCAGGCGCTGGCCGTGACTAGCCGTGTTGAGCAGATCTGGAAGATTATTTTGCCACTGTTTGTAGAGGCTGCCTGAGGCGAGGGCGGCGTCGTTGCCGATGAGCGAAAGGTAGTCGCTGTTGGTTTGGGTGAGAATGCTTTCTAGGATGGCCCCGGCACAAACCGTATCTTCTAGGGAGTAGTCCCCTTCCCAGCCGGAGCCAACTAGCCAGATGGTGTCGTAGTTGTGCTGTAAGAGATAATTGACGACGGCTTTGCGGGTGGTGAGAGCGGCGGTGAGGACGGTGGGGGCGGCTTGAATGCGCTCTAGGCAGCGAGTGCCGTTGGTAGTGCTCATAAATAGCCGTTTGCCTGCGGTGACATTTGGCTGGTGGTCGAGGGGGGAGTTGCCTAAGTCGAAGCCTTCTACTCGCTGACCGCCACGTTCGCCTGCTCGGATGCGTTTTTCTACGGGCCAGTCTTCGCTGGTTTTGAGGAGTTTGTCCAGGTCGCTAAATGCCTGAATGGCTTCGGCTCCGGCGCTGAAGGCGGCGGCCATGGTGGTGGTGGCCCGCAGGACGTCGATGGCGATCGCACAGTCGGGTAATGTACCTGTCGGAACTTCTTCGGGAGTGTGGTAGACAGATATTTTCACTAGAAAAATGACCCGCGCTTGGCGTGTTCGTAGCGTACTTGAGCGTATTTGTCTGAACGGAGAGGGTGGGATTCGAACCCACGGTACCTTTCGGTACACTCGATTTCAAGTCGAGCGCATTCGACCACTCTGCCACCTCTCCAAAGGGGTATGTCAACAGGTGTGTTAGCACGTTGAACAAGCTTGGTTATAGTAACTTGATTTTTCGGCGGCGTCTAGCTCAGTGAATGGATGGGGATGATTGATTGATCCGATGCGTAGAGTATTTCGGCGGATAATTGCTTAAAGTTTGCGTCTAGCCATATTTGTGAGATGGCCTTAACGTTGCCACCTGTAAGCGTGACCAGGGAAAAGCTGCGGCGATCGCCCGTTGCTGATTTTTCGATGCGAGGAACATTGGCGGCGTTGAAATAGACGGTGCCTTCGGGATCGGTGACAACGCGCTTGCGGAGCTGAGGGGAATCTCTTTTAAGCTTGTGGTGCATGTGGCCAAAAGTGACTAGGGGGACGCGCTTGCCGGATTCTTGGGTGAGGGCGATCGCTCTCGCAAAATCTGGATCGCCATAGTCGGCGCTGGACTTTCCCCAATCTTTACCGCAAGGAGCATCGGACTCGGAGCCAAGGCCCAACGGCCCGACATGGCCGACGAATATAACCGTGCTGTGATCGGCTTCGTCGGCGGCGGCCAAAATCAGATCTGAGGACTCGTCAAAATTTCGGACATCGAAGCGATCGCTATAAAACTTACGATAGCGCCACTTGGGGCCGCCCCAGCTAAAGGGCCGACCGCCCACGATGGTGAGGTTAAACTGAGGAAATTCCCGTTTGCTAAAGCCAATGTGGGCGTCGCCTAAAAGATCCATCTGGAGCTGCACCCAGTCTTCTCTCGTGCGGTCGTAGGGGCAGTTTTGGATGCCTTTGTTGCTAGCAGAGTAGTAAGCGTCGTGGTTGCCCATAACGGCAACTTTGGGTAGATCGACCGCGGCGACGCGGCGAACGACTTCGACGGCTTCGTTCCCGTAGTCGCCCAAAAATATGACTAAATCCACATTGAGATGAGAAAGCGCGGCGTTGTCTTCTAGCTCCCACAGATCGTGGATGTCTCCGACGACGGCGATTCTAATTTGTTTGGCCTCATCTCGAACTGGGGACTGATGCACTAGTTATATATCCTCGTCGGATGCTCTTTTTTTAGTATAGACAACGGGCTTTACTATTCTAGAGATGGATTTGGAGTAGAGCAATGGCCGAAGATCGAGTGACTCAAATTGTGTTTGTGGCTTTGGACGGACTGTTAGCGGTGGACGGTGAGCAGGCTAAGCGGGCGATCGCTCAGCTAACCGAACAGAATATGCCGATGATTGTATTTGGAGAGGGCGATCGCGCTGAGCTAGAACCTATTCGAGCAGATCTAGGACTGACGGCTCCTTTTATCGTGGAAAGTGGCAGCGCGATTTTTACGGCGGTTGATGCCAATCCATTTGCGATGCCGTTGGGCGAGCGAGACGGCGATTATTATGTCTACGAGCTGGGCTGTCCTTATGTGCAGGCGCGGGCGGGACTAAGGGTTTTGGCCAATGAGATTTCTTATCCTTTGAAAGGCTTTGGCGATTTTACGGTGCAGCAGTTGGAGCGATCGCTAGAGCTTTCTGAGGCCGAGGCGCATCGAGCCAAAGCCAGGGAGTTTAGCGAGCCGTTTATGACGCCAAAGTCGGCTGATTTAGACGCCTTAAAGCAAGCTGCAAAAGAGATTGGCTTCGACGTGGTGCTAAAAGACTCATTGGATAGCCGATTTTCTTTTTTGAGGGGCCAGGCGGCCAGTTTGACAACAGCAGCGGAGAAGATTATTGAGGGTTATCAAGCGCATCTTGATAAGGCGGAAACCCTAAAAGTGAAAGGCATCAGCACTCAAAGAGCGGATCTGGACTGTCTGTCGTTGGCTAAAGGAACTGCTGACTGGTCTGGTGCCTTGATCTCGACGACAAATGGAATGGCGGCGGCTTGGCTAGCGGCGATTGAGTCCTGGCTATAGCGATCGCCTACTCCCATCTGGTAGCTCTTGACGATTTTTTGCTCGCTTTGTTTCTGCTCGCTTTGTTTAGATAAAACCGTTAAAGCCGTGAAAGGTAACCTTGCATAATTTTGGTAAGTTTGACTATAATTAAAATTCAGTAATTGGTACTTCATAACATTTAGAGAGGAACGTCTGTGTTTGCTACCGTCAATGCCGCTGCTTCAAAAACAACGGATGAAGCAGCCCTGCCAAAGGATCTTTTTAGCGCCATTGAAACTCTAAAAAAAGACCTGAATGCGGTCGTTTTGGCTCACTATTATCAGGAGCCAGACATTCAAGATATTGCGGATTATATTGGTGATTCTTTGGGGCTTTCTCAGCAAGCGGCTAGTACCGAAGCGGACGTAATTGTGTTTGCTGGGGTTCACTTTATGGCAGAAACTGCCAAAATTCTGAATCCAGACAAGCTGGTGCTATTGCCCGACTTGGAGGCAGGATGCTCTTTGGCGGATAGCTGCTCGCCGGACGCATTTGGCAAATTCAAGGCAGCTCACCCCGATCATTTGGTGATTTCTTACATTAATTGCACCGCTGAAATTAAAGCGCTAAGCGACATTATTTGCACTAGCTCGAATGCGGTGAAAATTGTGAATCAGCTACCGCCTGAGCAGAAGATTATTTTTGCGCCAGATCGCAACTTGGGGCGCTATGTGATGGAGCAAACCGGGCGCGATATGGTGCTGTGGCAGGGAAGCTGCATTGTGCATGAAACGTTCTCTGAGAAAAAAATGCTGCGGCTGAAAATGGAGCATCCGGACGCAGAGATTATTGCTCACCCAGAATGCGAGGCGGGAGTGCTGCGCCATGCGGACTACATTGGCTCGACGACAGCGCTGCTGAAGTATGTAGGGCATTCAAAGGGCGATCGCTTTATCGTGGCAACAGAGCCTGGCATTATTCATCAGATGGAAAAGCAGACGCCTGAGAAGCACTTTATTCCAGCACCCCCTGAGGCGAACTGTGCCTGCAATGAATGTCCTTACATGCGGCTAAACACCTTGGAAAAGCTGTACCTAGCGATGAAAAATAAAACGCCCGAAATTACGATTCCGCAAAAGATTCAGGCAAAGGCTTTAGCCCCCATTCAGCGAATGTTGGAGATGAGCGTTTAGGGAATGCGGGTGGAACTTTAAGAGCGAGGCGCTAACTTTAGGAGCGAGGCGCTTATGAGTTGAGATGCTCACGGAGCTGGAAGGCTAGCATGTCGATAATGTTCTTGCCGCCTTTACCAAGAGATGCGGTGGCTTCTTTTTCGGCTCGCTCGACCGTGGCTTTTGGGAGTGCCAATAGTGACAGGAGTTTTTGATAGGCTTCGCCCTCTGCGCGATTAATCGCATTTTCTTCGGGCGTGCGGGTGCTAGATTGGATGACTTCGTAGGAGAGCCGCAGCACAACCTCTTTTTCGATGTCTGTAGTGAGTTTGGCAACGGCTTCTTCAAGTGGTACTTTTTGTACGAAATACTCTTGAAGCTGTTGTTGTAGATGCTCCTGCTGCTTGGGTTCGGTGGCAAATAGCTGACTAAATCTTTCGAGCATCGTGTCTACTTCTTTTTGCTCTAGGCTGTCGTCGGCCCAGGCCATGTGGAGCACAACTCGCATGAGGTTCATTTGACGTGGCGAAATAGGCGGTGGCTGTATGTTCACGGACGATGCCTCTATTATCCAACTGCCCTTTACTGTAGAAAGAATGTCTACATAATCAGCAAAGACCCTACAAAAATTAAAGATGTCAAGGTGAGGCGACTGCTCGATTGCTACCTCGACTGCTACCCCGATTGCTACTAGGAGTGATCGCTCACCATAATCGCCATACCATTCACAAAAATCAGATTTGCAAGCCGACGCTTAGAGTACTGGCTGCGCAAGAGACTTTCTGGTCTTTGTACGCATGTTTTCTGCTAAGGTCGCTGTACAATGCTAAAAAGAGAGTGCTTGCACTTTGACCATGTACGAGTTAACTATCTACGAGTTGACGACGTACAAGTTGACGACGTACAAGTTGACGACGTACAGGTTTTTTGCGCGTTCTCAGCATTTTTCCAGGGTTGGCCGAGCGGATTAGGCAGCGAACTCATAA
>JBBSOB010000108.1:0-14132 GCA_038260205.1 Phormidesmidales cyanobacterium
AGATAGACCATAATCCCACCGGATAATAGAAAGAACACGACCCGGACTAATATCACACACAAGGAACTTCATAAGCCCGATGGATTCTCTGATGCCATTCAGAGTAGGCAAACCGTGAGGGATGCACAACTATCCAGCGGGTAAAGGATGCCAGAGGAAGCGAAGGCTCTTGTGTAATGCGAGAGATAGGGGTTCGAGCTTTGCCCCACATCGAAAGATGGCAGACTTCTGGCGGGTCTTTAACGGTAAACCAACGTAAAGGAACCGTATCCCTTGTGAAAGATAGAGCCATCTCGGCATCGGAGCAAAGGAAGCCGCTGAAACACTGGACTAGCATCGACTGGGGCCAGGTGAAAAAGCGTGTGAGGAACCTGAGACAGCGGATTTATCGCGCCACTCAAAACGGTCAGTGGAATCGGGTGCGCAGCCTGATGAAGCTGATGCTAAGAAGCTACTCCAACCTGCTGCTATCGGTGCGGCGCGTGACTCAAGAGAATCAGGGGAAACAGACAGCGGGCCTTGATGGTCAGACTGCCTTAACCGCTGAGAAACGAGTCCAACTGGTGAATCGACTGCAAGACCATTCCATCTGGCAAGTCCGCCCGACTAAACGGGTCTACATTCCAAAAGCGAATGGAAAACTGAGACCATTAGGGATTCCTGCGCTCGAAAATCGGGTCGCCCAAACGATAGTAAAGAATGCGCTTGAACCCCATTGGGAGGCCCGCTTCGAGGCTCATAGTTATGGCTTCCGTCCGGGTCGCAGGGTGGAAGTCAAAAAAGGAATTACCCCGCGCTGAAGCCGGTATCGAGTCCCCCTACGACATAGACGCTCGATTCCGGTCTCGGCGCGGGGTGAACTGGGTGGGCTATGCCGTCCACTTGAGCGAGAGCTGCGAAGACGAAGCGTGTCACCTGATTACGCACGTCGAGACAACCGATGCTGCCATCCACGAAGCGCAGCGCACCGAAGTCATTCATCAGTCGCTAGCCGACAAGCACCTGCTGCCCTCAGAACACTTTGTAGACGCTGCCTACGTCAGCGCAGAGCATCTAGTCAGCGCCGAACAGCGACAGATAGAGCTGATGGGGCCAGCGCATCAGAACACAAGCTGGCAGTCGCGACTTAAAGGAGGGATTGACGAAACGCAGTTTGCTATCGACTGGTCAACGAAGACAGTGACCTGCCCAAAAGGAAAGCACTCAGTCAGTTGGAAGCACTTTGGTAGAGACACAGACGATAGAATTCGTATCAGAGCGATGTTTAGCAGCCAGGACTGCTTGACTTGTGAGTACAAAGTACTTTGTACAAAAGGTGCGCAGCGCAGTGTCAGCTTTCTACCCAAAGAGCAGTACGAAGCCTTAGCCAAAAAGAGAAGGCGACAAGCGAACCGGCATTGGAGAAAACGCTATCAGCGTAGAGCGGGCATAGAAGGAACGCTATCGCAAGGTGTACGCGGGTTTGGCCTGCGGCGATCGCGCTACCGAGGTCTAGCGAAGACGCATTTGCAGAACGTCGCAATCGCAGCGGCTATCAACCTCGACCGTCTGGTCAATTGGTTCAACGGTGTACCGATAGCTAGAACGAGAACCTCTCGATTCAAGGCACTAAAAGCAGCCTGATCAGCAGAAGCGGACTTGGCCAACAGTATCTGACCCTTTTGAGACAGTCATTCAAGACAGCAGAAACTAACGGTTTCCTAGGCTTTCAGCTGTGTCATAACTGGTTTCATAATCTATGTGTCAGTAGAAGTCATTGCTGGTGAGTTCTGGCACGAACTATGAAGTGTGATCACTTAATGCAGTACTCTGATGTCAGTTTGCACCAGAAAAGGTACGATAGTGGCTGACAACCAAAAACGCATACCTGCTCTGTTCTATCAGTCTGAATCTGGTAAGCAGCCGGTTCGGGACTGGCTTATGAAGCTTGAAGTCGCTGATAGAAAGACCATAGGCACAGACATCAAAACCGTAGAGTTTGGTTGGCCTATCGGGATGCCGACCTGCCGACCAATGGGTAAAGGTCTATATGAGGTGCGTTCGTCTCTTACGGGCAGTCGAATTGCGCGAGTCCTCTTTTGTATCTACAACGACCAAATGATTCTGCTACACGGGTTCATCAAGAAGTCACAGAAGACACCGAAGCAGGAGTTAGACATCGCCCTCGATAGAAAGCGCAAAGTAGAGGCCAGCTCATGACGCACAATCCGCATATTGGCTCTTCGCTCGATGAGCTACTAGAAGAAGACGGTATCTTGGCCGAAGTTAGTGCGATCGCCATCAAACGAGTGTTGGCATGGCAAGTATCTGAAGCAATGAGCAACCAGGGCTTGAACAAGTCCCAAATGGCAGAGCAGATGATGACAAGCCGTACATCGCTCGATAGGCTACTAGATCCTAAGAACACGTCAGTCACGCTGAAGACACTGGAGCGAGCTGCCACTGTCTTGGGTAAGCGTCTACAGATAGCACTGGTAGACATAGACGCGAGCGACGCGGCAGCGGTTAAGTAACCGTTATCCCATCCAAGTAACGATAAACGCTGGCTTTCGAGAGGTTGTATTCTTCCATAAGCGTCTTGATTAGAGTGCCATCCTGCCGTTTCAGTTGAAGTTCTAGCTGTTCTGCTTCCTTCAGATGCTTCCTTCTGCCTAGATGAACGCCGTTGGCTTTAGCGTTGCGGATGCCGTCCATTTGGCGTTCAGCGCGAATCTCAGTCTCGAACTGCGCGATCGCACCGAGCATATTAAAAAGCAGCCGACCAGTAGCATCGCCCGTATCAATACTCTGGTCGAGCACCTTCAGGTTGACCTGCTTATCTTGCAGCTGCTCAGCTAACTGGCAGAGATGAAGTGTAGAGCGAGCAAGCCGGTCTAATCGGGTCACAACCAGTGTGTCGCCCTCTCGGACATATTCAAGGCAAGCCTTTAGCCGAGGTCTTTTATTAGAAGTGCCCGTTCGCTTCTCCTTGAAGAGCTTGTCACAATCCTTTAGCTTGTCAAGCTGCACATCCAGACTCTGCCCGACAGAACTAACCCGTGCATAGCCAACGACCGACATAATGACCTCTCAAATGTTTCATTATGTCTTAGAGTCTATGAGAAAGCATTAATGAGACATAAATTGAGACACACTATTGCCTATGTCTCAAAAGGTCTAAAATTTGAGACTATAGTAAGTTTTGAAATTGACTTTGTGATGCATTGGAAAGCCGGACTTTCTAGCTTTCTATTGCTGAGCGTCTATTAAATGCTTCAAACTGTTGCTGTGCTTACTATTAAACGGTTCAAGGTTCTCTCGAAAAGGAGTCCAGTATTCTTGTACCGATCCATGAATCGCTACAGATTTTTCAAACAGTGACTTAAAGCCTACGTAGCACTTAAATGAGTAATATATTTGGTCGTTCTGAAAAAACGCCTTTAGAATATTCTCCCACTGTTCTGTACTGAGGTATTCTGCAATTTCGTTTAGTAGCTCGGCATTGCGCCCAGCGGAGTCAAAAGAGCCAGATGCTGCAAACCTATCGATAATAGCCGGAATATTACCTCTCAGCATAGGCTCTGTCAATTCGCTGTCAATCTCATTCCAGTATTTTCTTAAGTCTAGGATTTCCGTAAGCTCAGTATCTTTAACTTGACGAACAATAGCTTTGTCGAGCATATCAAGTACTTCTGGCTTCGGTTCTGATATCAATTTGTATGTCGATTTTGCATAGAGGAGAGTTTCTAAGTCAGCAGTTACGACTTTATCTTCCAAGTCAGGGTCAATTAAGTCGATGAAGAACTCATCTTCATACTTGCTGATTAGTAGTGCAATATCCTCTAAGGAGATATTGTCTACTTCTTCTTGTACCTTACTGGTAATAGAAGCATTAAATAGTTCAATGATTGAAGCATCCGCCTCTTCTATCGATTGATAATTGTATTTTAGACCTAGTAAATTCTTAAGATCTAGATCTGAAATTTTTGTTTCTAAATCGGTCGAAGCTATAGAAGCGAACCACTTATCCTCGTTATATTCTCTTATTGCTGCTATTAATTTGCTTGCAGAGGCCTCTTGAACTTTTTGCTTTACGTAAGTCTGAATAGTATCGTCAGATGCTAGTGAATCCTCCGATCTCATAGCGAGAAGCTCTTTCAGGTCAGCCGACGAAGCTAATTCTTTTAATGTAGGAATAATTATCGTCTCCTTGAAGAAATCGTCTTCGCAGGTTTCTTTCAATGAGAGTAAGCTCTTGAGAGGTATTTGAAGCTTGCTTAAAACGTTCTCCCTCAAGAATCTAATATGAGAGGCTTCTATCAGCAGAGCAATAGACTCTTGCGAAATCCGCTTGAGATATCCCTTGTCCTTGCTAAAGACTTCTACTTTGTCTATGTATGTCATTGCCTTTAGAACGCAGGGATCGCTTAGACTGTCCCATACGGAAACTTTGCTGAGATATTCAATGACTCGTCCCCATGCATCATCAGTGACTCTGTTTAAAATGATATTAGATAGCTGATCGTTGAGTATCTCTCGCACTTCCGTTGGATACATAGCTGCTATAGCATTCAGTGCTGAGAATTGCCTCAAACGCTCATCATCTTGCCGTTCTTCTATAAGTAAATCCTTTGTTATTCCCACAACAACGTCTTTGATTAGTCCTGTTCGTGCGCGAGCCAACGGGCTTTTTTGGAAGTGTTGAACTGCTAGTTCTGAATCTACTGGGAAGTACTCAGACTTTATGTCTTGAAAAATTCTTGTTCGAGCTGCTCGTCCTTGAACCGGAGGACGCTCAAGCAGATGTTTTACTGCGCTCCTTAGATGATAACGTGCCAGCTCTGCTGTTGCTTCAAATGGCTCCTCTAGGGATGTCATAGAGGGATGAGCGCACCTACTTCTATCCTCAAATAACCGTTCAATATCTGATTTCTCCACAGCAGAGATCAGTTCAAACTTTTTGAGAGCTACATCGGGAATATCAGATTCAAACTGCCAGAGTTCCTTGAATTGATTACCTGAACTCCTTAACTTCTCAAATTTGTCTAATAACTGAACAGCCTCCTTATCGCCCAACAGCTCTAGTTCTCTCAGCTTGTGAAGAAAGTCGAAGACTACGGCATTCCAAGTTGCGACAATACATGAGCGAAATGCACCAGCGCGGTAACATGACACCGCTTCTTGAATGAATTTTCTAGATGACTTGTCTCTGCACCGTACTATCAGTTCATCTAGATCAATAAAAGCTTCGTACATGTATGGTTCCGATGAAAACGGCTCAGGTTACGTTATTTCGTCATGCTAGCGCGTTGATCATGTCACATAGGCTGACATCACCTTAGTTGCCTATTTGGTAGACCTGAATGGTGCTGAATGACGTCAGTTCGGGATAAGGACAGCATAAAAAAAGGAGGACAGGTACGCTGAGATTATCAAAATCAAGCATCCTATCCTCCGCTATGCCTAGCTTAGAAGAACTCTTTTGCCACGTTGATGACTTTTGCCAATGGTTTGAACCGCGCTGGCAGCGTCAGTTACTCAGCAGTGGCGCAAAGACTAGAGGCCGCGCTCGTTCGCTGTCTCTAAGCGAAATTCTGACTATCCTGATCCGGTTCCATCAAAGTCACTACCGCACCTTTAAGCACTACTACCTAAACGAAGTGTGCGAACACCAGCGTGCGGCCTTTCCAAAGCTAGTGAGCTACCACCGTTTCGTGGAATGGACACCCACTTGCATTTTGCCGCTGTCCTGCTACCTGAAGCACTGCTTTGGCTTCTGTAGCGGCATCAGCTTTATTGATGGAACCAGTCTCAAAGTCTGCCACAACCGTCGCATCCACCAGCACCAAGTCTGTCGCGACACGGCGGCTCGTAGTAAAACCTCTGTCGGCTGGTTCTACGGCTTCAAGTTACACCTAGTCGTCAGTGACTGCGGCGACTTGTTAGGGGCCACGCTGACACCGGGAAACACCGATGAACGTAAGCCCGTTGTAGATTTGCTCAAGCCGCTGACGGGCAAGGTCTTCGCTGACCGAGGCTACGTCTCAAAGAGGCTAACGAAGCAACTGCGTGAAGACTTCAACATTGAGTTCTTTGCCAAACCTAGACGCAACATGAAAAACCACTTGATGCGTTTGAGCGACAAACTGCTATCACGCAAACGCTCTATCATCGAGACGGTGATTGACTAATTGAAGAACATCTCGCAGATTGAGCATTCTCGCCACCGCTCGCCAGTCAACTGCTGGGTCAACATATTATGCGGACTGATTGCCTACTGCCATCAGCCCAAGAAGCCCTCTCTTGAACTATAGAGACTGTTCTTCTCGCTCAAGCTTATCCCGAACTGACGTTAATATAAGTGGAATTATTTTGGTTAGAAATGCTGTGCGATCGCAGGCTCTAATAGGTCTTCTCTAAACCCAAGCTAATGTCAGTTATTTGGGATTTGAAAGCCGCTGGCGCACAGTACTCTACATACTCTGCGATCGCAGATTTGCTGCCAGTTCCTCAGCTTCTGTAATCGGCAACTTCCACGATCATAGACTCACCCCCTGATTAAGATGGAGCGCAAAAATGATTGCTATAGGCTGTGCGTGACCGCGCTCCATCTCAATCAGGAGGACTTTTAATTATCTTCTCAACTTGTTAAGAAGGATCGTCGTACATCTGTCGTAGGATTAAACGAGAATTATACGACGTATCATCAAATGGAATTAGAACTTGCCGAAGTCTTAGACCTTCTAGGTATAGTCGAGCACTACATTCAAGCCATAGGTGACATCGCCGCACCGAAGACCGTCGTCGAAGTCGTCCCGCACAGCAAGTCAGGGAAACGCTATGCGCGAAAGCGTACCCTGGTAGACGGCAAAAACACATTTGAAGGCTGTGGGCTAGAGGGCAGCGAGCAGCATCAAGCCGCGATCTCATCGGTGCAGCGGCAACGTTTACTAGAGAAAGCGCAAGACCTGCTCGCCCAAGTAGAAGCGTGGCGAGGGTCAGAAGACTGGCAAGGACTCAAACGCACGATTCCAGCACCGGCCAAAGCGCCTGCACCCGTCGAAAAAACCGAGTTACCACCGCCCGCGCCGCCCGCAGAAACAGCAGAGACTAATCTCGTGAGTTTCGGATTCAAAGGCGGCAAAGGCGCAACGGTAGATAACCGAGTCGTTCATGCTATCCCTGGAGCACCGCCTCATCCCTTTGGACTGTGGTACACACCTGCATTGTGTGGAGCAGAACCCAACCTCTCAAAGCTCTGGGGCTGGGTAGGCGACTGCACGATTATGTTCTTGAGCTGCCGCAAGTGTGAGAAAAAGCTTAAGCAGGTGGAACATACTATCAAACTACCAGGCGGAATCCGCAGTCGGAACCTGGTGATTGATCCAGACTTTTAAAGTGAATAAGGTTATAAAATTACATTTACTTACTGCATTGACGCAGTAAGTAATGCAGTAAGTAATGATGCACAGAAGCAAGAAGACTACTTGTTTTTGTGCTCGATTAGGCGTTTACTGCTTGCAGTAATGCAGTAAGTACTGAAGGCATCATGTCAGCAATAGCTATAGTCAACCAAAAAGGTGGCTGCGGAAAGTCCACCGCAGCAGGGCATCTCATTAGATGGCTCAGTCGCAAAGGACACACCGTTGCCTTGATCGATGCTGATGCACAGCAAAGCAGTTCGATGTGGATTAATGCGATCGCAGCAAATGACCGAGAGAAGTTTTCTCCCACTGTTGAAGTATGGGGAACGGCTGACGAAATTCTAGAAGGGTTACCAGTGGTGATAGCTGAGCATGACTACACCATTGTTGATGGGCCTGCTGGAATATCTGAGCTTACTCGCGCCATTTTACTGCGAGCTGATCTAGCTTTGGTTCCGGTGCAACCTACAGGCTTTGATATTCGTAGCGCAGCCGATGCTGTGAGATTGATAAAGCAGGCTCAGTCCGTTCGTGGAGGTGTTCCTAAAGCAGCTTTATTTCTAAGTCGAGCTGTGAAAGGCACCAAACTCAAAGAGGAAGCCGGAGAAGTATTAGAGGAATTTGGCCTGCCAGTGCTATCGACGATTATTCATCAGCGGCAAGTGGTAGCAGATACGTATACCCAAGAATTGACTGTATTTGATATGGCAGGGCGACCCGCTGCTGCTAGTGCCCAAGAATTTGATGCTTTGTTTGAGGAGGCGATCTCACTGTGACAAGCCGTAAGAAAATGACTGATAGGAAGGATACGCTGACTAATTCTGAGGCTAGCTTTTTGAAGGGAACTGCTAAGCCGAAGTCATCTACGACCGAAAAGCAGGTAACTTCATCCTCAGCACCAAGCGAAATCATGGCCCAGATACTAACACCTGCTACAGACAAAGAACCTATTACTCGGTTCACCGCAGACCTTCCTGACAGTCTGCACAAAAGGCTAACAGTAGCCGCTGCAATGTCTGGAAAGAAAAAGGTCGATATCGTCAGAGAATTACTTGATGCAGCACTGCCACAGTTACCTGATTGATTACTGCATTACTGCATTACTGCATTACTGCATTACTGCATTACTGCATTACTGCTTGCAGTAATCAATTACTTCTGATTGTAAGGGGTTGAACGAGCTGTTAAGGCGGATCGTTCAACCCCTTACAATTGATCTTCTTCTCCATACAGACCCCGCAGTTTCACGATCTGTAGAGCCTGCTGCTAATTTTCCAGGACTTATGCCGAGTGCACAAAACTTGGCAGGTCAAGTTTAAACCTATGCGATCACAAGCACTCTTGGCTCTGATACAGTCCAGCCCTCAGCGACACAGGCCGTAAGATACTCATCTATCATTTCGCAAAAAGCAGCTTTCGCACCGGCAACGGTTAGTGCATCAGTCATATTAAAAATATCTGGTGAGTTAGCCACGCTCGCAAAAATGCGCTCGCTCACTGGATCAGCCTCAAATTTAGCCTGATAGCCTTTGTAAACGTATTCGCCGTTAGTTTGATCCATCATCTGTATCCTCTTCTACGGTTAGCCCAGCAGCTGCAATGAACGCTCTAATTTGCTTAATGTAAGGCTCATAAAGGCCGTTGTCTGGGTGCGGCTTGTGCATCGCCCAGGTTTTAACGCCGTATCTAAATACAATATTAGCACCGCCCTTTTTTGTTTTGCTACATCCCAGAGCCAGAAGCAGCTTTTCTACATCCTTAAACTGGATGTCCTTAGATACGGGGTGCTTGCGATGAAGCTTATCGTACAGTTTGCGTTGTGCTTTGCTAAGCTTCGGCATTGCCACTTGCCCTCGTTACATGTCCCCTGTCGATAGTGTTTTTCATATCTTGATGTCGCTAAGCCTTGATAATCTGTGTGTATAGTTCAGGGCTACAATCGTTTCACAGAATGCATCTCAGCTATTTTACAGGTAAGTCGAAACCTATTCTGCTAAGCGCTGGTGACTTAGTAGCTGGGCTAGTTGCGATCACGAGCTGCATTGATACATAACTACGCTCTGATAGGTTTAGATCGTCCAGTTTTAATCGGCGGTATCCTCGCTGCTGCTGGCCTCGGTGTATCGAAGCCAACTACTAAAGCCGCCGCCGACCATCGGCCCGCGTGGGTGAACATCACCCTGCCATAGCCAGTCTTTGCCCTGCCGATGCAAGATGAGATCCACCCAGCTACCAACCGTCCATTCCGGCAGCGGCGCACTGCCCACCGGCAGCAGTCGGGATATCCGTTCGCGTTTCTTTTTCATCCCATAGCCCACTAAGACAGAGAAGCGATCGTCTTCAACTTCCTGTAGCGTCCCGCAGACGAACATCTGATCGACTGGCGGAGAATTCTCCTGCGGCTCCCAATCATCGGCGTTGCTGAACGAAGCGATCGTAATCCCTTCTTTGTAAAACGCAGGCCAAAAGGAAAACTTGCCCAAGCGTTGATTATCCGGTAACGCCAATAGCCGAACGGCGAGTCCGGGTTTACCAATCGAACTGACGCGAAACGTAGCGCCGTCGTCAGTCACGATCTCGATGCCCTGACCCTTCGGTACGATGCGCCCGTCTATCCGTCCGATGGCTTGCACCATGCGCCGCTGGTCATGAGGTATGGGCTGGCGTTTCTTACGCTTCTTATTTTTCTGCTCATTCTGCTCACTGGCGGAGACGGCATTGAGTGAGCCATCGCCTTCAGAAACTGCCTCGCAGCGCTCAGTCTGACTGCCTGTCTGAGCGCTGCTGCGGTCTTCAGCCAGTGTCTGCTTCGTTTTTGATATCTCAGATGGCATTTCTGTATCCTCGTTCGTCTAGGCCGCGTTGAAAGCGCTGTGAACTAAGACAAGTCTACTGAACTCGTCTCAGTCATATTCGCTGAGCTATTTACCAGCATTAGGCTAGCGCATAACGGTGATGTCATCGGCAGCGGTAGGCTAGGTCTCTCCGACTAGTTGGTTCAACTGTCGCCAAGCCTGCGGTGTAATCTCATTTTTTCGGATGGGCCATCGCCCTGGCCCGACGAATGGACAGGCATTACCCAACACCTGAAGCAACTGCGCTGCTGTCGCTCGAATCACCGCTTCTCTCGGCGGCAGTTCCGGCTCGCTCACCTTAATGACCTGTAAGCACTCAGCCGGTAGTGATATCGTCTGCCCCTGCCGCTGATGCTCAAGTTGATAGACCGGTTGGCCTAAAACGTTTAGCACCTGCGCCAGCACTCGCGTTTCTATCCCGTCTAGCGACCCTCCCGGCATCGCAATCCGCACCCGCTGTCCCACCGTTAGCCCTTTCTGCTCAGACGATGGTTTCTTCCCCTGCTTTTCGTTCTCCTGATTCGCCCTTATCGGGTCGGGAGGAGTCTCTGTCGAAGTCGTATCCGCGATCGCTAATTCATCCGATACTTTAGCCGTCCGTTTAGTAATTCCTCCCCCCCCTTTTCTAACCTCGCTTTTAGAGGTGTGTATGTCATCAAAAGCGTTGCTGTATGCGGATAGCACATACCTAAGCGTTGATAACCTTGGGGGGGCGTTTTTAGCCTCTTTTCCTGGCCCAGCTATTTCCAGCACCGCTGACTCCGAAGGCAAAGAATTTATATCCTCTGATTGCCCTCTAGAGAGGCCGACCATGCCAGTCTGTTTTACATAGGCCATAATCTCTGCCTTATGCTTCTTGAAGGTGGCTGGGCCAAAGCCGACGCCGTTCCACACCTTCGAGAGCTGAGAGATGATTTCATAGAGCGCCGTTGCTGCGATGTCTACACTCACACAGACCAGATCGAGCGCTTCGAAGATTCGACGCTTTGCATTGGCGGCAATCTCAGCGTTGTGGTTAGAGCCACCGGTTTTATATACCCACGCCTTCTTGAAATGCGATTTAGCCCAGCGCCTGGGCCAGGTGCCTTGCTCAATATCTCGCTTCGACTTGGGGCTAGCAAATTTCTGATAGCCAGGAAGCAGCGGCGCGACGGCCTTGACCCAGGCGGCGAGGTCATCAACCGTTTTGTGACCGACATAGCGATCGCCGTAGTTGACTAGCTCGCGCATGATGTCGTTGGACTTTTCATACTGCGTCCAGGCAATCGGTGGCAGGGTGTGAGGCGTGGTTACCGCTGAGGGGAGCGGGGTGAAGACGGCGTGACCGGCGGCTAGCGCCTGCTGGAGCTGAGCTGCGTCCTGATGAGCCGCAGCGGTCTCCCAGCGGATAACGAAGTCGGCCTTGTGGTTGCTGATGGGGCAGAAGTCGTTATCAAGCAGGAAGGAGCCGTCCTGAAGCGGCAAGCGGTGGCCGTGGTGTTCAGCGTTGAACGACTTTTTGTTCGGGAACAACTCGCAGATGCCGCCGCTGATGCGGATACCGTCAGCAGAGAGGGCGTTGTGCGCGGCGATGGCGAGCTGTTGGGCGTTGACGGGTTCAGGGAGGGGGAAGTAGAGGTGGAGACCGCCAGAGGTGCTAGAGCGGACGATCAGATAGCGACAGAGGCCGAGGCGCTCCATTGTGGCAAGGATAGCCTGATAGCCCTGGTTGCGGGGATGGAAAGGGCTGTTGAAGTCGATGTCGATTAGCAGGTAGTTGGTGAAGTTACCAAAGCGTTTGCCGACGATGTGGCCCCGCCGGTAGTTGGACTCGACGGAGCCGAAGGTGAGGGGCACTTTCTTTCGCCCTGTGCCCTTAACGGTTTTCCAGCCGCTGTGGGTGAGGACGATGGGACTCCAGCTCGGTTGAGCGAGCCAGAGCTTGTAGAAGAGGTTGGTGTAGTCGGGTGCTGCCGTGTCGCTTTGCTGCGGTTCGGGGGGGCAGTACTGCTCAAAGGCAATGCGATCTTGCTTTGTCTCAAATTGTTGGAACCTTTGAGACGGGCTAGAAGGCTTATCAGATCCTTGTTCTTGAGAACATAGCTCGTCTCTGTCGTCGGACTGCGGCAGCAATCCACTAAAATCAGGTAACATGATCCATACGTGCCCACCCGCTAGGGAAGCATTGGTAGATCCCACTGGGTTTGTTGAAAATCAGTAGCCGTCTCCCGCCAAGAAGTGCAGCTATTAGATTTTGAATCCTTTGGGGTTTGCTATTTTAAAGCGGTTTAGACCCAAGGGGTTGAGTCGTTTTCCACTATCTATTTTTCCTATTGTCTTCGCTTATCTGAAAGTTAGCTCAGGCATGTGCATTCTCTTGATTAGCTCCTCCACGAGTCTCGCCTAAAGGCTCCGCATCCATAGGAAGCTCACCTACTTGCTTACTGTGTACAAACAGAAGATTTTCTAGGTACTTGTTTGCACTCATATTACTCTTCTGCGCTGCTCGGGCAATCGCGTCGATAATGCGCTCATCTATTTTATAACTGCGTCTTTTTCTTGGCATTGCCGGAGCTTGGAAAAACATACTGATTCTACTCTTTAAAGGTTTATATACATAGGCAGTCTATACCAGGCTGCTTGAAAAATGTATTCACTTTGCTTATTTTATTCAGTAATAATCATCAGTTTTACTCACCAATAATGAATACATAATGAATACACTATTGCGCTATGTTGAGAATATGGCAAACGAACGAAATCGCTTAACACTCGTTAACGTCTTGCTTTTGACTCAACAGCATTTAGCGCTCAGATTACGCGCTTTATAAGTCAGAAGTGAGCAATGCCACAGCCCTCAACGTTTCTAGGTGCTTTCATGGCTACTATTCTCAAACAAAGACAGGTTACAAACTCCACTGCTCAAACAGCTAAAGCCATTGTCCTGATTGATTTAGGAAACGGCGACGTGAACGCCATGTGCCGGATGCCCGGTGCGCAGAAGTGGGTGACGACTCAGTTCCCCTCTCACGTCATTCTTACGCCCGAATCTAACAGCGACTGCCTCACGCTGGCCACCGCTTCAGGCTTCAAAAACTTCCTAGTTGGCGAACAAGCTCAGGCGCATCCCTGCTCACGTACTGGCAGCAGTCCAGAAGGAAAAGTCACTAACGCCCACGCGCTACTGATCCACTCACTGCGTCAGATGATTGGCTTCGGCGCAGACCCTATTCACGCTGATGTCATCTTCACCAGTCCCTCCGTCAAAGCCTACGGCCCGCAGATTGCCGCGCAGCTAACAGGCCGACACCCCGTTCATATTCCCGCAGACGCTGAGGTCATCGGTTCGCGTCCAAGCCGTCACAGCGTTTCTATCCATACCGCCATACCTCAGCTCGAAGGCTATCAGGCGTTCAAACACATTCAAAGCAAAGTCAAAGGCCACGCCTACCTAATCGACATCGGCAATCGCACCATCTTGCTGACCCAAGTGAGCGAGACAGGCCGCATCCTGAAGCGCCGGGCCTTCGATGCCTGTGGCGTGTACAACCTAGCCGAACGGATTGTCTACCGCGATAGCCTAGCGCCGCAGCTCAAGACGCCCAGCCCGCAGAGCGCGATCTCCTACCTGCTAGACCAGCCGCATGGTGCGGCGGTGATTGAGCAAATCGCGCCTGACGTAGCCGCCTGTGTCGGTGAAGTACTCGCCGCCATTGAAGATGACAGTGCCCGGTTCATCCTGGGCGGCGGTGCAAAACTCCCCGGTATTGAGCAGACGCTAAACGCCAAGGCCATCAAGAACCCGCAGTGGGCGAACTTAACCGCACTAGCAGATGCTGCCGACCAGCTACTAGCGCGAGCCGGTAAGTAATGTCATGAGCCGAGAACAGATCCG
>JBBSOB010000109.1:0-14070 GCA_038260205.1 Phormidesmidales cyanobacterium
ATCGCTTTCGTTTACCGGAGATTGACGGTTTAGCAGGCATTAGTCTTTCTCAAGAACACTGACGACGGAATAGCGCCCTCGCACCCACTGGGGCGGCGGCAGCAGTGAATAGACAAAGCGGATCGGGTCCTGGCCCACCACGAACAGCCAGGTCAACGACAGGAACATCCCGACCATCAGCACTGCCCCCATCCCTAACCCTAGAAGCAGCGTCAGCGCAATACTCAGGCTAAAAGCGACAAGCAGCACACAAAGCAGCGGGATGGGGAGAAATAAGAAGCCGGGGAATCGACCGATGGCGCGATTAACGACCAAATAGAGGTTCGTCTGCTGCATTGCTCTGGCTACGTAGCGAACAGCAGATTGTCGGAAAATTCTAGAACCATGATCAGCACGGCCATTCCAAAGAACAGCACCAGACCGCCGACCAGGACTAACACGTTCTGAATCGCGCCACCCGCAATCGTGGCAATCCCGCCGACGGCTGCTAGTGCCCACATGCCGAAGGTGATGGTATCGATCAGGCTCATCGATTCTTCTTCGCCGATATATGCGCCAATGCCGCTGCTGGCCGCATCCCTAGCCCCATCAAAAAGCGCATAGGCGGGCTGACCGTGGAGCAAAAACGAGAGTCCAACAGCCGCCGCTATCGCTACGAACAAGACATTCCAGCCGCCTATCAACGTAGCGAAGCGGTTGAGCAGCCGGTCTGTGCTCTGCTTTGTCAGCAAAGACAGGGCGGTGACGCCGCTAATGATCGACAGCAGCAGCAGTGGGAACCCGCCCAGCAGTCCCAGCGTCATCGCAGTCGCGATGACACCAAAAGAGCGCACTCGCTTTATCTGTTTAACAATCCTCCGACTCGGAAGTCCCTTTCCATCCTTTTTTCTGTTCACCTACTGGCTCCTTTACTGGGTAAAACCTGAATACTTCAGTGAATTTGATCGCGACTTGTTCGGTAGCGTCGTACCTCAGACGCGAATGTACGAATAATATGAATTGCCTTCAGTCTCTGCAACCTATGGGTTTCACCCTTTTTTCATGACTTTTTTCCGAAAAAGTATGGATTTAAGGATAAAGTCAATATTTTTTTTGGTTTCATGCTAAAAAATAAAAATAATTCATTGTTTTTTAGCTGAAAGTCATGGATTTTTCGTCAGAGACAGAAGATAAACTGTTGAAAAACGTTACATTCTTTGTCTCCTCTCACCATCCTGGAAATCTGCTCTCCGACTGACGCTAGACCTAAAGGAGATTGTTAGTGAGTCATTCAAATGCACAATCGAAAGGCAGTTCACGGGTAAAAAGGAAGGGACAGTTAATCCAATTCTCCCCCTACTCCACCGAGCTGATGCAGCTGCTGGAGCGCGACGTTAATGCTTCTACCTACAAGACCAAGACCCAATATCTCAATGCCCTCATAGGACGAGTTCTATCGCTGGAGTGCCGATTTGACAGCAGCTCTCGGATCGATGAACTCTTTCGGATTCTAGACCTGAACCAGCAGCTGCCGGTACAGCACATCCGGGCGCTAGCGCCCACTCAGCATCGCAATTTTGACCAGATGCTGATCCACTTACTGCAGACGGCGCTCAGTGAATATCCAGACCTCACCTCTCTGGGGTCAGGCGTTCCCCGGCAACCGGTAGCGCCAGAGAAAGAGATAGCCAGTAAACAAACGCTCAACGACGGCTAACGTCTACTAATGTGCAACCTCAACAGTTATTTCGCTTTGACAGGTCGAGCTGCTGTTTTCCTTGCCCCTTCTCTGAGCTTGGTCGCCAGGGCATGCAGTACTTCAACCGCCGCCACATCGTCCAACTGATAAATGAACGTCTGGGTCGCTATCGGGCTTTGCAGCATTTCCCCTAGCTCCCGGCCTCTAACGACCTGCGATATCCAGTAGGCAAACGCTTCATCGCTAAACGCTGACAGCAGCTTTTCTAAGCTATCGGTAGTGATTGCCGTCGTATCATTTCTAAAATTTGAAATCATCCCCGTCGAAACGTCAGCCTCTTCTGAGAGATTTAGCCCCTTAATGCCGAACTTTTTCAGGGTGGCGTCAAAGGCCGTGCAGAGAAGTTTCATGATTCCTTACTTTTCGCGCGTTCCATCTGTCTAGAGATTAAGATATACAATTGCGGACATCACAATGATGAATTTCTGATAAGAAATCATCGTCGCTGAGTAGTTTCTGCTGCTGTACTCATCGCCCACCCGGAATCGAGCATTGCTAGGTCACTGGCGACCTGGCAACGCCAGGAGCGAGCATCGTTTCCCATTGTGAAACGAATCAACCGCGCGTCTGCTCTTGCACAGGGCGATTCGGGAGTGGATTGATTTCCCAATCACAATGGCTACAGTTCCAGTGACGGCTCGCTGGTTCTGAAATCGGCGTTTCGCAGTTCGGGCAGCGCCCGGTGAACTGCGGGTGCCGGTCTAGAAGCGATCGCTGCTCATCTAGGGCGATCGCCGGAAAGGGCTGAGGTATCCAGTCACCCAGGTAGTAGCCGCCGCCCAGCGGTTCCTTTATTTCGACTGCTGACTCCTCAGAGAGCGCTGAAAAATCCTCGCATGTGGAACCCTCTGGCCCACAAGGATTAACGCCGCAGACCATGTACGGGCTATTCGTAAAGTATTGGCAGCGCTCGCACTCAGGGATCTTTGGCATAGGGTTTACGGCAATTTTCTACCGCAAGCTTACCCTATGCTCAGGCGATGACTCGCAGGCGTCCCCATCATATTTAATATTCAGCAGACAGCGCTATGAACGGCGGCGATAGTCCCAAGGCTTTTGCGAGACCGGGTTGGCCCACACGCCGATGGCTTGCTGTTCAGCGCTTGCTTCAGCGACTTTCATGCTGGCTCCATTCGGGCAACTGCCTACGTACTGCGGGTAAACGTAGGCCATCCCGTCAGCCACCATTTGAGCGTTTAGGTAGATCTCTTCCTCACCTTTGCCGGTAGCGACAAAGGCTTCAGCAACGGTTCGGCCATATTGGTCGGTATCGGTCTCGACCAGAATGATGCGGCCACCACCTTGAGCGATTAACTCACGGAGGTGGTCTCGCGACTCAATACCCATCGCTTGGTCTTTTTCGGGGGCGTCGATCCCGCACAGCCGCACCTTTATCTCTTGATTGCCATCGCTCACTCGAAAGGTGTCGCCGTCGTAAATGCTACCGGGAACGAGGTCGTAGTGCTGACTGGTGTCAGGGCTGGTGGGCTCAAGGCGAGCGGTCAGCTGCTCCGAAGTTTTAGGTGATAGCTTGATGGCGATCCCGCCAGCTACCAGCAGGAAAAAGCAGGCGGTTCCAATTTTTCTGATAGGCTTTGGCTTCATCTAGGCATAGGGTGCGATCAATGGCTCTAGGTTTCCCACCTGGGTGTGGTTAAATCCAAGGGCATACTTTCTTTCGATGCGATCTCGTAGGCTCAAACCTATCGCGCAACACCATTCAACAGGTGAAAGCGACCCGCCGAGAGGCCGGACTGGTCGCCCGCCCTCAGGATGTCAAACCTCTATGCCAGTGGTTTTCACATGATTTACTGTCATTGACTGGCCCCTTATTGATAGTACGTCAGGAACTCTTTGACTTCATTGCAGCAGAACTCTAGGAGCGGGAGACAAGCAGTATCCGACAATCCGCAAACTCAGGAAAGCCCTGCACAATCAGCGCGATCAGCTGCTGGCCTTTGCGGGTGTTCTCGCTCATAAGCTAGCCGCTATAGCAATCCGTTTTGAGCTATCGCTATCAGGGGTGCGCAAGGACTGTCTGCTGTATCGAAAACTGCTCACTTCTAATACCCATTGGGAATGGTGGAATCAGCTACACAGTCGGCTTTCCAGCCAGTTTTACGGACTGATGGAAGCGGTGAGTGACGCACTCAAACAGACACCCAGAGCCAGTTCAATGACCGAAAAAGATAGCTGCCGCTAAATAAGAATATTAAGCTAGAAGAGTGCAAAATAGCCGTGACTTCAACTATGTAAGGTCACGGCTATTGATTCGCCAAACAGCGTTATGCACAATAGCAGCTAAGCAGGTCCCTTGAGATCAGGCTGCTTAAGGGCCAGTGAGCAATATAATCAGGATAACTGCGATCGCAATAAGCACATAGATAGGCGGCATTTCGCCCCATTCATGAACAACATCACGTTGCCAGTTGCAGCGCAGACAAGCATACTTTCCCTCACCATGAGAGACGATGCTATGATGACCACACCGTGGGCATTCAAGATAATGAGTATCCTGATGTCGATCAGTTGGGTCAAGAAGATATTTAGTCATGTGACAGTCCTCCTTAAAGACGCATTCAAAACGTATGTAAGCGGTGACGAGCTTAAGACAGCAAGTCGTTTAGGAGACATATTTTTTTTGTAAAGGAGCTTTGCCCCTACCCACAAAGCGCGAGTCGCTGCTGTATTATTCGTAAGTCATCTGGATTAACCTCCAATGGCGAAACAGAACTAGGGAAATCTACACTTTGACCGGGTGGTTTCCCTGGTTATCATTGTAAGGATATGCACTTAGTGGTGAAGTCAGCCATATGGGCCCGCTAGGACTGAAAAGGAAGCCAACTGTGTCTAGCTCGTCCCATCGCACCTGTAACAAATCATACGAAAATTGCTTTTTCAGCGTCCTTTCAGGCTGAAAAGTCATTGCTTATACTAAATTTGGTTTAAAGTTATGGGAGCTTGAGGCATCCCTAAGTTTTGAGCGGCTATTGCAGTCACCCCAAAATTTAAGGGATAAATTGCTTCTTTCTCCCAAAATATGACCCCCGACAGTTCACGCAGCTACCACCTGTACCGATACCTATTAGGTCGCCTAGCAATTAGCCGCAGGTCTGACGGCTCGGTTAACAACAAACAAACGGCTGAGCGTATGGGCAAAGTAGAGCTCAGAAAAAAGGTACTCCCAGCAGCTTTGTCCGACGAAGAGACTTGGGGCGAAACAATCAAAGCTAACAGCAAGTTTGCTCAGCTCACCACAGGTGGCGTAGTCGAGATGTTATCTAGTCTACAAGAAAGTCTCGCAGCAGACTATAAGAATTATGCCGAGTCCTATAGTCGATTGCTAACAACAGAAGACATTTTAGTCGCGCTTTATCAGCTTGTTGAGCTTACGCCCGCAGAAAGAAAGCAGTTGGGGTTGCCCGCTGGTGATAGGCTTACCCTACTCAAACAAACTCTACTATCGTTGCAGACTAAAAACGACACCGACAACTACGAGGCCATTTTTAGAACCTATAAAGAGGCCGTAGGTCTTGAGTTTGACGATGCAGAGCCAATGACGGCTAGTCTTGATCAGGTGAATGAACTTATCGAACAATCTGTCAGCGCGGCATTGCGCTACTTGCCCGACAGACCGAAAAACTACCCTAAGAAAGAGCCTGGCAACCAAGATATCATTATTGAACTTAGCCGCAAAGCCCAGCGCGAAGTGCGGCGTTTGCTAGTGCGCAGCGGCAACACGCAAGCTTTTCTAATGAATAGAACCGCCCCTCATCCTTACATTGCTCATTATTTACGGCCCGCATTTGTTAAAAAACTCTCACAAACAGTCGTCAGCAACGAACGTTTAACCGCTCAGTTGCCGGTATATCTCAAGCAGCTGACCATAGAATCTTGCGGGCCGCTTCCCTTTTCAGACAATAGCTTAGCTCCGTATCAGCTTAACAGCTCTTATCCACCACTGCTAGACACAGGTCTACAGGAACTCGACGGCAATGCCGAGCATTTGCTCACAGGCGACATCCCTACCCCCAGTGATTACGATCTGGTCTCTCAAGAAGCGACAAAGATCACGCTGGGTTTTTATATAAAAGTACCTAACAACTATCAAAGCGTCGTTCCCAAAACACTTAGAGACATTGCTAGCGATAACGTCGAGGGAAGTCATACCTATCGCCGAGTAGATTTCACCGCCAGCAGTACGGGTATTGGTGGCACGCTCTCTCATATCGTCAAAATTATCAACACAACCCTGCTCGCTGATATTCCCTGCCTCAGGGGCTTCTTTCCAATTGCTCACGACGTTATTTCTACGCAAAATATTATTCGCGACAATGTACCTTCGCCCATTTGGGCGCATAGCCTTGTCAAGCTCTGCCACAATAAATCTGTTAGCCAAGCCCTCTGGTCCTTTAAAGAAGACGCGGGTGCTTACGATGCATTTTCGTTTGGTGAGCCTACCGGTCACGGCGACTTTTGCGGCTTTGACTTTTTAATCGCGCAGGCTCAATCTGCTGTACAGGCACGCCTACAAGCCATCCAAAACGCGGGCGTAAATCCTCAAGAATATGTCCAACAGCTATGCGAAAAGGTCGAACGACAGCTCACACTTAAACGAGCTTGGCAAACCTTAAAGTACTATCCGTTCTCCTCTATGGCCATGTTAGGAACAGTCCGCGAAGCAATTTTAGGAAATCTTTTTTATGAGGAAGGTCTCAGTAAAGGCCATTCCAAGATTTACTTTGATACCCTGCTGTCGATGGTTGAAGCATTGCTTGACGAAGGTGCTTACAAAGCTAGTTACCACAATCTTCGCAAGCTAGCAGTGCTGGAAACCTACGCGCAAAATAGCCTTGCGCCCGAAGACAGCGTAAGCATTGATAGTGATCGCTGCGAAATTTTTTCTAGTTCACTGATTATTCGCTATCTTATTTGCAAGGCAACCTACTACTATCTGTACGACCTCCAAGAGTTTGACGAGAAGTATTGGCGTTATGAATTTCCAGCAGGCGTGAACCGTCAACAGCTCGTCGAAAAATCTTGGAAAACACTCGATTTAGCGCAAGAACACATCCGAGATCGTCTCAAAAAATATATAGTTATTGGCGAAGTTTCCCAGGGAACCTTTGATCCGCATTACATGTTACTAGGCCGTATCTATCTCTTAAGAGCGAAGCTGCTCACTATTTTTCCTCGGCTTGTTCCCAAATCAGACGATTTACTACCGACGGAGAATTTTTCTGGGCAGCAAAGAACTGAAGCATCGGTTCACTGGGGCAAGCTGTTTCTTTTGGAAAAGGCGCGGCTATATGCGGCTGCCAACGGCAATAGCGATACTTATGCCTACTATGCGGCGCTGCAAAGCTGCTGCTATCTCAGTGCGGCTTATGGCGATGCGCAAAATGCGACGCTAACTGTTCCCAAAACGGGCAACCCACGAAAGCTAAGCCGCGATCACTGCCTAATGTGGGCAAAACGGCTCAGAGACCATGCACTGCTCACCTATGCCAAAACTGGCCGTCAATGCTACAACGCCATCAAAGAAAAAAGCGGATTGCCCGGTACATTTGAAGATTACGGACGCTACAGTATTGAAAGGCTGCCAGCTATCTTTGAAAACAGAGGCTCGCAGCAGAGCAGACAAGCCAGCGAAGACGACCAATTTTTGACGCTTGATATTTCTTTATTAGCGATTAATCACGAAGATTTGCCCAGGCTTACATCTGATCATCCTGACAAAAACATTTATTTATTTGGAACAAACACCTGTCATTTGTTTTTAGCTAGAGGGCTATATCTGCTTTGTAGTGATACTACCGAAGAATTTGAAAAACATGAAACCGATGATCCAATTCATTGGGAACGTAAGCTCACGATGGCAAGACGATTGTTTGATATGGCCTGGGCGATTGCCGAAGATGGGTGTAGTATCGACAGAGAAAAAGGCAACCAGAAAAAGCGAATTACTCGTTCTTTCAAAGGTGGTAAGCCCAATAGTCAGTATACTTCCAGCGAAATTGACGCGATTAGAGATCTTTATCCTCGCCGGATTAATGAAATAGCTGACATCGGAAAAATTTTCTCAGCCGCCTGTATGACCCTGCATCTACATATTCTTCCGGCAGATCAGCGACTCCTTACGATACACAACATCGATAAGCTCTTATCAATGCTTCACGGTGAATACAGATTAAAAGAAAACAGACTGCACAAAGTTCTCCTGTTAAGACAACATCGTTACAACGGCCACTTAGAAGACTTTTTACAAAAGGCCCGCGCTGTGCTTGAAAGCTACCGACCTGAGTCCGATAGTCCCTATACTGATGAGGCAATAGAGACCCTGCGCAACAGCTTAATGAGCAATCTATTTTCAGCTTTGCTGGAATAATTTGCCGTGGCTTAGGCGAGGGTTGCACTTTTGCTGCACTCAGATGGGCTGAATGGCTGCCCTTCTCTCAGAGCGATCGCCAAAATGTGAGCCGGAGCCTTTCCGTCGCCTCCAGCCTAACGCCCAACATTCGCAATGACATCGGCTCCAGGTGCTTTCGCGCTCCCAGCATATCAGCCACTTAGCAGCATCCCGTTAGATCAACTATAAATTCGTTTACCAAACAAGGCGACAGAGCCAAGTAATCGCACCACTGCCTACCGCCGCCCTCACAGCAAAAGAAAATTCCCGCTCTCTCGTAACTCCTGAACAATCCGCGTCTGCTCGCCTGCAAACACGTGCAGTTCATCCTGCGCTCTGGTCATCGCTACATACACTTGACGGCGATCGCTCTCTGCTTTGTCAAGGTCTAGGTTATGGCAGTCCCAGAATTGCTCAACCCATAGCAGCAGCACGAGCTTGAACTCTAGTCCTAGTGACGACAGAGCGGTTACGATTCGCACGCCGGGACGCTGGCTGTCATAGGTACGCTTGGCGTTATCGTTGGCTGTTACCCAATAGGGCATCAGCTGTCGCTGTGATAGTTGCTCAAGCAGCTTCTGGAACGCCGCATCTTCCTGCCTGCCCTTGTACTTATACAAAATAGCAATATCAGAGGGGCTGTAGCCCTCTCCGCAAAGGGCTTGCGCTTGCGCTATTGCCTGATCGACTGCCGCTAATTTAGAAGAGGCTGTGTGAAAAGCTGGCCTTGGCCCATGCCGCAGGGCCGCACTCGGCTCCACGACAGGGAAGGCCGCACCGTCCTCCACTGACCTGGGCTTGAGCATATCCCACGCTGCCGAGAGGATCTCCTGCGTATTGCGGTAATTTTGAGTGAGTCTCTTCGAGCGTCCCTGAGCTCTCACTCCGACAGATTTCCAGCTAAAATCCTTGCGTTTGTAGAGTCCTTGATTGCGATCGCTCACAATCAGCAAATCGCCTTCTTCCGTATCTCTCAGCGCAGCCACGCAGCAAGAGAACCAGCTCTGATCAAAGGTGTGGGCTTCATCGACTAAGACGGCATCCCAAAGCTGTGGCTGTGGTAGTCGCTGAATATGAGCTAGCACCATCTGACCCAGCATCCGGTCATAGTTTTCTTCCTTCAGATGTTTGGGATTGGGCAGTCTGCCTAGAAGAGACTTTGCCCAGCCGTGAAAGTGCTGGACTTCAATGCGCTGCTGATACTGGGGATTACGCCTATCGCTGTGAAGTAGGGAACGCAGGTGTGACGCTAGCGTGATGTTGAAGCACAGCAGCAGCACTCGCTGCCCATTTAATCGATTGGCAATAGCTTTAGCGCGAGCGAGTAGAATAAGCGTCTTACCTGAGCCTGCTACACCAGAGACAAGCCGGTGCCCAGGCTTCATCATGCGAGCGAGGCGCTCTTGCTCAAGATCCAAGCTGATCAAACGAGTTGCGTGGGTAGGTAGCGGTAGGGCTTCTAGTTCGAGCGGCAAGCTAGTCTGGACAGCGGGCACTTCCTTAACTACAGTAACCGGGTGCAAAAGCCCCTTAATGGTGCTGATCTGGTCGGCTGTCAGCGGCGGAAAAGCAAAATCCGTCTTGAACATGCCTTTCAGCCGGGCAATCAGCTTGCTGCTGGAGAACTGCGACCAGCTCAGCAGCTCATCGCGGTAGGCAACAGCCGGTTGCCCTAGAACTGTATAAATGGCATGTTCATGTGCCTGAGTAGCCGCAATATTGCTCATAATCGCACCGACACCGATAGGGAAAGCCAGTTTGCCTTGGTAGCTGCCTTCCGGCTGGCAGAGCAAAGGAAATTCTTTCATCTTGTCGGCAATCGTGCCGAAGTATCCGTGGCCCTGCTTAAGCGGGTTAGGCTGGCTCTCTAGCTTTGCTCTCCCGTTTCTTTCTCTGCGGATTTGGAAAAAATCGTGGCTGGCCAATTCGATGTTACCGGCATACCAGCCCTTCACCTCTAGGATCAGCAGACCGAAAGCAGGCCCAAGAACCAGGAAGTCGGGCAGAAGGCGGTTGATAGTGGGCTCGTACCAGACAATATAGTCTTCCGGCAAGCGATCCCGCAGCGTGGCAAAAAGCTGCTGCTCACCCTGGCTGGCTTTGTCTGGAATTCTCTCGGGAATCATTTGGGCCATAGGGCAGAACGCGCAAAAAATGAGGAAGGGCAGCAGTTTGCTTAAGATGCCCTTCCTCAAGACACATCAGATGAAATTACGACACTAGCTGACATGCAACATAGTTTTCACACAGCAGTTTGTTTAGCTCAGGCTGCCGCTCTTATCGCACGTCTCACAGGTTTTCGTCCATATAGACCGTCTTCTATATCGGCACGAGAAAGACGCTGTGCGCCTCTTCTGACGGGAATCTGCTGAGTCTGACGCTCTAATTCGTGAAGGACATCAACTAGATTTCCTAGTTTGGTTACTCTGTAGTGCTTTCCTAAATCAGTATCTAGTGTTGATAAGTCGGCGTTATCCGGGAAGACGACAATGCCGTAAAATGAGACCTCATTACAGATATTTCTTCTAAGAAAAGACGTATTTCCGTTAAATAGCTGCATCGCGCCGCGTACATAAGCGCTTACCTGCTGATAGGGGTTATTTCCCCAGCAACTAGCTATTTCTATGCTGTCCTTTCGATTTGCTGAGCATCGCCACACTGAATTGCGGGTATCCCCCTCAGTGTAAACTTTCCCAGAATAGTTTTTAGCCTCTATCACAGCGACAAAAGAGTTGCCAATCACAATACAGTCAGTGAACATACTGGCTGTGCTTCGTTTTTTACTGCTAACATCCATCTGAGCTTGTATTGACCAGGCAGAAGATTTGACCTTGCCCGCGAATTTTAAAGCATCCATCACCTTTCTCTCAAAAATATTGAGAGATCTTTGGCTGATGTCACTGACCAACGTTCTTAACTGATCTCCTTGCTTTTTCTCGTCTTTTAGATTTTCTTCTAAGGCTTTAATACGCTGCTTATCCCTTTCCCTTTCTTGCTCCACCTGATGAAGTGAGATCTGAAGTTTTTCCTGCTGAACGAGAGCATCAGCCTGCTGACGCTTTGACTCTTCTATTTGCTCTCGCAGGGTGCTGGCTAGCTTGACTTGTTCTTCTCTTTCTTCAGTTTGCAGGTTTAGCTCTTGCCATACCTGCTTGAGTTCGAGGGTATATCCCTCTATCAACTTCTGCTTGGCTGCCTGCTCTTCCAGTAAAGCAGCTACTTTTTCCGTAGCTGGCTGATCATTGAGATCGCCTTCTATTTCTTGGGACTTTAGCTCAGAAATTTCTTGCTTCAGTAATTCAGCCGCGTACTGCTGCTGCTCAATCGCCGTTTGCAAGTCGGCCTGTCGCTGCTTTTCCTCTGCATACGCCTGATCTTGAGTAGCTAGCCTGTCCTTCAGTTTTTGAAAACTTGCTTTCAGCTCTACTTCTTGGCTTTGATGTCTTCGTTGAGCAGTTTCTAATTTAATTAGACTCTGACTACGCTCCTCGATCAACTGTGAATTTTCTGCCAGTTTCTCCTGTAGCTGTTGGCTCAAGTTTTGAGCTTCTTCCAGCAGTTCTACCTGCACTAACTCCAACTGCCTTTGCTGCTGCTCAGCTTGAAATAGCTGCCGCCGCCGTTTAGAAAAGCCTAGTTCCATGAAAATCCAAGCCGACAGCCCTCCAATGCCAAAGAGGACAGTGGTCAGCGAATAATATCGATTTGCTCCACTATTGCTCACAAAGCTCTCTGGCCAAGCGCGAATCCACTTTGGATAAGCTGTTAAAAAGCTAGGTGGGATGCCGCGCACATAGTAGACTCGGCCAATGATTTCGCCATAGTTATACAACCCTGTGAAATCACGAGTGGAATCGCGAGAGTCGCTATAGCTGCCCGTTGCATGGAGCGGCGGCGGATCTCTTAGCACGTCATAGGTAGAAGTTTCTAAAGTGTCATCGCTCAACTGGGCTCTCCAAGGTAGGCCAGAGTTAGAGGCGTACTGAATGGTCTGCCTACAGTCGGGTTGGGTCGTTTTACAATCTGTGACGACTAAGCCAAATAAGCCGTAGTTACTGTCTAATGTGCGCTGTATCTCCTGCTGATCATCTTCTATCAGCGCTTGAGATAGCTTTGTAGGCAGCATGTGGGAGAGCATGTTGAAGTCCACTGTCTGGACTCGCTCAATCGTTCCGTTCCAATAGCTTTTGTGATGACTAAAGTTAGCATAGGAGGCGATACCAAAGGCCGTCGATCCAATTAAAACCAATCTGCCCAACGAACTGACCGTAGATTGAATCGATTCTTTGATAGATGACAACTGATGATGCATAGATTGAAGAGTTTAGTGAGAGGTATAAGAGCTTAGTGAGAAGTGACGAAATAAAAAGCGGTCAGGATTTTCACGACTCGCAGGCAACGCCATCGCTATCTCGATCTCGCGCTGACGTATAGTTGGCGTCCCCTGGTGTGAAGTTACTGCCAACACCGTTAGCTTTCAAATCTTTGCAGGTGCCGCTCACATACCTGTCGCCTTGGGGCTCAACAATTGATAGTGCTGCTTGCTCTTCCGCCTGCTGTGCTGCTGCTTGTTCTTCCGCCTGTCGTGCTGCTGCCTGTTCTTCCGCCTGCCGCTGTGCAGTCTCCGCCGATTCAGCAGCGGCTTGCTGCGAGATCGCATAGTCGTAATTGCGCTCGTACTCAGCGATTTTTACTTGCGCTTGGCCATAGTCACCGCTGCTAATCGGAATATCACCTAGTAATGAGAGTGCCCTCTGCCACTGTCTAGCAATCCTTGTCCAATCCGCTACAGTCTCGGCAGCGGTAAGGTCTTCTGTGGCCGCTGTCGCTTCAGACATAGCATCTTCGTAAGCAGTAGCTGTAGCTGGCGCTGCTTGCGTCGGTGCAGTAGCCGCTACGATCTCCGGTAACTCGATAACAGCAGCGCTCGGTTTGCTCGATTCGCCTGTTAGTACTGACAGCAAAAGCAGCCCCGAGAAAATCGAGCCGCCAATTTTAATAGCACGCGGCCAGCGCGTCAGCCACAATAGTGGAATGCCCATCGGCGGGAAAAGCAGCAAGCTCCCCAGAATCCAACGCTTTTGCTGATACCACTTTCGACTGCTGCGACCCTTCGGCATTGATGAACCCTTTAAGCACTGCTCTCCATTTACATCTCAAATGCTTCAGAAAGCGGACGTTTTTCTAAGCTATTAGCAAAACTTGAAGAAGACTTTTTGCTATCTTTAAGTACGAGGTCAAGTCCGTTCCGGAACCTTGACGACATTCATCATGACGGTATGCCTTGCCCCTCTGTGGCACCGCCTTAGAGGTTTTCTCTAATAGGCCGCTCTTTTTCACTCAAGAGTAGTTGGCTCGCGGGGTTCACTTCAGAAATCCTCGCTGGGTCGAAGATAGCGCCACGGTGGGTTAGCGCTCCCTATTGAAAAATTGAGCTGACCGTTCACAGTCTGTTGTGCCAGGTCTGAATGGCTAGGTTGACGATGTTCGTAGGCGACATCGTCATGTTGGATTTTAGAAGGGGCTGACATTGCGCTAAAGCCCTACCATAGCCAAGTTACTTCATCCGCTCGATACATTTTGGGAAGAACCAAGGATTGCCCGACTTGTAGCTACTCTTGCCATATTGCATTCCCCTTACCTTTTGCCGCTCTAAGTCAAAGTTGCTCAGCATTTTGATGACGTGCGCTTATGGCTGAAGCCATAGCCAATTCATAGCAAGCGGCAACAAAACACAAATTTACTTACGAACCTCGACATATCGACGACCTCCTCCCAAACGAGTTTTTCCATCAAATGAAAAACTCTAAGATCTATTGAGTGCGCGAATATCTGAACCCCTAGCTAGTTCGTAAGTAAATATTGTTTTTGTGCCGCCCACAGAAAAAGCGCTAGAATACACACACGTAAACACAGAAACACG
>JBBSOB010000110.1:0-14046 GCA_038260205.1 Phormidesmidales cyanobacterium
AGCGCCTGATGGAATATCGCTTTCACGGCGGACAAACTAGCCTCAATCAAGATATTCATTTTCTCACCGCTAAGTCTTTTTGCCTGGACGACTACCGCTTTTTCCAAAGGCCCGAACTGGAAAAAATTAGACAAGATAGAGTCAATGAACTTAAGCAGGTGCTAGCGATGCGCCTGATCGAAAAGGGCGAAACGCAGCGGGGCAGAATCCTCCTCGCCGAACTCAAAAGCGTTGGCAAGCTCTCTAAGCGAGCTAAAGTGGGTCAGGCGTTGTCCTATCTGCCACAAAGCATTCGACAAATCGCCTTCCAAGGATTTCGCCAGATGCGAACCAAAGACTATAGCGAGAAAGTACGTAATGCAGCCGGATAAGCGATCGCGCTCCCCCATCCCAGACGCAAAGGCCAAAACTCGAAAGCGATATGCAATTTGCGCCATCGCTGCTTTCGCCGTCATCGGCTGGGGTAGTTTCTTAAAATTTGGATTGCCCTTACTCGCCTCCGCTGACGCCGGAATGACCGACAATCCTTCGCCAGCCGCTATTCCACAGGCGAGTGAACCACTTTATCAAGCCTACGAGCTAGAAAACGCAACGGTTCATGTCGTTGCCTTGCCCGCCGGAATGCGCTTGTCCGTCGCGGTTGCTGACGGACTGACAACCGTTGAAGACTTTGCCCAGCAAGAAAATGCGTTGGCCGTTATTAACGGAGGTTTCTTCGATCCGCAAAACGGCAAAACGACTTCCCATCTAGTTTCGCAAGGCCATACGGTGGGTAACCCTAGCGATAATGAGCGGCTGATAGATAATCCCAATTTGCAATCCTATCTAGACAAAATTCTCAATCGTTCAGAGTTTCGGACTTATCAATGTCGCACATCGTCTCAAACCTCCGAAATGCGATACGAAATTGCTGCTCATGACGATCCATCGTCACCACTTGCTAATAGCTGTACGCTCGTCGATTTGATCGGTGCGGGGCCACAGCTATTGCCCCAAGACACCTCTTATGAGGAAGGGTTTACAGACTACAAAGACGGCGAACGGGTGCGAGATGCGATTGGCAGTGCGGGGTCTAATGCGAGAAGTGCGATCGCTCTTACTGCTGATAACACCATTCTGCTCATCATGGTTGCCCAGCGCCCAGAGGCTCCCGGACTCACGCTGCCAGAAGTTGCCGAGTTTGCCACCTCGTTAGGCGCAGTCAGCCTGCTAAATCTAGACGGCGGCAGTTCTGCCACGCTCTATTACAACGGACAAACCTACCTCGGACAATTAGACGCAGACGGAAATGCCGTCGAGCGCCCGGTCAAGTCAGTCATCGTGGTTGGGCCGTAAATGCGACCACTGATGCTGAGTCACCGCCGTTTCTCCGGCCACGGCTAGCGCTCCTACGTACGCCGCTGGCAAATTCATCAAATGCAGCCGCCACCCTGCCGGGCAGTCTTCAGGTACGCTCAGCAGCTCAGGCGGATCTAGCTGAACTTCTACTGTCTGCATAGATTGAGTCAGTCCTAACCCAATTGCCTTTAAGTAAGCTTCTTTGCAAGTCCACCGCTGTAAAAAGGCGCGAGAGCGTGCGGCCACCGACTCTGCCTCAACCTGTCGCTGCTCGCTCATAACCAGCGATCGCTTCATCATGCCGTCTAGCCGCCGAATCGTTTTTACCTGCTCTATATCTACGCCCACCCTGCGCCCGTAGCCCAACGCGCACAACGCTATCTCGCCCGAATGCGACAAATTAAAATGCAGCTCACAGCCCTCACCTGCGGGGGCATAAGGCAATGACCACTGAGGCTGGTCAGCTAGACTCACCGATAGCTTCCTTACGGATGGCTTACCATACGCACCATAATAAAAAACCACCTGCTCAGGGCGCTGATTGAGCTGACGCCCTAATAAATGCCGTAGCGTTCCTCTTGCGATCACAAAGCGACGCCTATCCGCTGGAAACCGAAAGCGATTCGCCTTATTTTTTTCATCTTGAGAGAGACAGCCGCGGTAGCGATTAATTAAATCGTCCGACTGCCCCGCTAAAACTTGCAGCGGAATTTGCCAAATTTGAACAACATCACGCACTAAAAATCACGCACTAAAACAGTCAAAGCTATTGTCTCTCAAACCCTAAAAAAACTGTACAGTCTAGGCATTTCGTGAATTTTAGTAGCCACTCCGCTCAGAAGACATTGCTTTTACTGCGCTATTGTCGAACACTCCCTCTCATCTAAGACTGGTAAGACTGGAGCGTTTTCTCTTCGCAAACACCTATCTATAGGCCAGCTTTACAGGCCAGCGGACAGTTCCCTCATCATAAACATCAGCGGCTTCTCGAATTGGATAAAGTCGGACTGTAGTCTGGCCTTTGGCGGACAGCTAGCTGCCCTTTCAAGATAGGACGTAGAGCCTTAGGCGAGCTAATGCAAACCGTTTTTATGCCTTGGAGTCAGTAGTCTTGTCATCGCACACCGTAAGATAGAATAACCTTCTTCAGGTTTGAGTTAGTGGCTAAGCAATGACCAATTTTTCTCGGCAAACAGGATCGTTTGGTAAGCTTCAACAATGGGTCACTAGTACGCCGGATAGAGCGCTGGATAAGGCATACGGAGCCGCTCTAAAAATTCGTCAGATAGAGGTAGATCACTTTGGCGGACAACCTATCTCGGAGAATTATGGCAGCTACAGCCGCAATGCTTACCGACTGCTTCAAAAAGATTTAACAAAGTACCTGGGCGTCATCAAAAGACAAATGACGGCGTTTAAGGCGAGCAGTGCGGTATTTTCGGTTAACGACATTGGACTAGATACGCCTTTGCCAGGCGACGTGCCGGTCAATCAACTCACCGGGCCTGCCATTTTCTTTAGCAAGTTACAGCTGGTCGATGAAACGCTAGAGCGATATCAACAGCCGTCTGCTTTTCCTGCGTCTGCCCTGGCGCTAAATCAGCAAACTCGCCCGCCCACAGGACTCGCTAAAAGCGAAACAGGCAGCATTACCGCCGAAGATACTGCCAACGAAGCGCTGTCGAGCCGCAGCAGCGTATTACCCCGCTCTATTTTGCGTACGGTAGACCGCATCAAACAGGATCTCGATCCAGATGCAGAGACGGAAGTGGTTCGCAACTTTCGCATGTCTAAAACGCAGACTACCGTTGCGATTACGTTTGTACTTCAACTTGTGATCGTGCCGCTACTGGCGCAGTATCTTAGCAAAAATCTTATTGTGCGGCCTATTGTGTCTCAGATCCGCAGCGAGACGCAGGCTGAGGTTTTTCTGAACTCTGAAATGGAGGAAGAAGCGCTAGAAGAGCTTCAGCAGTACGAGGAGCGGCTGCGGTTTCAAGTATTGCTAGGAAAAACGCCGGAAATTGGTGAACAAGACATTGAAAATCGGGTTAAGCAGAAAGCCTTACTAATTGAAGAAGAGTTTCGCGATCGCAGTGCCGATGCCGTAAACAATGTCTTTGCAGATGCGATCGCCGTCATCACCTTCTCGCTGATACTGACCAAATGCAAACAACAAGTCGCTACCCTCAAAGCCTTTATAGACGAAATCGTCTACGGACTTAGCGACAGTGCCAAAGCATTCTTGATTATTCTATTTACAGATGTCTTTGTAGGCTTCCACTCGCCCCACGGCTGGGAAGTGCTACTAGAAGGATTTGCCAGTCATTTAGGGTTGCCAGCCAACCGGAATTTCATCTTCCTGTTTATTGCCACGTTTCCCGTCATCCTGGACACGGTGTTCAAGTATTGGATCTTCCGCTATCTCAACCAGATCTCGCCCTCGGCGGTGGCAACCTACAAAAATATGAACGAATAGTAAAAATTTTGCCCTAGCCGCCGGGTTTTGACTGCCAGCCACATCAACCTACAGTAAATCCCGCCTAGAGAGCAGCCTGACGGGTCGGGACTGGATTCGT
Source organism: Phormidesmidales cyanobacterium (assembly GCA_038260205.1). Lineage (GTDB taxonomy): Bacteria > Cyanobacteriota > Cyanobacteriia > Phormidesmidales > Phormidesmidaceae > Phormidesmis. The sequence goes on from JBBSOB010000110.1 coordinate 3,918, forward strand.
CATGTAGCGCAAAGGCCAACCCAGCTCGACCCTACGGGCCATCCTTCTAGAGGGGATTCACTCAAGTTAGCCAGCGCTGTGCTGCTTGTCTTGAACTCGCATTACCTAGCCAATTACAGGCGCAGATAATTAAGAACCTGTTTTCTTACTAGCCGTTTGAATGTACAAAATCAAAAGAAAGACAGTGGGCACAAAGACGAATAGAACGCTGGCCACAAACCCTAGCTTGTTAGTTTCCATAGAACCTGACTGACTCCTAAATGCTGTTTAATCTATTGGCCCTAGCATATCATTACTCAGCCGCCGAGTAGCTCTCACCCACCTCAGCAGAAGTGGATTCAACTGCCTTATTTGCAGCCTCTTCAGCCGCTTTTTTATCAGCAGCCTCGGCCTTAGCCTTTTTCAGGCTCTCTTTCTTATCGGGCTTGGTAACTACGCTAATGGGCCCTTGCACCGTAACTTGGCAGGCCAGCCGACAGCTAGAAGGACGCTTACGCAGCATTTTTTCTTCTGCCGCAGTTCGGGGAGAAAGGTTCTCCGCCCCTTCGATAATATCGACTACACAAGTCCCACACTGGCCGTAACCGCCGCACTGCGTGAGTTTGGCCATAAAGGTATAGATGTCAATATTATTTTCTTGAGCTTTAAACCTCAAGTTAGCGCCGACTGCGGCCTCTATTTCCTTTCCTTCCTTAACAAACTTAATTCGAACCATAACCTGCTTTAACCTGCGTTCTTGGGAGAGTGTTGCCTTGAGCACTTGATGAGAAACCGTTACACTTCTTTATACACCTTCGCATTTACTTTTTTGCCGGTAGATTCGGCGAGCAGGTTGAGATCTCGTTAACTCTACGTCAAAATAGGACAGGCGGGGGTAGGGTTTAACAGCCAAATATCCGAACTTCCTAGGGCTGTAGAGGTTCTATATCTGGTAGCCTTAGTATTATCTGAGGTCTTATCAGTAGGCATCAAGTTTAACGAACACACGCCTTCGCTTTAAGAAAGTTCAAGGTTGGGCGTTAATTAAAGAAAACTAACAAGAGAAAAACAAGGAGGAGCGTAGTCAATGGGTCTACCTTGGTACCGAGTACATACCGTCGTTCTGAACGATCCAGGCCGACTGATTTCTGTACATCTAATGCATACCGCACTGGTTGCGGGTTGGGCAGGCTCTATGGCCTTGTTCGAACTAGCGACCTTTGATCCGAGCGATCCTGTGCTGAACCCGATGTGGCGACAGGGCATGTTCGTATTACCTTTTATGACTCGTCTGGGTGTAACCGGGTCTTGGGGTGGCTGGGATGTCACTGGCGCGACAAACGTCAGCCCTGGCTTTTGGTCGTTTGAAGGTGTGGCCCTCGCTCACATCGTGCTATCTGGTCTATTGTTCTTGGCCGCTTGCTGGCACTGGGTCTATTGGGATCTAGAGCTATTTCGCGATCCTAGAACGGGCGAGCCAGCCTTGGACTTGCCTAAAATGTTCGGCATTCATCTATTTTTATCCGGTCTTCTTTGCTTCGGCTTTGGAGCCTTTCACCTCACGGGCCTTTGGGGGCCAGGGATGTGGGTTTCTGACCCGTACGGATTGACTGGACACGCCCAAGGCGTTGCCCCAGAATGGGGGCCAGCGGGCTTTAACCCCTTCAATCCGGGTGGCGTCGTTGCGCACCATATTGCAGCCGGTATCGTCGGCATTGTGGCCGGTTTGTTCCACCTCACGGTGAGACCGCCTCAGCGCCTGTATAAGGCTCTGCGTATGGGTAACATCGAAACTGTATTGTCCAGTTCGATTGCGGCTGTATTTTTTGCAGCGTTTATCGTCGCCGGTACGATGTGGTACGGTTCGGCCACGACTCCGATTGAGCTATTTGGCCCTACTCGCTATCAGTGGGACGGCAGCTACTTTGCTCAAGAAATTGAGCGCCGAGTGCAAACGGCTACGGCTAGAGGCGCTTCACGAGAAGACGCTTACGCTCAGATTCCTGAGAAGCTGGCTTTTTACGACTACGTGGGTAATAGCCCTGCAAAAGGTGGTCTATTCCGCGTAGGCCCTATGGTCTCGGGTGATGGTATTGCCACTTCATGGCTGGGCCACCCTGTCTTTACTGACAATGAAGGCCGTGAGCTTTCGGTTCGTCGCTTGCCTAACTTCTTTGAAACGTTCCCAGTTGTCCTGCTAGACAGAGATGGCGTTCTTCGCGCTGACATTCCATTCCGTCGCGCTGAGTCTAAGTACGGCTTTGAGAAGACTGGCGTAGTAGTTGACTTCTACGGCGGTGAGCTAGACGGACAGCATATTGATGACCCTGCTGCGGTTAGACGTTATGCGCGTAAAGCTCAGCTAGGCGAGCCTTTTGAGTTTGATCGTAAAACGCTAGATTCTGATGGTGTATTCCGTTCGAGTCCTCGCGGCTGGTTTACTTACGGCCATGCTTGCTTCGCGCTGCTGTTCTTCTTCGGCCATATTTGGCACGGGTCTAGAACGCTGTTTAGAGACGTATTCGCAGGTGTTGACCCCGACCTCTCTCCTGAGCAGGTTGAGTGGGGCTATTTCCAGAAAGTGGGCGACCTTTCTACCAAGGCATCTAACAGAAGCTAACGCTTAAGGGCGGCAAGGGGTTTAGCCTTTTGTCGCCTGACTTGTTTTATGTGTTGAGAGTCGTTGTGCAACGACGAAATGTAACGATAGAGCGAGAGGCTGAAGGCAAGTTCAGTTTGAATCCTTTAAACTGGTAGTAGTCTTTAGCGCCTTAGGCTCGAAAGTTTAGGCCAAAAGTTTAGACCGAAAGTTTGAACCGAAAGCCTAGACGACCTGTTGTTTATTTAGGAATGAATCATGGAAGCCGTTGCTTACATCTTGATCTTTGCCTGCATCATTGGAACTTTGTTTTTTGCGATCGCCTTTCGCGAACCCCCCAAAATTACCAAAGATTAATCAGGGCACTCTCTAGCGGCCAACGCCAAACGTTCCGCTTGAAATAAAAGCCGAGGTTTCCCTTAACGGAGCCTCGGCTTTTTTATTTGTCTTTTTGATCCGTCGAGCTGCGATCGCGAGTATTCTGAGCTAATAGTTGTCAATAGTTTGAGACCGGCTCATTTTATCGTAACGTTGCCATAGTAGTCATCACTCGACTACCCTCAGAGGTTTCGCACTCATGCACTGCCCATTTTGCCAGCATCCTAATAATCGCGTTTTGGAATCTAGGTCGGCAGAATCGGACAGAAGCATTCGCCGCCGTAGAGAGTGTTTGGAATGTGAGCGCCGCTTTACCACCTATGAACGGATCGAATACGTTCCGATTATGGTGACAAAACGAGACGGTACGCGTGAGTCTTTTGATCGCTCTAAGCTGCTGCGAGGGGTCGTAACTGCCTGCGAAAAAACGGGCGTTAGCGCTCATGCGATGGAAATTCTGGTAGACGAAATTGAGGCAGAGCTTCAGCAGCAGGCTATTCGAGAAATTACAAGCGAAGGCATCGGCGAGCAGGTGCTGATCCGGTTGCGACGGCTCAACGAGGTGGCCTATGTGCGGTTTGCCTCCGTATATAGACAGTTTCAGGGCATTCGCGATTTTACAGAAACGCTGAGTCAGATGAAGGGTCATAGCCATGAGCAGACCGGCTTAATAGCAGCAGCAGCGGAGAAAACGCCTGTAGAATCGCTTGGCTAAAGTTTTGGCTGAAGTTTGGGCCAAAGGTGCGCGCCTTGGAAAAACCCAACTAAGATTCGTATGACGTTTGTCTCATAATTGATCTATGATTAATATCCTTGTGACCAAAGACCTCGAAGGCTAACCCAGCCTTTTCCAACTTAGAAAACGTTAGTAAGTTAACATTAGTAAGTTTTACAAGCGGTTCGTATGCTGTCTTGCTCGACTTAGTTGGTTTTTGACCGCAGGTTTGAAAGCAAAGACTGTGCGATCGCGAGGTGTTCACTCGTTCGCGGAGAATAACTGTAGGAAACATCGAGCATGGCCAACCCGGATACTCAAAAGATTGACATTGGTTTTACTCAAGAAGATTTTGCGGCACTTTTAGACCAATACGACTACAATTTCAACCCTGGTGACATCGTGCCTGGCACCGTGTTTAGTATTGAGCCACGGGGTGCTCTCATTGATATTGGCGCGAAGACTGCGGCATATCTCCCGATTCAGGAGATGTCGATCAACCGAGTTGAGGGAGCTGAGGAGGTTTTGCAGTCTAACGAGACGCGCGAATTCTTCATCTTGACCGACGACAACGAGGACGGTCAGCTAACGCTTTCTATTCGCAGAATTGAATACATGCGGGCCTGGGAGCGGGTGCGTCAGCTTCAGCAGGAGGATGCCACCGTTCGCTCTTTAGTCTTTGCGACTAACCGAGGCGGCGCGCTGGTTCGCATTGAAGGGCTGCGCGGATTTATTCCGGGTTCTCACATCAGCACTCGCAAACCTAAAGAAGATTTGGTTGGCGAAGAGCTGCCCCTGAAGTTTTTGGAAGTAGACGAAGAGCGCAATCGCTTGGTCTTGAGCCATCGTCGTGCTCTAGTTGAGCGGAAGATGAACGGCCTGCAAGTCAGCGAAGTGGTGATTGGTACGGTGCGCGGTCTGAAGCCATACGGTGCGTTTATCGACATTGGCGGCGTTAGCGGTCTGCTTCACATCTCTGAAATTTCTCACGACCACATTGATACGCCTAACTCGGTGCTAAATGTGAATGACGAAATTAAGGTGATGATTATTGATCTAGATGCCGAGCGCGGTCGAATTTCACTTTCGACCAAGCAGCTAGAGCCAGAGCCAGGCGATATGGTGAAAAATCCTGAGCTGGTGTACGAAAAAGCAGAAGAGATGGCCGAACGCTATCGCGAACAGCTCAGACAAAAGGCGCTGGGTGAGTCGGGTGAAGCTTCATCGGATGACGGTGAGTATGAAAATGAAGAAGAGCAAGAGCTGGTTGCGGTTGAGTAATCGATTGAGTAATCGGTCGATTACCTTAGCTGAACTGGTTTGTTGAGCAGTGATTCGCTAAGCACCGGTTCGCTGAGCAATGACGTAAGGGGAAGGGCGATCGCTCTTTCCCTTTTTTGTATTTAGCCATAAGCCATCTCTCAGGAGCTAGCCGCCGCCAGTGGCAACCATTCAATGTTGCGGACATCAATTTCCAAATATATCGGCAGTGCTGTTTGATAAAGACGGCACACTGATCAAGGTCGAAAACTATTTGATTGCGCTGGGCCAAGAAAGAACGCACCAGATAGATCGAGTCGTGCCTGGGGTCGCCAGTGGGGTCGCCGCCGCGATGGGAATTGGAATTATAGAGCAAACGATTAACCCGACTGGTTTAATGGCGATCGCTAGCCAAAGAGAAAACGAAATAGCCGCTGCGGCCTATGTGGCGGCAACGGGCAAGGGCTGGATGGAGTCGCTAACTATCGTCAGGGCCGCCTTTGAACGGGCTAAGGCACAGTTACCCCCACAGTTGTCCCAAACGCCTCTGATGGCGGGCGGGCGATCGCTCATTACTCAGATGCAGGCAACCGGCATAAAAGTCGGCATTGTCTCATCGGATACGCATACGGCAGTCGGTGAGTTTATCGCCCACTACGACCTAACTCGCGAGATCGATTGGTATTGCGGCGCATCTACCGCCACACCCGAGAAAACAGCCCCCGGCTTTTTAGCACTTGCCTGCACAGCATTAGGACAACCCCCTGCACAAACCCTAGTCATTGGAGATTCAGCCGCTGACCTCTCTTTAGCGAACCAGGGAGCCGCAGGATTTTTAGCGATGACTGGCGCTTGGCGTGCCTCACCGGTCATATTAGGTGCGCCAATAGTCGTTCACCAACTTTCTCAAGTTGAATGTTTCGACTAGAAGCCTATGAGCCTCTTGAATTGGTGAACGACCCTGATTGGGCAATAATACTGGCTAGGTAATATAAATTTTTTATTGCTTGATACGACCGTTTAATGATCGTGGGTGCAGCTAGCCACAGAGAAATTTATAGGCATCGTTAGAAATTTGGCAAAGGCGGTCTTGAGTCCGCTGACGCTCAGCAAACTATTACAGTGAAGGAGGATTGGCTATTGTCGCGTCGTTACTTGTTTACATCCGAATCGGTCACAGAGGGACATCCCGACAAAATCTGCGACCAGATCTCAGACACCATTTTAGATACTATGCTGGCTCTAGACCCTGACAGCCGGGTCGCCGCTGAAGTTGTTGTGAATACGGGCCTAGTACTCGTCACTGGCGAAATTTCTTCAAAGGCCAAGGTTAACTTTGTTGAGGTCGTTCGCAAAAAAATCGCCGAGATTGGCTATACCAATCCCAAGAACAACGGCTTTTCTGCCGATAGCTGCTCCGTTCTGATTGCGATTGACGAACAGTCGGCGGATATTGCTCAGGGCGTAGACCAAGCCCAAGAAACCCGCGAAAAAACTAGCGATGAGCGTTGGGACGCCGTTGGCGCGGGCGATCAGGGTCTGATGTTTGGCTTTGCTTGCAACGAGACCCCCGAGCTAATGCCTTTGCCGATTAGCCTAGCTCACCGAATTTCTTTGGAGCTAGCCCGCGTTAGAAAATCCGGCCGCTTGGACTATTTGGGGCCTGATGGCAAAACGCAGGTCACCGTTGAGTACGAAGATGGTAAGCCAGTTGGCATCGACACCGTACTGGTTTCGACGCAGCATACCGAAACCATTGACGACCTTAGCAGCAACGAAGACGTACAGGCCAGAATTAAAAAAGACCTGTGGCAAGCCGTCGTGCTTCCTGCCTTTGCGGGTTTAGACATTCAACCTAGCGAAAACACTCGCTTTTTGGTTAACCCTACCGGCAAGTTTGTGATTGGTGGCCCCCAAGGCGACTCTGGTCTTACTGGACGCAAAATTATTGTGGATACTTACGGCGGCTACTCGCGTCATGGCGGCGGTGCCTTCTCCGGTAAAGATCCCACAAAAGTAGACCGTAGTGCGGCCTATGCTTGTCGCTATGTCGCAAAGAACATCGTTGCCGCTGGCTTGGCGGATAAGTGCGAAGTTCAGCTTAGCTATGCGATTGGTGTGGCTCGTCCGGTGAGTATCTTTGTGGAGACCTTCGGTACTGGAAACATACCGGATGACAAGCTGCTGGATTTGGTGACAGAGCACTTTGAGCTTAGACCTGCTGGCATTATCGAAACGTTTAACCTTAGAGGACTTCCTCAAGAGCGTGGCGGACGTTTCTATCAGGACATTGCCGCTTACGGACACTTTGGCCGAGAAGATCTGGATTTGCCTTGGGAGAAGACAGATAAAGCTGAAGCGCTTAAGGCCGCGACCGAGAAGCTGACGGCGACCGTGTAGCTGACGGCGACCTTGTATGGTTTGCAACTACTTGTCCACTACTTGCTTGAATGCAGAGGGTGGCTAGTTTCAAGAAGAGGCTTTTGGACTGATGGTTCAAAGGTCTCTTTTTGTTTGAGGGCGTTTCCTCTGCTGACTTGACGGCCCGTCGAGTTACGTTGTTGAGCTTGGGTGATAGGTTGGAAGATAGATGCCATTGCGTTGGCTTTGACCGATTGCAGAGAATCGCCTTTATGAATGCCTTTTCGCCTCATCGACCTAAAAACCTGTCGCTAGGCCCCTTAGAGACTGAAATTATTGAGATTTTGTGGCTGCTTGGGCCAACCTCGGCAACGGCGGTACATCAGCACATTTTGCAAGATATAGACCGAGAGCTGACTTATTCTTCTGTCTCTACTGTGCTAAAGCGGTTGATCAAGAAGGGTTGGGTGATTTGCGATCGCTCTCAAAAAATTCAAATCTGGCAAACGACCCTCTCTCAAGCACAAGCTAAAATTCTGACGGCTCAAGAGCAGTTACAGCGCTTCTTAGCGGTCGGGAGTCCAGATATTGTTGCGGCCTTCGCTGACACGCTAGACGATGATAGCCTGGCGCAAATAGATGCGATCGCGCAAAAAATTCAGGCGGCTAGAGAAGCTAGAACCCTAGCCAAAGAACGGTTAAAAGCCACGGTTGATGAGGAGAGCGGAGGATCACGGTCATGATGCACTTGCAGATGATAGGACTCGCTAGCGCGATCGCAATTGGCAGTCGGCTATTGGCTTGCATAGAACCTGCTGACAAAAGCTGGCAAGTTCGCTGGCAAACAGCGCTGACGGCGTTTGTGGTGCCGCCCTTATTTTTGATGGCGACAGCGATCGCGATTGTGGCCATGGGGACGAACGGCATTTCGCACTGGGAGGGTAAGGTAAGCTTTACGATTGCGGTTGGGTTTGTGGCGGTCGCAGCGCTCTTGTGGCTGCATCTGATCTGGCTAGCGGTCAAGACGCAGCGACAGATCAGACAGTATCCTCAGAAATTTATTCGCTCAGCAACCGGGCGCGGCCGCGAAACGCAAGCGCGAGTCGTTGAAACCTCCGCCGTTTTTAGCGCTCAAATTGGGCTGTGGGCCTCTGAGCTGGTGGTGAGTCGAGGCTTGCTAGATCATCTAGACGCAGAGCATTTAGAGGCGGTACTGGCGCACGAGTCTGGCCATGCGCATTACCGCGATACCTTTTGGTTTTTTTGGCTAGGCGGACTGAGACGACTGACCGGCTGGCTGCCTCAAAGTGAAGCGCTGTGGCAAGAGCTGCTGCTGCTTAGAGAAGTGCGTGCGGATGAGTGGGCTGCTCGTCGGGTAGATAGCCTGGTGCTAGCAGAGTCTTTGATGAGCGTGATTACCGCGCCTTTGCTGAATACAGAAACTATTTGCGCTAGCTTTAGCTGTGCGGCCCCTCGCAGCAGACTGGCTCAAAGGGTCGATGCTTTACTAACGGAAGCGCCCGCTTTGACCCCAACCTCTCGCTGGTATTCGGCGGTGCAGTGGAGCGCGATCGCCCTGTCCCTATCGCCTCTAACCACCATCCCGTTTCACCATTAGGTTTAGACTGTTCTAGAGAACAAACGGCATTGGGCCTTATAAATTAAGCCTTATCACTTGGGCCTTGCAACTTGAGCCTTATAAAGAGCCAGCATGACTAGCGAAAGTATCTATGCCTCTGAGGACGGTTGTATGCAGCTTCAGGCGCAAGTTCAAGACAGTTTGCATCGTCAGCGAGCATTTTTTTCGACGGGAGAAACGCGATCGCTGCGCTTTCGTCGCACCCAGCTACAGCGGTTAAAAAAGACGATTGCCACCGAGACAGAGGCTGTCTATGCGGCGCTCGCTGCCGACTTGGGCAAGTGCAAAACCGAAGCTTATTTAAGTGAAGTGGCCCTAGCGCTAGGCGATATTGACGACGCACTCAAGCATTTGTCTCGCTGGAATAAGCCACAGCGAGTCGGCATTCCGCTTCCGTTTCAGCCTGCGACTGGACAGATTGTGCCAGAGCCAATGGGTGTAGTTCTAATTATTAGCCCGTGGAATTATCCGTTTCACCTGGCGATGGGGCCTTTGGTGAGTGCGATCGCAGCGGGCAACTGCGCCATAGTGAAGCCATCTGAGATTGCGCCCCACACCTCGAAGCTGCTCTGCCAGCTCATTGCGCAGACCTTTGCCAACGACTATGTGAGTGCGATCGCAGGCGATGCTGAAACGGCTAAAGCGCTGCTAGCCGAACCTTTCGACCATATTTTTTTCACTGGTAGCCCGGCCATTGGCAAACGCGTGATGCGCGCCGCCGCTGAGCATCTAACCTCCGTGACCCTGGAGCTAGGCGGAAAAAGTCCCTGCGTGGTGTCTGCTAGCGCAAATCTGGACGTTGCTGCTCGGCGAATTGTGTGGGGAAAAGCGTTCAACGCCGGACAGACCTGCGTCGCCCCGGATTATCTGCTGGTACATCGCAGTATAAAAGCGCCTTTGATGGCCGCGATCGCCCAGACCATTCACCGCTTTTTCGGTGAGGATATGGCCAAAAGTCCTGACTATGGAAGAATTGTGAGCGATCGCCATTTCCAAAGGCTCCAGGCACTGCTGCAAGATGCGATCAGCCACGGTCGAACGGTAACCGGTGGTCAGTGCGATGCCGCCACGCGCTACATGGCGCTGACTGTGATTGATGATGTGCCGACGACCGCCGCCCTTATGCAAGAAGAGATTTTTGGGCCAATTTTGCCGGTGGTGAGCTTTGATGAAATGGAGGAGGCGATCGCCTTTATCA
>JBBSOB010000111.1:0-13990 GCA_038260205.1 Phormidesmidales cyanobacterium
CTATGTAGGGTTAGGGGCGTCTTTTGCTAGCGACGGCTCTCCGGTAGGTGACAACACGGCCTTCGTGATTCAGCCGGGCGTAGACTACACCAAGCCAAACAGCAATCTGGTTATTTTTGGCAATGCTATTTTGCCATTGGCGGCGAAAAGGGAGGCGGAACGGCAACGGCTGTTCAAAGCGGGGTCGGCATTCAGTTCTAGCCAGTTTTAAGGATTAGGCCGAAGATAAAAGAACCCATGTACTAAATATCGGCCCTCCGCTACCATAAACCCATCTAGAGCAACCATTTAAGGGTTTGATATGCGCGAGCTGCCTCCGCTGGATTATTTCATTCAAGGATCTTTGAGCAAAGAACTAGAAGTTCGATTGCATCCAGATGTGCTAGTTGTCGATCAGCGACCTTCGGGCATAGACAATGAGGTAATGTCTCGTGGGTACGAGAATTGCAGCGCTGCTAAATGATGAAAAAGACATTGACGCGATTTTTACCGGCGTGTCGGGCGGTCAAAGCCTGAGGTCTGTTCTTTCTAAACTAGATTCCAAGCAGCAGGCGCTATTGTTGGGCCATGCCGTGCCGATGCCAGTGGTGGTGAGAACGCGGCCTTACGATAAGGAGTTTTATCAGGAGATTGGCGATACGGCTTGGGAAACGATGTCGGATGCGGCGGTGTTTAAGGCGGCTGAGAGTGCGATCGCTGATCTCCGTTTCTAGAGATGAAGGGTGATAAGAATAGGTGTCCTACAGGAAAAAGAAAAGTGCATATATCTTCACTGTGTTTTCCCTCAAAAGAGGAATGGCATATATTACTACTGTCTTATCCACTGGCAGGGCTGGACGTTCGAGCTAGAACCTTTTATCCTCCGGAAGGAGATGGAAGTCGCAAGTCGGAGTGGAGGCAGATAGCTTTACAGGGTAAATCATTGGACTGGATTAACCATCTCCACAGTAGATTGTGCGACGTCGAATATAGCTTCGTCATGATGACTTTTTACTTCCAGCGATGTTCTCAATTTGAAGGCATTAGCGAGAGGAACATTAGAAAAAATGCTGTAGGTCGGGACAGTACAGGTTATTCTCTCGACCCTGAGCAGGAACTCCTTAGTTTTGATCGTTACTCACAGCTTTTCTATCTCAGCATGTTTTCGGCGCTTGAAAACATAGGCCAAATACTAAACGTCATTTACGACTTACAGATAGGTAAGATAGTTTTTGACAAAAGCGGACAGAAAAAAAAGCCAAAAGGAAGGAGGTTGAGCTTTGATGAAGTTATGGAAAAATCGAACAAGAAAGAGTTCTCTAATCTTCCAAACCGGATATTCGCCTTGAGAGACAGTGATGCGTTTAACTCTTTCGTAAAGATAAGAAATGACATCACACACAATTTCCTTCCGGGTCTGCCAAGTGGGAGCGTAGCTCACGAGCTATATGAAAAAAACAGCTTAGAGACTATAAGTTTTGGCAATGCTCATTGCATATCAGAAGAAGAGATCTATGCAACGGCCTTTGACATGCTCAACATATTTGCAGAAATATTGCTTTTGATAAGTGCGGAATCGTAAGTTTGAACTTATAGCCAAACGGCCTTTTATGTGAATAGCGAGCAGTGTTTCTAATCAACGTGATAAGCCGTAATCGCAGTTTTGCCGTCAGGACTATAAATTACTTCAATCCGCCGATACATAGTATGGCCTACCAAGTCTTTATACGTTTTCCTTGCGCAGGTGCCGCCCCTAGCTTTTTATAACCAGAGGCACCGATCAAAAACTCAAATTTTTCCGTAGAAAGCGTTTTTGATTTGATTTGCTCCACACCATCTAGCTTGTGCTTATCGAGGATCATAGCTGCCGCGATAAGTGCTGTAAATTCGATAGCCAGGTAGCACTGCGGCTATTCCAACTGCGCTATGAATAGTTCCGGGATAGTTTTTTTCAGGCAAGCTGCCCCATAACCTTATTGTCAGTGGCCCGCACCAGATATATAAGCCGGGAACTAAGGCGTCTAAGCTGTAGGCGATCGCGCTCATCCTTTGCTCACTTGTGTCTGCAACAGAGAGAGCTTTCTCAGATATATCAGACGATGACTCTTGTGAAAATTGCATAGCTTATGAGCCTCGTAAGCAACCTATAACCATCATATTACTTCAGCAGCTACAGAGTATTACGCCTTGAAACGCTCTAGCATTTCGCTGCTATTACACCAGCCTTTAATCTAATATAGTTACTTCATCCGTTTTAGTTTTCTTAAAGCTGCGCTTCTACTCGCTGCGCAAGCAACCCGTTTTAACTATGAGCAAAGGCACCCTTTTCGATAAAGTTTGGGATCTACATACTGTGGGCACGTTGCCTTCTGGCCAAACTCAGCTATTCATTGGCCTGCACCTAATTCATGAGGTGACTAGCCCCCAAGCCTTTGCGATGCTGAACGAGCGGGGGCTAAAAGTAATGTACCCGGAGCGAACGATCGCCACGGTAGATCACATTGTGCCGACGGAGGATCAGTCGCGGCCTTTTGCCGATCCGATGGCGGAGAAGATGATGGCAGCGCTGGAGACGAATACGAAAGCGCATAATATTCGCTTTTTTAACGTGGGATCTGGCAATCAGGGCATTGTGCATGTGATTGCACCGGAGCAGGGACTGACGCAGCCGGGAATGACGGTGGCCTGTGGAGATAGCCATACCTCTACGCATGGGGCTTTTGGTGCGATCGCCTTCGGGATTGGCACCAGTCAAGTCCGCGACGTTTTAGCCTCGCAAACGTTGGCGTTAGCTAAGCTAAAAGTTCGTCGCGTCGAAGTCAACGGCGAGCTGCCTGACGGCGTTTTTGCCAAAGATATTATTTTGCACATCATTCGGAAACTAGGCGTAAAAGGCGGCGTGGGCTATGCCTACGAATTTGCTGGCAGCGCGATTGATAGCCTGTCGATGGAAGGGCGGATGACGCTGTGCAATATGTCGATTGAAGGCGGCGCTCGCTGCGGTTACGTTAACCCCGACCAAACCACCTACGACTATATAAAGGGGCGGAATTTTGCCCCCCAGGGAGACGACTGGGATCAGGCCGTTGACTGGTGGAATAGTCTGCGCAGCGACGATGCGGCTGAGTACGATGACGTGGTGAAATTTGATGCGGGGGCGATCGCGCCAACCGTCACCTGGGGAATTACGCCTGGACAAGGCATTGGAGTCAATGAGACGGTGCCGACCTTGGACGTAATGCCGGATGATGAGCGGCCAATTGCAGAGGAAGCTTATCGCTACATGCAGCTTTCGCCGGGGCAGAAAATTGCAGGCACGAAGGTGGATGTCTGCTTTATTGGTAGCTGCACGAATGGTCGCATCACCGATTTGCGCGAGGCGGCTAAGGTGGCGCAGGGTCGTCAGGTGGCGGCAGGCGTGAAGGCGTTTGTAGTGCCCGGTTCGGAGCAGGTGAAAAAGCAGGCTGAGGCAGAAGGGCTAGATCAGATATTTACCGCCGCCGGATTCGAGTGGCGCGAGCCGGGATGCTCGATGTGTTTGGCCATGAATCCAGATAAGTTACAGGGCACTCAAATTAGCGCGTCTTCTTCTAATCGCAACTTTAAAGGACGCCAGGGATCGGCTTCTGGGCGGACGCTGTTAATGAGTCCGGCAATGGTGGTTTCGGCGGCGGTAACGGGCCAGGTAAGTGACGTGCGCCAGCTTGCTCCAGTTGGATAGGGTTGTTACGCTACACGCCACCGCTGCTCACCGCTGCTGGGTCAAAAGCTTAAGAGACTTTCTTCATCGGCATGGATAGGGGCACAATCTTTGCCGAGAGGGGTTTCTCTAGTTCTTTTGCGGCGTCCGTCGAGATCGCCACCCCTCGAACCGTTGGCCTATCCAAAATCTCCTCATAGTCATCCTGCTGAGTGCCCATCACCTTATCCCAAAAGGTAAAGTACAGGCTGTAATGGGCGGTGTACTTGCGGTGGTGCATCCAATGGTGCATGGGGCCGACCATCCAACTGCCTAACCATCGGCCAAAGGCAGAGTCTTCAAAAAGTCTGAAGCCGAAGTGGTGGATGAGTGCGCCTAGCGTCATGATCAGGACGACCGCGCACAGCACAGAGAAGTGCATGGGAATGATAAAAACGACTCCCATTAAATAGATAGCTTGGATAATCGCCTCTGCTGGATCGAATGAAAAGGCTGTCCAGGGCGTGGGGTTTTTGAAATAGTGATGGCCCTGATGCAGCCATTTGTAGCATTTGGGATGATGGGCTAGACGATGGGTGAAGTAGAAATAGGTGTCTTGTAAGCAGACAACGAGCACCAGACTAACGCCGAGATACCAGAATCCGTAGCGATCGCTCTCTAAATACAGTTGGGTATACCCCTGCTCAAAGGCGCTCATCATCAAGGCGGCGCAGACAGCAAAAATGCCTGAAGACAATACCGACAAAACAACATCGTTATGAATGCTGTGCCAGATGCTAGCGGGGGTTTTGTTGACGGCGCTCAGGGCAACCGAAGAGGAGGGGCGCAGCCGATAGAACGCGTAGAGTCCTCCAGCGGCGGCAAAGTAGCCAATAATCGTAAAGATGAAGAACACCAAACTACGCCAGCCAATCGTTTTGATTAGGGCCAGCGAGTCTGCGGAGACGCCTGTGCTCAAAATATTTAGGAAGACGTTTAGGAAAGAGAAATTCAAAGTCTGTCGATATACCTATGGGTATAAACGGTTGCGTCTAATCCCATGAATTTTACTGGGTTTTTGCTGGCTTTGGCCAGATTAATAGACGGCATTAAGATCGAGCCTCTCAGATAACTTCCAGAAGGATGAGATTGCTTCTCATAGTGTTCTTTTTCGGGAAAGCGGTAGAAGTGTCTAACAGGTGCGATCGCAGAGACGGCTCTAAACGCTACGGGGTTTCAATATTAAAATAAGTGTTAAATTATGCAACAAAAACAGGCTTCTATAAGAAAGAGTTGCGCCTTTGTGATCCCGTTGTTAACGTTGGCGTGTTGAGTGAATTCTCGCCGTTCTACGGGTCTTTCTTAAGGAGAAGACCGCTCGACGGGTTCCTGTTTCTGTTCTGTAGTGTCTAACGACGTAAAGGCTTGTTACGGAATTTTTACGAAGTTGATACTTGGGCATTAAGCCATCTGGCTTCAGATAACCATCTACGAGGACTACAAATCATGAACTTATTTCGTTCTTTTCAATCAGCTTTGGTTAATAGCGTTGCTTACGTTCAGCACCTGGTTATGAAGGTTGCTGTCGCGGTTTCGCTTAAGCTGTGCATTTTCACGGCTCACGTTTTACTCGGTTCGTCAGAGTCTGCGCGTCAAGCCGATCAGTTCTAAGCCGGTTCATTTTCAACTTGCTATCAAACTTGCCATCAAAACGAGCGGTGGATAGTTCGCTGGATAACCACTGGATAAAGAGAACGAACGTTTTGGGATTTGCTTGCAGGCGATCGGACGACTGCCGATCGCGTGAGAGAGACTTAGGGCCGATCCTACAGAGCCTGTTCGCTTGGGTTTGGTGTGCTCGCACCTACTCATAGCTAGCTGTTGCAACTGTTCAGACTTACAACTGTTCAGACTTACAACTGTTCAAATTTACAACTGTTCAGATTGCAACCGCTCAGACTGTGACTGTTCAGTTTACAACTATTTAGACTTTTGACCAATTGAGAGGGTTTGCCCTTTCGAGACGGTTCTGATTGCTTGCATTTGAGCGGTGGCGATGGTGATTGGCTACCGCTGACGGTGTTCTGTGACTAGTTTCACATATAAAGCAATAAAGCAACAGAACAACAAAACAACAAAACAACCGAACAAAATATTAGGAGAGATTTGACCATGAATATTGAAGGAAAAGTGGCTTTGGTGACGGGGGCTTCTAGAGGGATTGGGCGGGCGATCGCTTACCAACTAGCTCAGAGCGGGATTCGCCGAATTATATTGGTGGCGCGTAATTTTGCGCTTTTGAGCGAGTTAGCGGCGGATATTCGAGAGATGGGCGTAGAGGCGGTGGCGCTGTCTGTTGATTTGACCCGGCCTAGAGAGGTCAGCGGCGTAATTGCCAAAGCTTGGCGCGACTATGGCGAGATTGATCTGTTGGTGAACTGTGCGGGCGTAGCCCATCAGGTGCCTTTTTTGCGATCGCACCGCTCCCAAGTGCAAGCAGAAATTGCCACTAACCTCACAGGCATGTACACCATCACGGCGCTGATTGCCCGACGGATGGCAGCTCGTCAGTGCGGCACCATTGTCAACGTGTCTAGCCTGATGGGTAAGATTGCTGCGCCGACCATGGCGACTTACTCGGCAACTAAGTTTGCGATTGTGGGCTTTACTCGCGCCCTGCGGATAGAGCTTGCGCCCCATCATGTAAACGTGATGACGCTGCTGCCTTCGCTAACGGATACGGATATGGCTAAGGATCTGCAAAGGTTTCGCGGCGTCATTCCGATTAGCGCCGAGGCCGTTGCCAAAGCCTGTGTGCGGGGATTGGAGCGCAATAAGGCTGAAGTATTGGTGGGCTGGCAGTCGCATTTGGCGGTTTGGTGCGATCGCTTTTCACCCTGGCTGCTAGAGCCAATCCTAAAGCTGACGGTTCCGAATCGGCTGCTGCGCGTTGGCGTAGACACCGTAACCACTTTGAAAAAAACTCGTCATCTGCCTGGACGCAAAGCCAAAATGTGGCACAAGGGCGAATTTCAAGTCTAAGTCGAGTAAATTCTAAGTCGAGTGAGTTCTAAATCAAATGGGTTCTAAGTCGAGTGAAGTTGAGTGAGTTGCAATGCGTAAGGGACTTGTCGCCAATGGCTATAAGTCTCTTATATGGACACCTGCGGAATAACTCTGGAAAATATTGATAGGCTGGAGATCTTGCAAGTCTATCCATATTTCAATGACATGACGACTCAAAACATTTCTAAAACAGCTTCCGATGATCCCACTCTTTACGGTGAGAGGGCGATTGAAGAAGGCAGCCTGATTACTTTTCCAAATCCTAGACCGGGCCGAGAATACACTATCGACATTACGCTGCCGGAGTTTACCTGCAAATGTCCATTCTCTGGCTATCCCGATTTTGCCACCATTCATATTCACTATGTGCCGGACGAAAGGGTGGTAGAGCTGAAGGCAATTAAGCTCTATATCAACAGCTACCGCGATCGCCATATCTCGCACGAAGAATCAATTAACTTAATCATGGATGACTTCGTGGCAGCTTGCGATCCGCGCTCGGTTACGATTAAAGGCGACTTTTTACCGAGAGGCAATGTGCATACCGTAATTGAGGTTTCTCACCAAAAGTAGATGACAGGAGGAGATACCAATCAGCGTATTTTTAGGAAGATGCGCTGGTGTAAAACCGCAGGGCAAATTGCCAAAACCCTCTAGAAATCTGGAAGAGGACGGCGGCTAAGATCGCTGATCCCAAAAGCCAGATGGGTTCGCTACGCGATAGCAGGGTTTGCGCCGGTACGGTGGTGAGAAAGGCAACCGGAATAATAAAGGTGAAGAAAACCCGATAGGCGGCGGGATAGCCTGAGATGGGAAATCGACCGGCTTCTAAGAGCGATCGCAAAACTTCTGTGACATTGTAGATTTTGACAAACCAGATGCTGGTTGCGCCCAAAAGAAACCACAGGCTATAAAGGCTAACCACGCCTAAAGCCAGCGGCGGCAAGATAGCCAAATAGGCCAACGGCGCAAGCCCCAGCTTTCCACCGGCATACAAGATGATGATGACCCCAAAGAGTAAATCGGGAAATCCCCAGGGTGAAAGGGTATGAGTGCTAAGCCAAAACTGCGAGCTAATCGGCTTCAGCAAAATAAAATCGAGGGTGCCTTCCTGCACATATTCCACAATTTTGTTGAGATTAGGCGCTAAAAAAGTAGCCGAAATGCCCTGCAAGATAGTAAAAAGGCCCAAAACGACCAGCGCCTCTTCCCAGCTCCAGCCATCAAAAGTGTAGCCGGTTTGATAGAACAAAAAAAGCCCAAACAGGCTACCCGCTAGCCCGCCCAAACTGCTAATAACAGCCACAATAAAGTTAATGCGGTACTCTAGCTCGGCGGCAAACGAGACTTGCCAGAATAACTTGAGGATTCGCAGATACTGAGCGATCGCCATTATTTTTTATCCCTACCCATTTCCACCAATATATTCCTGATTACGCCTTTTTAGTTCGAGCGCATAAATAAATGTAGCCTTTTATACAATTTCCACCCAACCCTTTCGTCAGCAAAAAACGGGTGTGAACGAACATTTCCCCCTGTGATTTTGTTCATATAGGTTTAATCAAGAAGCCTATATTCTACGTAACAGATAAAACCGCTGAGCTGTGAGCTATTTAACAACCGGCTTGCCCATGCATCCAGCAGCCTCCTTATCTATGCTAAACAATGCACATAACGTAGACCAATGCATCAGCCAATTTGCTGAAAAAATGAGCCGCCTCTACCTGTGCGGAGTGCTGAAATGGCCTAACTTAGTTTTTGTCGTCATTAGTGTTTGTCGTCACTAGTTTTTGTCGTCATTAGTGTTTGTTTTCATAAATGACGACTGGGGCGGCTCAATCTGCGATTTAAGCGTCTATCACGTCATCTAAAAGAAGCTGAATCGAGCAGATATAACCCAGACAGAATCCAGGCAAACCTAGACAGGACAAAGCAGCCAACTATTACAATCGGTCGTTCTTCACTTCACGCATTGTGAGCCGCAACGGTTTTAGCCATCACTCCCGCTATGAGCTAGGCGAGCCAAGTGATTACACAGACCTTTTCAACGTGCAGGAACTTCGCCTACGGTTAAATAGACGCTGAGTTTGTCTTGGAGACGCTGGCGCGCTCTGGCTATGCGAGACTTAACTGTGCCCAAAGAGACACCGGTAACATTAGCAATTTCTTCGTAGGAAAGGCCCTGCAGTTCGCGCATGGCGATCGTTTTTTGAAAAACTTCGGGTAGCTCCTGCATGGCTTGCTTGAGATGGTCGTGGAATTCTTGAGTCGTAATGACATCGGCAGGCGTTGGATCCTCCGACGGTAATTCCCAATCGTATTGGCCATCGTTGACATAGCGCGGGGCATCAAGAGATACCACCCCTTGATAGCGTTTGCGTTTGCGCAGTTCGTCATAAAACAAATTTGTGGTAATTCTACCCAGCCAACTCTTGAACTTAGTAGGCTCTTTCAGCCGATGAATGCTGCGGTAAACGCGAATCCAAACCTCCTGCGCTAGATCGGCCCTATCTGGCCAGTCTGAGGCGAGGTGATAAAGCAGTTTATCTACGTAGCGCTGATAGCGACTGACGAGTTCTTCAAAAGCAAGGCGGTCTTTCTCGGTCTGCACCTGGCAGCGGATGACGAGTTCGTGGTTGGAAAGCAAATCGAGCGCACAGACAGCAGTAGACGCGCTATCGACTTTGGCCTCAGCAGCGGGCGGGACAACATGCAAAGACGATTCTTCAAAGGATTTCGTGACCGAAGATTGAGGGGGAACAGATTGGGAGGTCAAAGATTGGGAGGGGACAGACTTCAACGAAGACCTGGAATGGTTTGACGGTCTTAGAGTACTCATCGGTTTTAAAGTTTAACTGTAAATTTGGCTGGACTGGTTCGGCGGCGGCGGCTCAAAAGAAAGCGGATCAGGTGACCTTCTTTCTAAAAGCTCCTATGAAGCTCCGTCCCAGCTTCATTTGTCAGGTTCAGACGGCTGGTCTTAGACGGTCTAAATCTGATCGGGATCTGATCGAGAATTAGGATGAACTTGCTAGAGCGAAATTTTTGATTAGAGAATTTGAGCCATTTTATTCAACGGTTTTAAGAACCTGACATCTTTTGCCCCGCCTTAACGCTGTATAAAAGCCGGATATGGCAGTCTTATAACGGTTAAGAGATAACGGATTTTACGTAGGCTGATTTTTTTCTAAAGCCTATAAACGTCAAAAATTACGGATGTTGAGCCAGTATTTTGTAGCCAATCTATTTTTTTGTCTTCATCAGCATAGTGAACACTACTTAGAGACACATCAGCTAAATAGCCTAATCTGGGTCGCAGAATTACTTATGTGCTAAAGCTAGGCATCTTCAAAATCAGTCTAAATTGATTGAGAATGCCAAAAACACCATAGAAAAACACCGTAAATAGATCTTCAGCCGGACTCACAAGGGAAGGGCCTGATTAGCAAATGTGCTAATAACAACCCTGGGTTTTTCTTTATGCGCCCATTCCTGAGTATCTTTTGAGACCCGTATGCCAAAGTATGCGATTGAGGACAAAAGCGATCGCACTCCAAATCGCTATTGTTACTAGCCCTCTACGTAAATCTACGGGCAATCCGACCAGCAAGCTAGCCGGAAAGTAGACCAAATAAGGAAAAGGTGTCCACAATGCAAACTCACGGATGGGGGCCGGGAAAAGCTCTAACGGTGCGATCATGCCCGAAAGAAAGGTATAGAACAGAAACCAGAATTGCTGAATGGCGGTGGCTCGCTCTACCCAAAAAGAGAGCATAGCAAACGTGTATTGAATGAGAAACCGCAGACAAAAAGATAGAAATAGGGTGAGCACCCCCCAGAAGCAAGCGTAGGGTGTGGGTATCCATATAGCCTCTGGGTAGAGCAGGCAGAAAAGCCCGACTAGCAGAATGATGAAGGGCATACGCGTGAGGCGTTCGGCTAGATGGCCAAAAAAGTGCCGCCAGACGGGATCAATCGGCTGTAGTAATAGCGGCGAAAGCTTGCCCTGCACAACTTCTTTTTCAAAATCCCAGATTACCCAAACGACGGTAAGCTGGCGCGCTAAAAAGACGGCTAGGAAGTAGCGGGCAAATTCTGTGGGAGTAAAGCCGACATCTGTGCTTTGCGCGGCCTGGTTCCATAAGCCCAAAAAGATGAGCGGAAAGCTGCCGGAGAGTACCCAAAAGATTAGCTCGGCGCGGTACTCCACCATATAGGCGTAGTAGACGGAGATGAAGGTGCGAGTGATTTTCCAGGGATGCTGGAGGGGATTTGGGCGGGGGGCGGGCATTGGAAAAGCGGGGATTGAGGAGAGGAAAAGTTAGGAGAAATTAGGAAAAGTTAGGACGAGGGGGCGCGTAGAAGAATGTCTTTTTCGGGGGTGATGCCTGCTTGGAAAACGCGACCGATAACGTCTTCGATGGGAGGTTCGGTGACGGTGAGATCTTGGATGGTGAAGTCGTTGAGGAGGGCGGAGACGGTGCGGGTGAGTGTCTGGGTGCTAACTAAAAAGGTGGCTTTGCAGCCTGATAGGGTTTGTAGTTCGCCATAGGATTTGAGGTTTTGCGCGCTAATGTCTTGGGTGCGCTCGAACTCTACAGAGACTTCTCGGTAGGGGGCAAACTGGTCTAGCAGACGCTCTAGCTGGCCATCGTAAATGAGGCTGCCTTTGTGAATCACCAAGACGCGATCGCACAGCGCGGTAATATCAGCCATGTAATGACTGGTGAGTAAAATAGTCGCTCCGTATTTTTGGTTATAGTCTTGCAAAAACTGGCGAACGGCGACCTGCGCATTCACGTCGAGGCCGAGGGTGGGTTCATCTAAAAAGAGAATTTGGGGACGGTGAATAAGCGCGGCGAGCATTTCGGCTTTCATGCGTTCGCCGAGAGAAAGTTTGCGCACGGGCTGCTTAAGCTGGGACTGAATGTCGAGCATTTCGGCAAGTTCACCGACGCGATCGCGAAATTCAATATCGCTCAGGTTATAGATAGCAGCGTTGATGCGCAGTGAATCTAGCGCGGGTAAATCCCAGATAAGCTGCTGTTTTTGACCCATAATCAGGGTGATTTGCCGAAGAAAGTCGTTTTTCCGGTCGAAGGGTCGGTGGCCAGAGACGCAAACGCTGCCAGCAGAAGGATGAATCAGGCCCGTGAGCATCTTGAGCGTAGTGGTTTTGCCCGCCCCATTAGGCCCCAGAAAGCCGACAATTTCGCCAGGTTCAATTTGAAAAGAAACCTGTTTGACAGCTTCAATATTGCGGTAAGCACGGCGGAAGAAATGGCGCAAAGTGCCTTTGAATCCAGGATCTTTTTGGGCGACTGGATAGACTTTGCTGAGGTTTTGAACGTCGATAATGGGCATGAGCAGGGTTTCTTTTGGCTGTTTTCTCTATCTTTTTCTCTATCCGTAGATCGCTGTTTATGACCTGTGATTTCGTCATGATAGAGATTGCGGTAGGCAAATTTGAATTTAGGCGAGGGCGATCAAACGGAAACTATGAATATTCAAGGGGAGGATTTGCAGGCCATTAAGGCGGCGATTGAGCAGCAGATTGCGGCGTTTCGAGCGGACAATGCGATCGCGGCTTTTTCGCAGGCTGCGCCAGGAATTCAACGGCAGTTTGGGACAGCGGAGAATTTTGTGCGCGTAGTACAGGAGGCGTATCCGCCGGTGTATCGGCCTCGGTCAGTGGTATTTGAATCGGTGTTGGATGTAGAAGGACTACCGGCCCAACAGGTGATGGTTATGGGTGAGGATGGCGAGCTGGTTCGAGCCACCTATATTATGCAGCAGCAGGTGATGGGTGACTGGAAGATTGCCGGTTGCTATCTGACGCCGCTGGATGATTGATCCCTCAGACGGTTGAGTTTCAGACGGCTGATCTTCAGAGGGCTGATCTTCAGAGGGCTGATCTTTAGGGAATTGAGCTTCATTGAGTCTCAATCAGGTCTGATATTTTTCGTAGAAGTGCCCAATCAGATAGAGGGAGCCGCAGAAGACAGTGGGGACAGTGCTTTCCGCCGATCGCGTTGAGGCGACTAGAGCCGCTTCCAAACTGGGATGGGTGTGAACGGCGGCTAAGTCGGGACAGATTTTTTGGGCGATCGCGCTCAAATCTTCTGGGTTGGCGCTGAGATGACCGGGAACAGCCGTGAGATGAAGGCGATCGCCATTTCTCAATAGCTCGCGGAATACGCCTGAGTGATCTTTGGTTTGCAACATGCCCATCAGCCAGGTAATCGGCTGACGGGGATAGGTTTTGTCCAGATAGCTTCTGAGCGATTTGGCCGCATCTACATTATGCGCACCGTCTATTAGCAGGGGATGCCCTTGCCACTGATAGCGCTGCAATCTGCCGGGCCATTTTACTTGAGACATGCCCTGGGCGATCGCCCGATCAGAAATTTTCCAGCCCTGGGTTCTTAAGGCTTTTAGAGTGGCGATCGCACAAGCCGAATTTACTTTTTGATGCTCGCCTAAAAGCATCTGTGGATATTCAATGCCTTCATAGATCAGCATGGGGGTGGCTCCCGCCGCCGCCTCGACAACCGTTTGCGCAGGTTCAATCCAAATAATTGGAGCCTGAAGCGTTTGGGCTTTGGCGACGACAACGGCCTTAGCCTCAGCGGGCAGCGGGCCAGCGATCGCCACAACACCCGGCTTCAAAATCCCGGCTTTTTCTCCTGCAATTTCTGCAACAGTTTCGCCTAATCGCTGCCAGTGGTCGCGACTAATGGAGACGATGACAGTAGCAAGAGGCTGCTGGCAAACATTGGTCGCATCTAGTCTGCCGCCTAGCCCCACTTCGACGATGGCCACCTCTACTTTTTGATCCGCGAAGTATTGCCAAGCAGCGGCGGTAATGACCTCGAACTGCGTGGGCGTCGGCCGATCGTCGGCCTCGGATTGAATGGCCGATTCTATCCTAGCTAAGCTGTTTTGTAAGTCTTGCCAGCTAATCGGCTGAGCGTCTATGCAGATGCGCTCTGTCCAGTCCACCAAATGGGGCGAGGTATAGCGCCCGGTGCGATAGCCTGCGGCAGTCAAAATTGCCGATAGGTAGGCGCAGACAGATCCTTTGCCATTGGTTCCGGCAACGTGAATAGTTGGCACTCGGTGGTGCGGATTCCCTAGTGACTGGAGCAAATGCTCGATCCGGTCTAAGCCCAAGTCCACGCCGAATCGAGCGTAGCTTTGGAGCTGGGTTTCTACTATTTGGGCGGGTGTAGAGCTAGAAAACGGCATAGGGCAGATAAGAGAGTA
>JBBSOB010000112.1:0-13987 GCA_038260205.1 Phormidesmidales cyanobacterium
ATTTCGTCAATATGGCTCAAGCTCAGCGCTGCTGCCAGTTTGGATTAGACACACTCAAACGTGTCTTTAGAATGAAATAGCCCTGGGTGACGATCGCATTAAACGCCGCACCCAAAACAACGGCAACAGCCAAATCGACCACGTTGCCCCGCATCAAAAACTCTTTGAAATCGTTGGCAAAGCTGCCTATAGAGCTGGTTGCTCGATTTCGCGTCTGTCGGTTAGCCATTTTTTAAGTACCTTAGGTAGTCAGCGGAGTGTGTACGGCATTAATTCAGCCGTTTAATTCCCCAAATAATATCTGCGGCTCAAAAATAGAGGCAAGTGCCTTATATACAAAGCAGCCATTATTTTTTGTTGGGGAGATTAATTACGTCACAATATCAGTGTTTTCTGGTAGTTCCTAGTAGGTTTTAAGTAAAAATGCTACTCAACAGCAAAAATCCTCGGTTTTTTGAGCATTAGTCTAGGTCGACGGGTTTCTATGGGTCTGAGCGCTAACAGGTGCCATTTGCACAAGCCTGATTAGCCGCATCTATATATATGCATCGGCAGAATGCATGGGATTTGAGGGCGTTTGGGCGGTCACGGCTGAAATTTATAGGTAAGCTATCCAAAGAGCAACTTTACGTAACGTTGCAGACCCTATTGTTTACTGATAAGAACTCACAGAGAACCCCAAGACCTATGATTGCAACCGGCACTCGCATTCCCGACACCGCACCCACCTCTAGTCAAGACTACAAAGTCGCGGATATTACCCTAGCTAGCTGGGGCCGCAAAGAAATTGCCATCGCTGAAGGCGAAATGCCTGCGCTGATGACGATTCGCGCCAAGTACCGCGACAGCAAGCCTTTGGCAGGTGCCAAAATTATCGGCTGCATTCATATGACGATTCAAACCGCCGTTTTGATTGAAACGCTGTGCGAACTCGGCGCGGAAGTTCGCTGGTCTTCTTGCAATATCTTTTCGACTCAAGACCATGCTGCGGCTGCGATCGCCGATGCGGGCATTCCCGTTTTTGCCTGGAAAGGGGAAACCGAAGAAGAATACATTTGGTGTTTGGAGCAAACCTGCCGCGATGCCAGCGGTGAGCTGTGGGATGCCAACATGATTTTGGATGATGGCGGCGACCTCACAGGCCACATCCACGAAAAGTATCCTCAGATGCTCAAGTCTATTCACGGCGTCACCGAAGAGACTACGACTGGCGTACATCGTTTGTACGAAATGATGGAAAAAGGCGAGCTGAAAGTGCCCGCTGTTAACGTCAACGACGCCGTTACTAAAACCAAAAACGACAACAAGTACGGCTGTCGCCACAGCTTGAACGACGCCATTAAGCGCGGCACCGACCACCTGCTCTCGGGTAAGAAAGCTTTGGTAATTGGCTACGGCGACGTGGGTAAAGGATCGGTGGCGTCTCTTCGCCAAGAAGGCATGATCGTCAAGGTCGCAGAAGTCGATCCGATCTGCGCAATGCAAGCCTGCATGGACGGCTTTGAGGTCGTTTCACCTTATCGCGATGGCAAAAACAACGGTACGCCTGAATCTCTAGATAAGGCGCTGCTTGCTAACCTCGACTTAGTTGTCACGGCAACTGGCAACTACAACGTTTGCGATGCCGACATCCTCGCCAACTTGAAGAAAGGCGCTGTAGTTTGCAACATTGGCCACTTCGACAACGAAATCGACACCGCCTACATGCGCAAAAACTGGCGCTGGGAAGAGGTCAAGCCCCAGGTGCATCAGGTTTATCGCAGCGACGACGACAAGGACTTCTTGATCTTGCTCTCTGAAGGCCGCTTGGTGAACTTGGGTAATGCCACTGGCCACCCTTCGCGCATTATGGACGGGTCTTTCGCTAACCAGGTGCTGGCGCAGATCTTCTTGTACGAGCGCAAGTTTGCCGACCTAGACGAGGACAAAAAAGCAGCGGCGATTACGGTTGAAGTGCTGCCCAAGAAGCTGGATGAAGAAGTGGCCCGCTATATGGTGGAAGGCTTCGGCGGCGTGATGACTCAGCTCAGCCAAGAGCAGGCTGACTATATCAACGTTCCGGTGGAAGGCCCCTTCAAGACCGATAGCTACAAGTACTAAAGCGATCGCAGTACCTATTTCCGGTATCGATCTCCAGTACTTATCTCCAGTACTTATCTGTAGATGAATAGCCTCGCATAACAGCTAAACAAACAGGCACCTTTGAAGAGTTGATCTCTTTGAAGGTGCCTGTTTGTTTAGCTGTTTGTTTAGCTGTTTGTTTGGGGTCTTAGCCGGTCAACCTAAGGCGGAGTTATCGGCCGCGGACAATAAGTTGATATGAAAGCGCTTTATTTTTTTCGGGCAAAGCAGCCAACTCAGCCGACCGTCTGGCTGAACTATGCGATAGAGGGAGGGATTTTGACGCTGTTGTTATTGGCGGCGATCGCCATCAATCTCCGCATGATTCGCATGGGCTTTAACGGCCTTGGAGACGCGCGTTGGCACCTCACCTGGATTCAACATTTCTCTCAGCAGGTTTTAGAAGAAGGCATTGGGTATCCGCGCTGGTTGGCGGGCACGAATTTTGGCTATGGAAGCCCCACTTTTGTTTTTTACCCCCCGCTGATCTACTACCTAGGAACGGCGCTCAAGGCAATGGGGCTAACGGTAGAACCAGCGGTCTACGTTTTGATCTCGGGCGGAATTTTTCTGTCGGGGGCGAGCTTTTATGGGTTCGGGAGATCCATGTGGGGGCGCATTCCAGCGATCGCAGGCGCACTGGCCTATATGCTCAATCCCGGCCTCTATAACCTGGTGCATGGCGGCGGCTATGCCTCGCTATATGCCTATATTTGGCTACCGCTGATTCTATTTTTTACCCATCGCTCAATCGAGGCGACGCGCCATCAGGGGCACTATCGACTGGCGTTGTCTCTGGTTTGGGCGCTAGTCGCGCTGACGCATTTGCCTAGCCTGCTAATTTTTGCGATCGCCTGGACGGGCTACACCCTGCCACTGCTCTGGCATCAGCCCTGGAAAGTCCGTTTGCAAACCTGGATTGCAGCCCCGATTGGCTGGGGACTCGCCGCCGGGTTTCTCATTCCCGCCATCTTGGAGCAGCGCTATATCAATATCGACTATATGCTGGCCTCTCAATCCGGCTTTAGAGCGGAGATGCCCCGATTGGTTGAGATTGCGATCGCGGGGCTAAGCAGCATCTTTTTTAGGCAGTGGCTGGCCTGTATTGCCTTTGCGGCGATCGCCTGGATTGGATTTGCCCAACAGCCTCAGCAGCGCCGAAACACCGGCCTTTTATTAGTGGTGGCAATTTTTATTGTTTTTCTCATCTGCCAAATATCCTGGCCGCTGTGGCAACTCAATCCCATCTTGCAAAAAATTGAGCTATCCGAACGGCTAGATCGGCTGTTTTATCTGGTGCAAGCCGCACTTTGCGCTGTAGCGGTACAGTCCGTACTGTTCTCAAAACTTCCAACGAAAGACCCTCAAGTCGCAGGATCTCAGGCCGCAGATTCTCAGGCGAAAAAACTTCAGATCGGGCATCGAAAACGCTTCGTTCAAATGCTGCTGCTCGCGATTATTTGCGCTGTTTTGTTTAGCAATTTCAAGTACAGCTATCAGCTCTCGCTCCGATTTCCCGGACTCTACAGCAGCGGCAATGGCGTTATGCTCAACCGCAGTTGGATTGAAAGCATTGTTCGCGATCCCTTCAGCGACCGGCTCATCGACGTGCCCGAATATCGTCCTCGGCTGAAGCATAGCGCGAGTGCTTCAACCTACCTCAAAGAGGAGCAAACTGGCGCAGGCTATCCCGCGACTAGCGCCACCGTTTCGGGTGCATTGCCCACGCCCCAGCCGCATCAGCCTCGCGTTGAGGTTTCTCCAGATCAGGCCAATATCAAAGTGACAAACTGGCACAGCTATCACCGCCAGCTTGAAGTTAATGCGAAGGAACCGATCACCGTTATTTTGCGAACCTATAGCTATCCTGCCTGGCATTTGTATGTAAACGGATCGGCCCATGCAGTGGAGCAATCGAGCGATGGCAGAATTCAGTTTCAGCTATCTGCCGGACAGTCTGAAGTGGCGCTGGTATACGAGCTAACACTGGCGTTTAAGCTGGGTCTATTGGTCAGTGGTTTGAGTGCGATCGCCTTCGTCGGTCTGGGCTACCGCTGGATAACTGAACCCAATCGCGCTCAGGCGCTATAAAAAGATCGCGTGTCTTACGGATTTGGAGGCGGTGCGGTTGATATATTGCTATAGACCTTTTTGCAACGCAACTTTATGGCCAAGCTCTCAGCGGAACTACAGCGATATTTTTTAGCCGATGGGGGCGCGATGCCTGCACCGGCTGCGCCGATTCCAATGGATGCCCCGCCATTGACGACAGAGGCGACTGTGCCGCGCGATCGCAATACACCGGTTACGCTCAACGAAATCTTAGAAATTGCGGGCGAACGGACGTTTGGCTTTTTGTTTGTGCTGTTGTCCTTGCCCTCAGCGCTGCCGATTCCGGCACCGGGCTACTCTGTGCCGTTTGGCATCGTCATGTTTTTGCTGGCCGTACAGATGATTGCTGGCTCGGAGCAGCCCTGGTTGCCAGAGAAGTTTCGCAAAAGAGGATTTGAGCGCGAGCAAGTTCAGGGACTGCTGCGCAAGGGCATTCCCTGGCTACAAAAGATCGAGCTGGTGGCCCGGCCTAGACTGACGCCCGTCTGTACGAGTCGGGTGGGAAGAACGATCATTGGCTGCGCGATCGCCTTGATGTCCATTTCTATGATGATTCCGATTCCGCTCACCAACACTCTGCCTGCTATTGGCATTTTTGTCACCGGCTTTGGGCTGCTCGACGACGACGGTGCCATTAGCCTGGCCGGACTCACCATCTGCGCCATTGCCACCGCGACAACCAGCACCATTCTCTATTTGGTCTATCGGTTAGGACTCGCGGGCATGGAGCAAGCCGTAGACGCGGCGAAAGATTGGCTGAAGCCATAGCGATCGCTCAACTTTTTAAGCGATCGCTCAATCTTTTCAGCGATCGCTCAATCTTTCACCGCAAAAATCACTCCAAAAATCACCCCAAGGAACAACAGGCATAGACTTACTCTGCGTCTGTTTCAATTCTGCCTAGCGCCGTACCCGGATAATAGTGAGCCAAGATTTCGGCGTAAGCATAGCCTTGCTCAGCCAAATCTTTGGCTCCTAGCTGGCTCATACCACTGCCACTATGCGCATCGTCCACGATATCTTGCGAAGCGGCGTACAGCGACTCCACAATGCCACCTTCGCGACTGATAAATTCGCCAGCAGTCGATTGAACCGCAGCCTGGGTGGTGTTGGCTTCGCGAGAGATGCCGCTGTAAGCCTGAAAGCGCGGCGTATTGTCTAAGTCGAAATAGGCTTCGCTCGCTGGACTAATGTTGTGCGTTAGCGCGTAGGAGCGAGCCGCCACTGCCTGAGCTTTGAGCGACTCTATCGACCAGTCGGGCGACATTTCGCTGCCGACCACGCTGTAGAGATAGTCGCCCAAAAGGACGTAGTTCACCGCGATTAGACCGCGATCGCGCAGAGCCACCAGCACCCGCCCGCGATACCAGCTATCGCCAATGGCCACATAGCCGCCGTCTTCTGGATAGATCCAAAAGGCACCGCCTGCAACCGGCTGGCCATCGATGGTTAGACCATTGCTAATAGATGCTAGCGATGCCGTTTCGGCGGGCAGCGACTTTAAGACATTGCCATCTAAGTCGGTGACGGTGCCGCTAGAAGAGGTAGCAAAGCCAATCGCCCCCACATCTTTGGCAACGGCAACGCGCATCTCTAGCACGCTGTCGATGGTAGTGCCTGTAAAGACGGCTTTCGCCGGAGCCGGAGCGGGGGGAGCGCTAGCGGTGACTCTTTTATTTTGGGCCTGGGCCGCTTTTTCTGTTTTGGCCTTGTCAGCACTTCCTTTTTCAGCCGTCTTTTTATCAGACTGACTGTTTGATTTGGCAGATGATTTTGACGCAGATTTCCCATCCGTCGCCGCTACCCCAGCCAAAGCTTCTACTTTGCGGTAGAAGATCTGGTTGGTGAGAAACAAATCGCGAGTGCTGGTGAAAGGCTGAATGGCCGGATCGTCTGGGCGGCTAACAGGAGGCGTCGGAGCCTGACGCTGAGGAATAATCGCCGCCTGAAGCTCGGCCTGGAGTTCTGGGGGGGCAACCTGGGTAAACGCAAACGCCGTGCCGCTGCCTAAAAGACCTGATGCGATCGCTACATAGCCGCCCATCTGCAGCCGTTTAGCCCTAGTAGAGGGCCGCTTATCTGGGCGTGGCTTGCTGGCTGTGGGCGCAGTCTCTGGCTTGCCCAAGGGCTTGAGGGCGGTCGCTTTAGAAAAGAGCGATCGCAGCAGAGCAGTTGCAGTCTTTTGAGAAGGTTCGGGGGTAGGCGGCACAGAAGCATGGTTCAATGCTGGCTTGGAAGGAGGCTGCTTGAGCATAGAATCAGTGTTTGATACTTTAATATCTAAGCGAACGGGTATCTAAGCGAACAGGTTTAAACGAACGGGGTTTAAGCGAACGAGTTTAAGCGAACGTCTTAGGCCCACGGGTTTTTAAGACGGCTAACTAGCCAAGTCTTTCAACCGGCCGCGGACAAAACCAGACAATCACAAATCTTTTTTGATTGAACAGCTTATATCTTATGGGATTCTAGGCTGTGTGACGATAAATGAACAGGTATCACTACTGAAGTTTATGACCCCCTCCACAGAACCTTCACTCAATCATCTCGCAGACTCCTCCAAAAATGATGCGCTCGTTTTAGTGGCAGGCGCAACCGGCGGCGTCGGTCAACTCGTGGTCGCTAATCTGGTGACGGCTGGTTACCCACGGATACGGGTGCTCACGCGGAATGCGGACAAGGCGAAAAAAATGTTTGGGGATCAATTTGGGGATCGAATAGAAGTTGCCATCGGCGATATTCGCGAACTGAGCACCTTAGCAGCCGCCACCGAGGGCATTACGCATCTGATTTGCGCCACAGGAACCACAGCCCTACCTTCAGACCGCTGGGATTTTAAGACATCGCTAGGCAGCAATCCGCTTGAGCAGATAACTAACTGGGCCAAAGTTTATCTAGATGCAGACTTTAGAAAGGCGAATGCTCGCAATTCACCGGAAGCCGTAGACGCTATCGGCGTGAGTCATCTGGTGCAGGCAGTTCCTGATAATTTGCAGCGATTTGTGTTTATCTCATCTTGCGGGGTCACTCGCCAAGACGCGTTTCCGTACAATTTGCTCAATGCATTTGGCGTATTAGAGGCCAAGGCCCAGGGCGAAGCGGCCATTTTACGCGCCGGGATTCCTTACACTATTTTGCGCCCTGGGCAGCTTACCGATGGCCCTTATACCTCTAGAGATTTTAATTCTTTGGTGCAGGCCAGTACCGACGGCAAGCTAGGCGTGGTGATGGCCACAGGCGATACGCTAAACGGACAAACTAGCCGGATTGATGTGGCCGCAGCTAGTGTAGCCTGCTTGGCAAGTGCAGCGGCAAAAAATCAGGTGTTTGAGCTGGTGAGTCAGGGCGATCGCCCGGCAAAAATAGAGTGGGAAGGGCTGTTTGCAAATGCTTAATTTTCAGAGTCTATGGGCCAGCGAAATGTCTAAATCGTCCGGCAAAGATTTAGCATAATAGTTGTCCTTGCTCTTTTTGCACTTGCTTTGATGCGATCGCACTCCCGCTTATGACTTCTAGCTCAGCGCCTATTCCCATCGATAAAATTCGCTATAACGAGCAGGGATTGGTGCCTGCGATCGCTCAAGACTACTTAGACGGCACCGTGCTGATGATGGCTTGGATGAACGCCGAAGCGCTGCAAAAAACCATGGACACGGGCGAAGTTTGGTACTGGAGCCGATCTCGCCAGAAGCTGTGGCACAAAGGCGCAACGTCCGGGCATCTGCAAAAGGTGCGGGGGCTGCGCTACGACTGCGATAGCGACGCGCTGCTAGTGACGATAGAGCAAATCGGCGATGTGGCCTGCCATACCGGAGAGCGCAGTTGTTTTCATCAGGTGGAAGGCGCGAATGGAACGCAAATAATGCCGCCGCCAGCCGATACGCTTTCCCAGGTGTTTAGCACCATTGCCGATCGCAAGCAGAATCCACAGCCCAATTCCTACACCAACAAACTCTTTGAGGGCGGCGATAACAAAATTTTGCAAAAGATCGGCGAAGAAGCGGTTGAAGTGGTGATGGCTTGCAAAGACGATGAACCAGACGAAATCGCCGGGGAAGTGGCCGATTTGCTCTATCACACGCTAGTGGCGATCGCCCATCACGACGTAGATCTTAGAGCCGTATATCGCAAGCTGCAGTCTAGACGCTAGGGAGAATTGCTTTGTAGTACAAATAAACTATTCGAGGTGACGTCAGCATGGGCGCGAAAAAGTCGGCAAAGTCAGCAAGTCGTGACCAGGAGGCAGTCGCGGTAGAAAAGCGAGCGGTAGAAAAGCAGGCGATAGAAACGCGGGCAGCAGAACTGCGATCGCAGCTCCAAAAAGCCAGCTACGCCTATTATGTCCTCGACGCGCCCGACCTGCCCGACTCCGTTTACGACCGGCTCTACCGCGAACTTCAAGACATCGAAACCGCCCACCCCGAACTGCTAACGCCCGATAGCCCCACGCAGCGAATCGGCGCAACCCCTGCCGAGCAGTTCACCTCCATTAGGCACAATATTCCGCTCTACAGCCTGGAAAATGCCTTCAACATTGAGGAATATCGAAGTTGGCAGGGGCGCTGGCAAAAGCTAGAACCCGACGTAGGAGAAGCGCCCGCCGTCGCCGAGCTAAAAATTGACGGCAACGCGATCGCCCTCACCTATGAAAACGGCCTACTCACCCGAGGCGTCACCCGAGGCGACGGCACCATCGGTGAAGACATTACGCCCAACGTCCGCACCATTCGCGCGATTCCCCTGCGGCTACACATGCCAGATAACCAGACGCCGCCCCCCGTCGTTGAAGTTCGCGGCGAGGCATTTTTACCGCTAGATGTTTTTGCAGCGATTAACCAAAAGCGCGAGGCCGAAGGCACCGCTCTGTTTGCCAACCCGCGCAATGCCGCTGCTGGTACCCTAAGACAGCTAGATGCCAAAAAGGTGGCCGAAAGGCGGCTAGATTTCTTTGCCTACACGCTCATTATGCCGGCGGGTTCCGGCGATGTAGAGCCGCCTATCGACCAGTGGTCGGCGCTGGAATGCCTACAAACGCTAGGCTTTCGGGTAAATCCGAACCGTCAGATCTGCGAGTCTGCCGATGAAGTCGCCAGCTATTACGACCGATGGGAGACGGAAAGACGCGAGCTGTCCTATTTAACTGATGGCGTGGTGGTAAAGCTAAACAGCTTTGAGCTGCAGGATCGGTTGGGCTTTACGAATAAGTTTCCACGCTGGGCGATCGCGCTTAAATATCCGGCCGAAGAAGTCCCGACTACTCTCAAATCGGTCACGGTTCAAGTCGGTCGCACCGGAGCCATTACGCCCGTTGCCGAACTTGCGCCTGTCCAGCTAGCAGGCACCACCGTTGCCAGAGCCACTCTGCATAACGCAGGCCGCCTAGCCGAACTCGATCTGCATTTAGGCGATACCGTCATCGTCCGCAAAGCCGGAGAAATCATCCCCGAAGTGGTGCGCGTCATCCCAGATCTGCGGCCTGACGATGCGCAGATCTACCGTCTGCCGGAAACCTGTCCGGTGTGCGGCCAGCCCGTTGTCAAGCCCGAAGGCGAAGCCGTCACCCGCTGCGTTAACGGCTCTTGTCCCGCCATTTTGCAAGGGTCGATTATTCACTGGGCGCGGCGCGATGCGATGGATATTAGCGGTTTGGGCGATCGCTGGGTGCGGCAATTAACCGAGAACGGCATGGTCAAGTCGGTCGCCGATTTGTACGATTTGACCATGCCGGATTTGATGACGCTAGACCGGATGGGGGAGCGGTTGGCGACTAAGCTGGTGAGTGCGATCGCCTTTTCAAAGCAGCGCCCTTGGGACAAAGTGCTCTATGGCTTGGGCATTCGACTGGTGGGCAGTACCAATGCCCAGATCTTGGCGGATAATTTTCGCTCGGTAGATGTGCTGGCCCAAACCGGAGGAGATGCGATCGCCCGCATCTTCGGCATCGGCCCCGAAATCGCCTTTTCCGTGCGCCAATGGTTTCAGGTGCCTGCCAATCAAGACCTAATTGAACGGTTGCGAGCAGCAGGGCTACAGCTAGCAGCCCCTGAAAAACCAGAGAGCACTCAGCCTCAGACCTTTTCAGGCAAAAGCTTTGTCATCACCGGCACCCTGCCCACCTTAAAGCGATCAGAGGCCAAAGACATGATTGAAGCCGCTGGCGGTCGAGTTAGCGGCTCAGTCAGTTCAAAGACGGACTATGTGGTGGTGGGGGAAAAAGCCGGTTCTAAGCAGGAAAAGGCAGCGGAACTCGGGATTACTCAACTGACGGAAGCGGCGCTGTTAGTACTACTCCAGTTAGATTAAGCGATCAAAACGCCTGAAGACTCGAAACACCTACTAAAGACTAAAGACGCTGAAAAAGCGGCCTTCTTCTATCTAGTAAAACATCTAGTAGAAAAAAGCCGCCTTAGACGAACTGGCATCAGTTGTTCAAAAATTCCAGCATCTTGCAAAGCGCTAGCGAGAATGCGAGTGAATTAACGATTAACAACGTCAACCCCATCCGTATCTATATCTAGCTCTTCGCGTCGAACAGTAGCTGATTCGTTCACCACTTCCTGTACAGTTTCTTTGTGGATGTTGACTTCCTCACGAACAAACGGTTCTTTACGAACAGCCGCTTTTTCTTCGTATGTTTCTACTCTAGCCACTTCTCCAGATTGAAAAGCATCTGCAGTAGGCGTTACGGCCGTAGCGCTAGTCGGAGTAACCCGCTCTACCACTACCGTCTCTTTCTCAAGCGGAATAGAAACTTCCGCAGCCTGAGTTTCGACTCGCTTGCCGACAGCCACATTACCAGCGCTCACTCGTTCCTTATGAGCTTTTAGGCGCTCTTCATAGAGCTTGATATTGTCAGGATGATCTAGCGCTGATCCAGGAGAGTCATAAACTTCGACCTCCTCTGCGCCGCGTCGCGTCAAAATAGTTTCGGCCTGTTGAACGTCCGTACCGTAGCTATTAATCATCACCAGGTAGTGGCCTGCTACCACCCGGTCGTTGTAAACCCGAGCGCGCTCTTCAGGAATGCCTAGGCCCGCCAATGCGCCTAGCAAGCTGCCCGCTGCCGCACCGATGGCACCGCCTGCTAATGTTGTGGCGATCGCAGTCGCTTCAGCACCCGCTAACAATATTGGCCCGATACCGGGAATCGCCAGTACGCCCAGGCCAACTAGCAAGCCACCAATACCGCCGATGGCACCGCCGGTAAGCGCACCGGTTGTCGCACCATCATCGGCGTGGTTTCCAATCGCCTTCTCTTCAATCGCTCTTTCTCTATCAAGGCCAGTCTCTACGCCAGAAACCTCGTCAGCATCTTTAGCGACTACAGAAACGCGCTCCATGTTGACGCCTGCGGCCTTGAGGTCATTGATCGCTTGTTCAGCAGCAGAGCGAGTACGAAACACGCCTACCACACGGCTATAGCGGTTAGTGGGGGTTTGAGCAGTCATTTAAATTCTCCTTTTCTACAATAAATATTATTTGGCGTTGGCCTGATCGAAAGGCTTAGACCCGATGGCCTACAGCTTTTCTCCTGGCACAATCTCAACATCTACTTTGACGGATGTGACCCCTAGGATCTCTTTGGCTAGAGGTTCAATCGTCTTATATTCACGCTCGTCTGGAACGGTACCAACGACGGTGACCGCACCGTCTTTAGCTGCAACGGTCAATTTGCCGCGGGGAATATTTGCTTCGAGTTTGGCGCGAACTTCACTTTCAATATCGGCGTCGGCTCGTTCGGTTCTATCCCCAGCTATATTGTTGCGCTGCTCGCGCGCCCTAATATCAGAGTTGAGCTGATCTTGCCGAATCGTGCTGCTGGCATCGCCCAATGTATTGTCAGCGTCTGCAGGGTCGGTGACTTCGCCGTTTATGTCCGAGGGCGCATCGGCGCTGGTTTTCGCATTGCCGCAGGCCGTGACGCCTAACAACATCGCGCCACCCAACAGCATCGGTAACACTCTCTTTTTCATATCAAATCCAGATTTTTTCATATCAGCTTAATCGGCTGTCGTCCTATGACAGGCCCCCAAACACATGAATAGATATTGACAAAATCGTGGGTTTAGTTCATCTCCTATAGGCAAGAGATTTGCTCACCCTTTCTTCCCTCTATAGGTAGAATGACGCATTTTTATATCGTTCCAGAGGACGGGTTGTTTTAGTCGGGCTTGGCACGGCCATTGGCACGGCCATTGGCACAGTCAGTTTAGGCAGCTAACCGCTAACCGCTCCCCAACTCGTTAGCCTATGATGGCTGTGTAAAAACTTCAGTGTGATGACTCATCCATGCGCGTTGGTGATTCTCCTTTTATTCGAGAGCAGCCCAAACAGCGATTGAGGCAGCGGTGTAAAAGGCTATGTGGACAGAGAATGCGACGAAGTATTGGACTCGGGTTGGTTCAGCTTGCGATCGCCCTTTCCCCCCAAGCCATTCGCCCTAGCCCAGCCGCCGAAACCATTACCTTCTCCTTTGGCGTGATCGAACGATCTATTTCGGTAGAGTCGCTGGAGATCTACGTTAAAGAAGGCCGCGTTACCGCAGAACTCGCCCCTTATATTCGCTACGCCGAAAACTTTGACCCTGCCTTGCCCGAGCAAATTCGCGGATTGCTCTCGCAAAGAGTCGATGCTGATGTAACCACCGTGGCTCAGTTTGCCTACACGCCCCAGGGCCAATATGTCCTTGACCAGGCTGGGGAGGTTTTTCGCACCGGGGCCAGACTGCCCGGTGGCAAGGGACTGCGAGCAGCAGCGATTCTTTCGGCAGCGGACGAAACAGAAGGACTGACTGTTCTCAACATGCTGGAGCGATTTCCTACGCCCATGCTCAGGGTAAATATTCGCCAGGGATTGGCGATCGCCCGTCAGGCCACCGATGCCGTTAACCAATCTAGACAAGCGCTTGACTTCGTTTCCGAAATTTCTTTCGAGTCGGCAACGGTGCCCTTTCCACCGGGCATTTCTGCCGCCGAGCTAAACGATCTGGTCTCCGACCCCGGCCCCTATCAGGCCCGCAAGATCTCGCTGCGAGTTAAGGCCAGCGCCAAGCCAGTCGATCTCTATTTGCCACGTCCTGCTTATTTGCCATCGGCCTCATCGGCAGCCGATACGCCCACGGTCATCATTTCGCACGGACTCGGCAGCGACCGGGCGACCTATGCCTATCTGGCCAATTTTTTAGCAGAGCAGGGTTTTGCCGTCATCGCGGTAGAGCATCCAGGCAGCAGCGCCGATCAGTTCGATGCGTTAATTTCGGGCAGAACCGGTCTAGTGGTGCCCGACTCCGAATTTTTTAACCGTCCGCTATTGATTTCAGCGGTGCTAGACGAGCTTCAGGCCCGCGCCGCTAGCGACAAAAATTTGGACGGCATCAACTTCAACAATGTGGGTATTATCGGCCAGTCTTTTGGCGGCTATACGGCCCTAGCAGTAGCCGGAGCGCCCATCAATTTCGACTTGCTGCGTCAGGCTTGCCCCCCAGAATTTATCTTTAATCCGTCTGTGCTGCTGCAATGTCAGGCGCTCAACATCGCGCCGCCAGAGACCCCGTCCATCAGCTTTAGAGATCCTCGGATTCAAGCTGTTATGGCGATTAATCCGATGGACAGCGCCATCTTGGGGGCCGACAGTCTAGCCCAGATAGAGGTGCCGGTATTGATGATCGCTGGCAGCGCCGATACCGTTGCCCCGGCGCTGCCAGAGCAGGTGATTCCGTTTACCTGGCTCGCCAATGCAGATCGCTATCTGCTGGTGA
>JBBSOB010000113.1:0-13954 GCA_038260205.1 Phormidesmidales cyanobacterium
CCGTGGTCAGCCGCTACTGGTTTGGTCAAGACGGTGTCTTAACAATTGACACTGACTACGAAACCAATCAAGGGCAAGAGCGCTGCTGGTTTCTTACCGACGACTTTCGCGTTCGCGTGAGCACAGCGCGCATGATGAATGGCGTCAACTTAATGACCTACTGCTCAGAGAAGCGATTTGTAACGCCAGAGGATGTCAAAGCGCTCGCGAGTCGCCACAACGCACTGGCTTAAAGACCTTTAGAACGCCACTGATGGGCTGATTTTAGCGGCTGGCTGATCTGGTTTTTGCCTGATTTTTGCTTAGGTTTTACCTGATTTTTGCTTAGGTTTTGCCTGATTTTTGTCTGTTAAGGAATGTGTATTTGTTTCTCAGAATGGGGACTTGTTGCGGGTCACCCTCTTATGGTGGGAGAACTTACTCATCGCAATCGCTGGCCGGATATGTATCGCCCTTTCCTAGCGCATTTAGAGAAATCACTCTCTCAAAAATTCGATCTGACGCAGCGGCCTATTCCCGACGGGCTAGAGAGCAACATTAGTGAAAGAGGCCGTCACCCAGCGACAATCCGCAGTTGGTGCTACCAGAGCAAGGAACTGCGAAAGGCCCGCTATACCTACATCGATGCCGGTGAAAGCGCCCAAATTTTCAACAGCGTTATCTATCCTGGCTATCAGTACGACTTGCCGCTGCTGGGGATTGACTTCCTCTCTTTTGGCGCAGTGAAAAATCTGATTGTGATGGATTTTCAGCCGCTGTTTCAAGATGAGGCATATCAGCAGAAGTACATTGCGCCGCTAAAAGCCCTGCACGATAAGTATCCAGATTTGTCGCAGAATTTGGAGATGAAGTTCTATGATGCGAATCAATATTTCTCTAAGTATCTGTTATTTGCCAAAACCGATCCTGAAACGGTAAAGACGCGAGTGCTAGAAGCGTTCAAGGATTATCTTCAGCTCTATTGGGAGATGATGGACGCGGCGACCCCGCTGACGGATCAAAGCGCGATCGCCCGAGTCGCCAAAGCTCAAAAGGACTACGATCAGTACAGCGCCGAGCGCGATCCGGCCTCTGGGTTATTTGGCAGCTACTTTGGCCACGATTGGTCTGAGCGGTTCCTGTACGGTTTTTTGTTTGAAGATGCAGTGCCATTGGCGGTGGGCGCAGCGGTTTCTTAGTACGTTTTTCTATCGCAATTTATGACTTCTACTGCTAATTCTGCTGTCACTTCTGCTACCACTACTATTTACGAGCCGTTTTTAGCTAAGGCGATCGCCCTACTAGAAAGCCGCCTAAACATCGCGCCCTACCCCATCCCGACCGGCTTTGAGCAAAAGAGCGCGGTGACTGGAAAAGGTAAGCGAGAGGCGACCGTGACCACCACTAGCTACGGCTCAAAAGCACCGAAGCTTCGTCAGATTCGAGCGGCTCATGTGCAAGGTGGCGCAGCGCTTCAGGTGCTCAACTTCGTTATTTTTCCAGAGCTAAACTACGATCTGCCCTTTTTTGGCGCAGACTTGGTGACGTTACCTGGTGGCCATCTGATTGCGATAGATATGCAGCCGCTGTTTCAAACCGAAGCGTATCAGGCGAAATACAGCGCGCCCGTTATGGATATGTTTCGGCGCTATCAAAAAGACTTGCCCTGGGGCGGCGACTTTCCAGAAGAAGCCCAAGCCTTTTTTTCACCGGCTTTTCTATGGACACGCCCAGCCGAAACTGCTGACGTTGAGAACCACGTATTTCAGGCATTTCAGGACTATTTAGAGGCTTACATTGGCTTCGTAGAGCGGGCAGAGCCGGTCACCGATCCTGCGCGATTAGAGGCTATTAAGCAGTCTCAGCTTAGCTATGCCCGCTACCGAGCCGAAAAAGATCCGGCGAGGGGAATGCTGACTCGGTTTTATGGCCCTGAATGGACAGAGGAATATATTCACGGCTTTTTGTTCGACTTAGAGAAAGATCCGCGGGTGGCAGCGGCGGCTTAGCTTTGGGCGATCGCTCTAGTCTTTAAGAATTTCTGAACGTTTGGCAAGTCGGGGCACTGGCTATAGACCGTTATTATTTACGTTATTATTTAAATGTAACGCCGCAGTGACCAGAAATGTTAATAATGCCGCGCCGACACTAAGCTAAACGACTCTCAAATCCCCGTTGTCGGCTGCCAGCAGAAAGTCAGAAACCTTGTTTACCGGCGGTTTGAGCTAAATTTGTTCTTTGTGAATTTTCTTGAACTTTCTTAGACTCGCACCGTTAAACGTCTTACTCTTTTAATCAGGGAACAGTGAATTGCAATAGTTGAACCCACCCCTTTGAGAGATCCTGTAGGAACATGCAGTGGTTTTTTAAAGTGGTTCTCAGCTCATCTAGTGCAGTGACCTATCCCGACGAAACTGCCCCGTAAACTTCGGCTTGTCCGGCTTATCGCGGAGGCAGCGACGTAACGGGCTTTAACCAAACCCCAACCTCAGAAACGTCCTTTCTAGGGCAGGTTCTGATGGTCAAATACTAGGAGAATTCAGATCTATGTTTGATGCGTTTGCAAAGGTTGTCTCCCAAGCTGACTCACGAGGCGAATACATTAGCTCTTCACAGCTAGACGCTCTCGACCAAATGGTCGCTGATGGCAACAAAAGAATGGATGCCGTTAACGGTATCACTAACAACGCCTCTGCTATCGTGGCTAACGCTGCTCGCTCTCTGTTCGCAGATCAGCCTCAGCTAATCCAGCCCGGTGGTAACGCTTACACTTCTCGTCGCATGGCTGCTTGCCTACGCGACATGGAAATCATCTTGCGCTATGTCACTTACGCCGTGTTCTCTGGCGATGCTAGTGTGCTAGACGACAGATGTCTCAACGGCCTGCGCGAGACTTATATTGCTTTGGGCACCCCTGGTTCTTCCGTCGCCGCTGGCGTACAGAAGATGAAGGAAGCTTCTTTGGCGATCGTTAAAGATCCTAGCAATGTTACTAGCGGTGACTGTAGCAGCCTGTACAGCGAAATTGGCGGTTACTTTGACCGTGCAGCTTCTGCTGTCGGTTAGTCTTAATGAATTGGCTAGTCTCAAAAGCTGGCTGTTTCAGAATCTAAGTAGCCCAGTACTGAGCTGCTTATGCAAATAAATTGTCCAAAATCAATTTTAGGAGATCCTAGACGATGAAAACTCCTCTGACCGAGGCAGTCTCGACGGCTGATTCTCAGGGCCGTTTCCTTAGCAGCACTGAAATGCAGACTGCATTTGGTCGCTTTAAGCAAGCGGGCGCTAGCCTAGAAGCGGCTCGTAAGCTGACTCAAAACGCTGATAGCCTAGCTAGCGGCGCTGCTCAAGCGGTTTACAGCAAGTTTCCTTACACCACTCAGATGCAGGGTCCTCAGTATGCTGCTGACCAGCGTGGTAAAGATAAGTGCGTTCGCGACATCGGCTACTATCTGCGGATGGTTACTTACTGCCTAATCGCTGGTGGTACTGGCCCCATGGATGACTACTTGGTATCTGGCCTTGCTGAAATCAACAAGACCTTTGACCTAGCTCCTAGCTGGTATGTTGAAGCGCTAAAGCACATCAAGCAAAACCATGGTTTGAGCGGTGATGCTGCAACTGAAGCGAATAGCTACATCAACTACGCGATTAACGTCCTCAGCTAACTAAATTGGCGTTTTAGCCTCTGCTTGGTGCAGGTGGTTGAACCTCAATTTTTGCCCAGAGAGATATGCGATTACTGGAACGGTCTAGTGGTTGTTTGTTTCTCTGGGTTTGTTATTGGTGGCTCTTTTATGCGCGGCTCTTTTATGCGCGTCTTTTTGAGCAGCTTCTTTGACTTCATTTAAGATATGACTCCTTCCCCTCAGCCAGCCCCGGATGCTCCGCAGCTTACGGCGGCGCAGGCGATCGCAAATCTTAAGCAAACGGAAGATCAGGGCGATCGCTACTACGCAGCTTGGTGGCTAGGGCGATTTGTAGTGGATGCACCGGAGGCGATCGCGGCGTTATTGCTAGCGCTGCAAGACGAGGACAACCGCGACACGGACGGCGGCTATCCGCTGCGGCGCAATGCGGCGAGAGCCTTAGGTAAGCTGGGTAATTTATCAGTTGTGCCCGCGCTGATAGATTGCTTGAACTGTGATGATTACTACGTGCGAGAAGCGGCGGCTCAGTCTCTGGCGGCTTTAAATGCCAAAGAAAGTGTTGTGCCTTTAGTGGCTTTACTAGAAGGTGGCGTTGACGCTGCGGTATCAGTGCCGGGCAGGCCTCATTTGGTACAGCCTTACAATGCAATTTTGGAAGCGCTAGGTGGCTTAGGAAATGCTGAGACGGTAGAGATAGTCGCGCCTTTTTTGACTCATGAGGTGGCGCAAGTAAAGAATGCGGCTGCGAGGGCGATGTATCAGTTAACGGGAGAAGGGCATTACACTCAGGCGTTGCTAGATACGTTGCGCTGTGATGATTTGCAGCTACGACGTTCGGCGCTGTTGGATTTGGGCGAGGTGGGGTATTTGCCAGCGGCAGCGGCGATCGCCCAGACGTTGGCGGAAAATAGCATTAAGCTAATTGCGATGAAGGGCCTGTTGGAAAAGCAGATTTTGCGCTCTGGCGAACTGCTGTCGGCCGAGACCTGTGAGGTGATGGATCTGATGGATTCGTTGCTGTGAGTTGTTGTTTTTGCTTGTTAGGTCGATGGTAGATTCTACGCTTCTAGAAACGAGACTTCGAGCGGTGGAGGCGGCTGATTCTGCGCAGAAGATGGTTGATGCGGTAGAGGCTTTGGCTGAACTGCAAGACGAGGGCGCGACGGATATGCTGATTCGG
Organism: Phormidesmidales cyanobacterium; assembly: GCA_038260205.1. Taxonomy (GTDB): domain Bacteria; phylum Cyanobacteriota; class Cyanobacteriia; order Phormidesmidales; family Phormidesmidaceae; genus Phormidesmis. The sequence goes on from JBBSOB010000113.1 coordinate 4,810, forward strand.
GTGTTGGGATACAACAATCCGGGGGCAGCGGTGGCGGCGGTGGACGGTTTGATTCAGATTGGGACGCCTGCGGCTTCGGCGGTGCTGGCGCAGATTGATGGCTATAACTATGGGGCGCGGGCCTGGGCGCTGCGGGTGCTGGCGGGCATTGGCGATCCGCGTGGGTTGGATTTGGTGCGGGAGACGGCGGCTGAGGATTTTTCGCTGAGCGTACGGAGGGCGGCGGCGCGAGGCTTAGGCTCCATTCAGTGGGAGAAAATGGCAGCGACAGAGCGCCGAGATGCGCAAATAAAAGCGAGAGATACTTTGCTAAAGGTGTTGGAAGATCCGGAATGGGTCGTGCGCTATGGAGCTGTTGTGGGATTGCAAGGGGTGGCGACGGCGACGGCGGAGTATGGATTTGTTGATTTGATAGCGCCGATTTTAGAAGGATTGGACAATCTTTCCAGGCAGGATGAGACGCCTGCTGTGCAGGCTAGAGCGCAGTGGGCATTAGTCCAAATTTCTGCTTCTCAAGCTTCTGCCTCTTAAGCTTCTGCCTCTCAAGCTTAGGAACTCTTTGTTGAGCCATAAAGTGAGTTGTTTGCAGTATGCCGTTATTAAAACAAGCGCAATAAGGAGGCATCCACGAGTTTTTGTCTTAACGTGAGCTGAGGCGTCGGTAGAGCCTCCCCTATGGAAAATCACTTCGGCTATATCTCGGTTGCGCCTGGTATATCCGCAGAACGGGCGTATTAGTTAAGAACGCGGTTAAAATGATCGCAGACTATTCGGTTAACCATGCCTAACTCTTCTGTTACTCGCTCTACCGCCGCCGATCCTCAGACGGCTGGTTCTCTGGCAGATATTCCAGAAGTTTTGCCAGGCATAGCGCTCAGCGCTCAGCAGTGGGAAGCTTTGCAAGCCCTCGAAGCGTTTATCAATAGCAAAGAAAAAATTTACCTGCTAACGGGCTATGCAGGCACCGGCAAAACTACCCTGCTTCAAGCGCTCATTGCCCGCTTACAGCAGCAGTCCGATCCGCGTCCTATTGCCCTGACTGCGCTCAGCAATAAAGCTACCAAAGTATTGCAGTCTATGGCCTATCGCTGGAGTTGCGAAGTGGACTGTATGACCTGCTGTCGGCTGCTTGGACTAAAGCCCGTCATCGACAAGGAAACGGGGGGGCAAAAATTTGAACCTGATCGGGGCCGCAAAAACCTTACCACTGAATACGATTTGGTGGTTGTGGACGAATGCTCCATGATTAACCAAGAAATGTGGGATTTATTGGTAAACTCCGTTTCTAAATTCACGCAGCGAACGCAGCTTTTATTTGTCGGCGACTCTGCTCAGTTGCCCCCAGTCGGTGAAATCGAAGCCCCCTGTTTTGAGAAAATCATTCACCGCAGCGACCTTACCGAAGTGATTCGCTATGGCGGTGCTATTGGGCTACTTGCAGAGGATGTGCGAACTAATTTAGAGCGGCCTGCGATGCCCAGGGCGCAGAGCGATCGCAACTCTCAAAAAACAGAAGGCATTTTCACTATCCCGCAGATCCAGTGGGAACAGCTTATGCTCCGCGCATTCAAAAGCGACGCCTACGAGAACAACCCTGATCAGGTACGCGTTTTAGCCTATACCAACCAAAGAGTAAACTACCTAAACAACAAAATTCGCGCCGCCATCTACGGTGATCAGGCAGCTCGTTTTGTGCCTGGAGAAAGGCTCGTTGCCCGCAACGCCTGTATGGGGCGAGACGGGATTTTGCTCCAGACATCGGAAGAAGCTCAGGTGATGGCTGCTTACCTCACTCGTCATGAAGGCTGGCTCGTCTGGGAACTAGAGGTCGAAACCGAAGACAATCAGGAGCGGACACTGCGAGTCTTGCACGAAGACGAAGGCCAGCGGTTTAAAGAAATTCTCTCTAACTACTCAGAACAAAAACAATGGATGGCTTTTTGGGACTATAAAGAGCTTTTCCACGACGTTAGCTATGCTTATAGCCTCACCGTTCATAAAAGCCAGGGTTCCACCTTTCAAGACGTTTTTGTAGACGTACCCAATCTCATGCTTAATCGTAAAGTTGTCGAGCGCAATCAGCTTTATTATGTTGCTTTTACTCGCGCTGCTAAAAGGCTATTTTTGTGTCAATAAAATGTATCAGTAAACTTAATGGATAAAACTCGCTAACAAACGAGTTAATACAACAGCCCAGCGGTATCCTAAAGCGATTGACCGCCGGACTTTTGAGCGAATCTAAACGCGACGACCAGACACCAGAGAAATCACAAACAGAACTAAAAATACAACGAACAAAATCTTAGCGATACTCGCTGCACCCGCCGCTATTCCACTAAATCCTAAAACAGCCGCAACTACTGCAACTACCAAAAAAAGAATTGTGTAACCCAGCATAGAAACTCCTTGCCCAACCGTCAGAGGGCGCAACAACAGACTCTTTTCAATTAAACGTAAATTGTATAACGAAGCACTCTCCCTAGGGAATTACCCGTAAGCCCAACGAGCTATGTCTAACGATATACATATTATTTAAGCCCCTCCGACATTTGTCCTAATCAGCGATCGCAATCACTGATCGCAGGCAGACAGCTTCGCTACCGGGCACCTTTGCCGCTATCCCAAAGTCAGATGAGAGTGCCACATACACGCGTCGATCTGTCCATTCTTTGTTCTCGTATACAAAGTCTCGCCGAACGCATTCTTCTGTCATGCCTACGCTTTTTGCTAGGGCAACAGATGCCTGATTATCCAAATTAATGTGAGCTTCAATGCGCTGATACTTTAGCTGATTAAATCCAGCAATCAGCCCAGCGCGAACGGCCTCCTTGCCAAAACCCTGCCGCCAAACATGGTTGTGAATGCCATAGCCTAGCATCGCCCATTGGTTGTTCTGGCGGCAAATGGTTGAAATATCGACATTGCCCAGGTGTTTTTGCCCTTGCTTTAAGAAAATACCAAACACATAGGTTTTATCTTCTATCGCTATTTTTTGATGATGCTCGCATAGGGTTGCAAACCATTCGCGGGTACATTCGCTCATCTCTCGCCAGCCCGAATCGTATAGGCTCATTGCGGCGCGGCGTTTGGCAAAGCCCTCGTACCATCGCTTATAGTCCTCTGGTCTTTGGGGCCGCAGTATCAACCGCTCAGTCTCAAGCGTTAACGCCCAAAGATCTCTAACATTATTCATCACCTAGATCCGCAAAAGAACAGCCTGTGCGCACTGGCCACAGTCTGCGCGGCCTCACTCTCATACCTCATTTTAGGCCACTGATGTCTCTCTAGAAGGTGAGTTCACTGGCTCATGGTATTTCTTGCGCGATCGCCTCAATTACCCGATCAATCTGCGCTCGACTCACCATCAAATTCGTCACCGCTCGAATTCGGTGCGGCCCGGTTGCTAGTACTGCCACGTCTCTTTGCGCCAATTTCTCTGCGACGTCAGCCGCCGAGTGCTCCGACAAGTCAAAGTTCACAATATTAGTTTGAACGGAGGCTAAATCGATCTCTACGCCAGCCATGTTCTGCAATCCTTGTGCTAGCCGCTGGGCGTTGTCGTGGTCTTCAGTTAGGCGATCGCGCTGCTGATTTAAAGCGTACAAAGCCCCCGCCGCGATAATGCCAGCCTGCCGCATCCCCCCGCCAAACAGCTTACGAAACCGTCTAGCTTGCGCCATCATCTCCGCACTACCCACCAGCGCCGAACCTACGGGGGCGCCCAGCCCCTTAGAAAAACAGACGCTGAGCGTATCAAACGGCGCAGCATAATCTACCTCACTAATGCCAGTCGCAACGCAAGCATTCCAAAATCGAGCGCCGTCTAAATGCAGTCGTAAACCCTTCTGAGCGCAAACCCCAGCAATCTCTCGAATAGTCTCTAATGGAAAAATCCGACCGCCGCTGCGATTATGCGTATTTTCTACACAGACTAGCCGAGTTTGAGGAAAGTGAGGATCTTGAGGGCGCAAAGCTTGCTCGACTGCTGCCGCCGAAAATACGCCGCCGTGACCGGGTAACAGTCGGCAGCTTACGCCAGAGAGCGCCGCCGGGCCACCCCCTTCGTAGTAATAGATGTGGGCCTCAGCTTCCAAAATAATTTCATCGCTAGGCTGAGTATGTACTCGCAGCGCTACCTGATTTGTCATCGTTCCTGATGGCATATAAACCGCCGCCTCTTTGCCTAAAAGCTCAGCGACATAGGCCTCTAACGCGTTCACCGTAGGATCGTCGCCCAGCACATCGTCACCTACGGGCGCAGCCATCATTGCCTGACGCATGCCCGCCGTCGGCTGAGTCACCGTATCGCTTCTCAAATCAATCATTCTAGGTATATGCGGCGCGATCGCGTCATGAAGAGTTATCTTTTATACTAAGTTCTTTAACCCGGCGGTCGCCTTGTTTAGATCAGCCGGTTGGATCAGTCGGTTAGCTCAGCCAGTTAGCTCAGCCAGTTTGCGTCATTCAGATTCTGGCTGCCCGTATCCTAGCGCCCTGATTGGCGCAGGTTCTATTTTAGGACGAGTCTATCTCAAAGACAGTGCAGTCTTAAAGGCAATGCAGTCCTAGCCAAATCCGAGGTTCTCGATCCTGCTTTCTAAGCCCAAACGGTGAACACTCGCTAGCCGAATTCGGGAAAGGTAACAGTAACCGATTCTAGTGCCTAACAGTCCTGCCCATCTCACTATGAACACCCCTGTGCATCCTCAGATCCAACGAACTCTAGCCGCAATTGTGGTCACTGATGCGGTTGGCTTTAGTAAGCACATGTCGCAAGACGAAGACAGAGCGCTCTCGATTATCCACCGCGATCTTCAGCTCATCGGCGAACTCTGCGAGTTTTTTGAAGGCCAAATTCTTAAAACCGTTGGCGACGGTATGCTGATGTACTTTATCAGTGCGGTGCAAGCGGCGGCCTGCGCGGTAGAGATCCAGAGAACTTTCGGCGGCTTTATTCAGTCGGGGCAGGCGAGTAATCACTTTGTCCATCGGGTCGGGGTTCATTTAGGCGATATTTTCTTCAATCAAGAAGACATGATGGGTACGGGAGTTAACGTGGCGGCCCGATTAGAATCAGAGGCGTATCCAGGCGCTATCTGCATGTCTCAGGTGGTGTACAACGTGGTGAAATCGCGGCTAGATTTGGACGCGGACTACATTGGCGAGCTATCGCTCAAAAACATTGAGGAAGGCATTCCGGCCTATCACGTTTGGCCTCGCGGAATGCGCCCAGAAGGCACCAACGGTGGAGAAACTACAGAAGCCGTTGCACCGCTAGCAATGACGCCGCTCAGCGCCGTGCTAAAGACCCTAGCAACCCATAAAAACCACAACCGGATTAAAAAACTGCTATATGGGGTCTATTGCGGTACGTGGGAAAACAACGCAGCCGTGTTGGAAACCGTACCGCTCAAAACGCTGATCGAAGTCCTCACAGAACGCAATGAGACTCTAGATGATTGTCGCCGGAGCCTTTATCGCATTGTTGACACGCTTAACCGCAAAGTGGCTTATGCCAAAGTTGCTGACACTATTCTCGATAGCCTTCACGCCTTCTATTTAGAAGAGTGGTTGGGTACGATCGGCTCTGAGGCAGAAGGCCCTTCTCTAGGGACGAACAGCCGGTCAGTTAGCCCGATGATTGCTTTGTATAAAGACGTGGCTGACCGTGTCGATCTAAGAGAGGAGCGGGTGCGAATGAAGAAGCTGCTCTACTGTCTGTGCTATGAGAAATGGGAGAATGATAATGATGCGATCGCTCACATTCGTACCATCAGGCTAGTAGAAGTTCTGTACCGGCAAGTCACAACTATTCAGGGCTTGCAAAATCGGCTGCGGGCCATCTTACTCCGGCTCAACCGCAAGGCCACCTACGCGCCCATTGCCAACGCGCTATTCGAAGAATGTCAGGCGCTGTACCCAGAAGGTAACAGTCAGGTGGCTATGCCTAGTTCTATCGATTTGGAAGATCCTTCGGAAGACTGTACAGAAATTAAAGTAACCCAAAAATCCGTTACTCGATGGACTGAAGATCAAGCAGGCGCACGGCGCATTCTCACGCATTAATCCTGGCCTAGCCCGAGGGCGGCAAGGCCGATATAAATAGCCTGAATAGCTAGCCTGATATTATGGGCTAAACATCATCATCAACTAGCGCAGCGGACATGAGCATTCCCAAGGTTTTTATCGATGGTGAGGCAGGCACGACCGGATTGCAAATTCATCAGCGCCTGTCTAACCGCACAGATCTAGAAGTCATTAGCATCGATCCGGCTAAACGAAAGGATATAGACGAGCGGACAAAACTGCTCAATGCGGCGGATGTGGCGATTCTATGTTTGCCAGACGCGGCCGCTGTGCAAGCGGTGGCTTTGGTTGCTAATGAAACGACCAAGATTTTGGATGCTAGCAGCGCTCATCGTACGCTTTCTAACTGGGCCTATGGATTTCCAGAGCTGATGACTGGACAAAGACAGGCGATCGCTCAATCCAATCGGGTCGCCAATCCGGGCTGCTATCCTACCGGGTTCTTAGCGCTGGTGACGCCGCTGGTAAAAGCGGGCTTGTTGCCCAAAAATTTTCCGACTACTGTCAATGCCATTTCAGGATATTCTGGCGGCGGCAAGCAGCTCATTGCCCAATATGAAACATTTAGAAAAGAAGAACAAGAGAAGGGGCAGTTTGAGTCGAGAGAACCTTTTAGTCCCTACGGCCTAAAGTTTGGGCACAAGCATGTGAAAGAGATGCATCAGTTCTCGGGGTTGAATCATGCACCGTTGTTTGTTCCGGCAGTGGGAGACTTTGAGCAGGGTATGGTGGTACAAGTGCCTCTCCCGCTGTGGTCGCTAGAGCATCCGCCGACGGGAGAGAGAATCTATGAGGCGATCGCGCAGCATTTTGCAGGCGAACCTTTTGTAAAAATGATGCCCTACGCAGAAAACAGCGATCTGCGAGACGAGAATTTCTTTGTAGCTAAAAGAGCGAATGGCACCAACGAGGTGCAGCTATCGGTGTTTGCCAATGATGAGACCCAAGAAGTTTTATTAATTGCTCGCTTGGACAATTTGGGCAAAGGGGCTTCGGGCGCGGCAGTTCAAAATTTGAACATTATGCTGGGATTACCAGAGCAAAAGGGGCTAGTCTGAAGCTAGCGGAACGCATCAACCGTTAGCTGCTGGGTACGCGAGTGGTTCATGATGAAGGAGTGAAAAGCGGGAACGGCTAATGGGCGATCGCTCGCTCGCATTTTAGTTTCCTCGAACCCGACAATCATATCGTTCGGCTCTTCACCAAACGGACTAATCGGGCCAACCATGCCAGCCGTCCCGGCGATAATTGTGTAGGGACAGTCTAAAGCAGGTAGGCGGCTGTAGAAATCGGGATCTGCCATATTGGCTCCGCACTGCTGAGAAAACCACTGATAGGGCAGTAGCCGATTGGCCCAGCGGCCCAGCCGAGGAGACTGATTGGGCGGCGCTAGCATCACCACCTGAGCCGGGAGTGAAAAATTAGCTTGAGCCAGGGCCGCGCGAATCAAAACACCGCCTAGAGAATGCGTGACGACGCCGTAATCGCCTGCGGTAGAGAGCCTTTGGCAATGATGGCGCAGTCGCACCACAATATTATTGAAAGGGTGAAGCAACGCCACATAGCTAAATAATTCGGGGCTATGGCCTGCGGATTGTAGCGCGATCGCCAAACTCGACATAGACCTAGCGGTGCGACCTAGACCGTGAACAAGTAAAATTTTCACAGAACTTAGTCCCCTCTACAGAATTCGAATAAACCGCTCAGGCTATAGTTTTTTTGAGTAGCAAGCCTCTTTAGAGACAAAAGATAATGTAGGAACCAAAGATAACGTAGAAACCAAAGACAATTTTCTCATAACTAGCTGTTGAAATCATGGTTCAAGTAAAAATTACGGGTCTTGAAACCCAGCTCAATCCGATAAAATCTCAGCTTTCAGATATTATTCATGGCTGTCTTCAAGAGGCCATTGGGACGCCCAAGAACAAACGATTCCAAAGATTCTTTGGCTTGAAATCAGAGGATTTTTACTACCCAGACGACCGCTCAAATCAGTACATCATCATTGAGATCGTCATGTTTGAAGGACGCTCGATAGCCGTCAAAAAGCAGCTGATAGGACTGCTGTTCGAGCGAATTCATCAACAGCTAGAAATTGCCATTGATGATATTGAGATTGCGATGTTTGATTTGCCCAAACACAACTGGGGAATTCGAGGCGTTCCGGGAGACGAGCTAACGCTAAGTTAGAAAAAATCATCCTGTTTGCCAGCGGCCAGACAAGGTTCTAGACAAGGTTTTCGTTACGAGTCCGCCCATCGCTAAAACCGCCCCGACTAGAAAGGCAAAGCTAGCTTAAGGCTCGACGATGACGGGTGTTCCAATCGCAACCATCTCGAACAGTTCGCGCGCATCTTCGTTGTACATCCGAACGCAGCCGTGAGAAGCCGCTTGGCCAACAGAGTCTCGATCAGGCGTTCCATGGAAGCCAATAGAGTTGGTGCCATCTGTCCAAAAGGCCATCCAGCGATCGCCCAAAGGATTATCAGCCCCAGGTGCCATCGACTCCCCCGTCAGCGGATTTGTCCATCCCGGCTCAACCACCCGCGAAAACACCTCAAACTCGCCCGTCGGCGTCTCCCATCCTGGCCGCCCTATCGCCACCGGATAGCTCGTTTCTAGCACCTCTCCCCGATAGACATAGACCTGGCGATTGCTCAAACTCAACAATAGCTTCAGAGGCTGCTCGGCGCTCTGCTGTACGGCATCAGGTTCTGGCGCGACAGCATTAGATTCTAAAGCCGCGGGAAGCATTTCGGCAGCAGCAGTTGCCGCTCGACCATTGACGGCCTCTAAAAGCTCTCTTGGCGTCAACTGAGCTGAAGCCCCAGTAGCGCCCACACTCCCTATGAGCAAGCCGCCTAGGCAAGCACTGAGCGATCTACGAATGAATTTGCGATAGCGTAGCGATGGATAATGCATAGGTCAACGCGAGGGGCATAGCGATCTTTTATCGGTCGTAGCTGCAATCATTTTAACGCTACGGCTCTACGACCACTGGGGTGCCCATCGCCACCATGTCAAACATTTTGAGAATGTCTTCGTTGTACATTCGAAC
>JBBSOB010000114.1:0-13916 GCA_038260205.1 Phormidesmidales cyanobacterium
GCTAGAATCTCTATTGGCTCAGCGCTTGACACTGACTGGTTGGGTGCGGGTATCGGAGCGGTAGATATGCTCATGAGTCATCCAGCAGAAGGGCTAGAAACTAAACTCTACCTCACCTCGCAGAAAATGAAATAGCCCTGGATCGTCACCTCTTTGGTCGAAGATATCCTCACGCCGTTGATATTGAATAGAGCGCTAGAGGCAGCAGGTGTAGACAACTTGGCAGGGCTGACCTACAAAGGTATTGCCTACGGTCTGTTTCTAGCAGCGGTGATTAAGTTCGTCATCATCGGCTTCGTATTGTTCTTGATTGTTCGCGCGTTTGAGCGCTTTAAGCGAACTGAAGAAGTCGTTGCTGAGCCGACTCCTGTTGAGAAGCTAGATGCCACGATGCTGATGTTGAATGAAACCTTAGAGCGCAAGCTTTAGGATCTAGGCGTGATAGTTGAATAATTAAAAGACCGGATGATAGGGAGAGCCTGTTTATTCGGTCTTTTTTGCTAATGCCACGGGGTTCTAACAGCCCAGGCTGTCTCGCGTTGCAATGCCAGTCGTTGGATTTGTTCCGTCGGCTCGCTCGCACATTTTTTTAACTTCAAAGCGGTCGATGATGGAGTCGGAAAAGTCTGCGCCGGTGATAATCGCATTGCCAAATGAGCTGCTAATAGCGATCGCCTCTACAAACACCACGTTGGTCATATCTGCCCCGTCAAACAGCACGCGATCGGCAAAAGCCTCTGTAAAATCGGCCCCTTTCAAATTCGCCCGCAAAAACGTTGCCTTGGTCAAAATGGTGCCACTCATATTTGCGCCTTCAAAGTTGGCGTCGCGCGCATCAGCCGCTGCAAACGAAGTGCCCGAGAGATTCTTGCCCGAAAAATCTTCGCCCGCCTGATTAGTCAGCGTATAGTCCACTTTATTGTCTTGCGCGAGTGCCCTCTGCGAACCGCCAAAGACTGAACCGCCAAAGACTAGGCAAAGAGTCAGCAGTCCTAGTAAAAAGCCTCTTCCAGCATTAGCGATCCATGCGCGTAATCGTTTCATTTTACCTGCCTTATCTCATATTCGTGAGCGGATCCTTCGATCATATCGGTTGGCGCACCCGCCTTTTCAACAAGTTCCTAGCCGACACTCGATATCGTACCTAATGAAATAGAGAGCAATAGAGACAGATCGATTAAGCTTATTGTCCTGGATATTACGGTTCTGGCTGGATGGGTGCGATCGCTCGGTTAATCCTTTTGCAGCATTTCGGAGAAGTCAAGATTTTCTGCCGCTAATACCAGGATGGTGGTAGGCAGCCCCGCGACGCGCTCTTGCAGCGTTTTGTAATAGGCTGCTGGGTCATCTTTAGGAACAGCTAGTCCTAGAAAAACCAGATCCGCATCCGCAGAAGAATCGCTCAAAATATTTTCAAAAGCGCGTCCTGCAGCCAGGATGATCTCGGATTTTGCGCCGATTCGCAGGCTTTCGGTCAAGTTAGTGAGGTTAGCTTCGGCGGCTTGGGCCGCGGCCTTGTTGGGCACCACCAGTTTGAGCCTGATTTCGGCAGCGCGCCACCGCCAGCTCGTGCGCAGCAGATAGGCCAAAATCAGCATCAGCCCGCCGTTGGACTGCAACCCCCCCCACCACACATCAATTCGCCTGGCTTCGTCTTTTACAAACATGGGCGGCGAAGCCGAATCTGGCACCTCTTCATGATGATCTTCGTCTCGGATGATGACGACGTTGCGCTTGGCTCCGTGGCAGACTTTGATGGTGTTGCAGTAGCGCTCAATGCTGGTTGGCTCTGGATCTTCGGAGTCGCCGATTAGCACCGTGTTGGGAACTAGCGGCCCCATGCCGTAGGTTTCTAGTAGCTGCTTGGTGCCGTCAAACGGATCGTCGGCAGTGATGACTTTGGCAAATGCCTGGACGCCTTTACGGTCGAGAAAGTCGCGCAAGACGCCTGCTGCCTTTTCTTGTTGGGCAATGCTGCGCGAGCCGCTCGGCAAAATGTTGGCTACGGTAATTAGACCCCGGTTGTGGGTAAAGGCGCAGGCAAATTCAATCAGATACCAGCGTTTGGTCGGGGTGCCGGAGAGCACGAGCAGGTGGGGTCGCCAGTTTTTAGGATCGGGGTTGCGATCAATGTTGAGCAAAGCCGTGCGGACGACGGTCATCCAAATGCCCTGACGCACGTCTCCCCAGGTGCTTTCAATCTGTCGACGCTCTAGCCAGATGTAGATGAGCGTCACAATGACCAGTGCGGCAATGGTGGCGATCGAGTTGATCAAGAACATCACGCCGATGCAGCCGAGTGCGCCCAGCAGCGAGAGCGACCAGTGGACTTTGAAGGTGGGCCTAAAGGAGGGGCTTTGCAAGAAGCCTTCTAGACCGGCGGCAACGTTGAGGACTAGGTAAGTGGTGAGAAAAAACATCGAAAGAACAGGCGCGATCGCATCCAAACTCCCTATCATCACCACTGCCAGCACAATCCCTAGCGTAAACATGGTTCCCAAACGCGGATCGTCGGTGGGGCCATTGCCCTTGCCTAACCAGCGCAGACTGCTCGGCAAAATATTGTCTCTTGCTAGCGCCTGCAAAATACGCGGTGCGCCCAAAATGCTGCCAATCGCACTCGAGAGCGTGGCTCCCCATACGCCCAGCACAATCGAGTCGATCATATACTGACCACCAAAGGCAATCCGCTTCATTACCAGCTCGTTGGGATTGAGCAGCGCCAGAGATGCGGTCGGCGTCCGCGTGACCAAAATAAACGGAACCAGCATATAGATGATGTAACCCACCACCACCGCAGCAATGGTGCCTCTAGGAATCGAGCGAATCGGATCTTTTAAATCGCCCGACATATTAACGCCCGACATAATGCCGGTAACCGCCGGAAAAAAGACGGCAAACACCGCCCAAAACCCCACTCTAGGAATGTCAACTGAGGCTGCGTCTGACGCGATCGGCGTGACATCGTGACCGAAGACCAGGGCGAATAAAGAGAGCGCGATCGCCGCCATAATGACGTACTGCGCTTTGATCGCAAAGTCTGCCGAAATCAGCGCTAGGGCCGCTACTAAGACCGTGGTAATTAGCGCCACGAGGACGATAGAGGTGTTTGGGAAAACGTTTTTTACGCTCTCTGCAAAGCCAATGGTGTAAAGCGCCACTGACAGCGCCTGGGCAAAATACAGCGGAATGCCGACGGCTCCTCCGGTTTCAATTCCTAGCGAGCGGCTGATCATGTAGTAGGCACCGCCTGCTCGGACAACTTTATCGGTGGCGATCGCACTAATTGAAAGCGCCGTTAAAAAGGTAATCGAGGTGGCGATCGTCACAATCAGCATGGTTTGGGGCAAACCGACTTGGCCAACGACCCAGCCAAAGCGCAGATACATAATCACGCCGAGGATCGTCAAAATTGAGGGCGTAAAGACCCCACCAAAAGTGCCTAATCCAGTGGCTTCGTCTTTTGCCGGGAGCGACTTGGCGTTGGTTGAGTCTAAAGTCATGAGAATCCCGAAAAGAACTGTAAAGCGACTGTCCTCTAAGAAGATATCAGCGTTTATCCAACCGCGCCGGGCGATCGCTAAAATAATAGAAGACAGAGACCTTCTTCTAGCTATTTTTATGAGCGAACCCACTTCCCAATGGCAGCGCCTGCTTAAAAATAGAGGGATCTGGCAAGGTTCTTTTACGCAGCTTTCTGCCGATGGGCGGCAGATTTCGGATACACCAACTGAGGTGGCACTGCTGCCTTATGAGAGCGATCGCGCTATGCGTCAAGAAATTCGGCGCTACCCGCAGGCAAACTATCAGGGAGAACCCAGCGAAACCGTCCTGGACTATCGCTCGCTTAGCCGATCTACGCTGTTTTTTGAAAATGGCGCGTTCTCTCAAGGATCGACTCAGTGGGGGCCGCTTGCAACCTTTGGCGCAGAGCTAGGACTGATTGCAGGCGAACGGCGGCTGCGGCTGGTACAGCTCTTTGATAAGTCGGGCGAGCTGGGCCAGATTACGCTGATTCGAGAAACGCTAAAAGGCGCTGATGCACCCGTAAAACCCACGCTTAAAATCGCTGATTTAGTAGGCACCTGGCAGGGCGAATCGGTCACGCAGTACGCGGATTTAAGACCTGAACAAACGCAGTCGACCCAGCTCAAAATTGAACAGGAAAGCGACAGTACTCTGCGTCAAACCATTACGCTAGAGGGCCAACAGTTCATCTCTACGACGGGTCGGCTGATGGGCAACCGACTCTCCTTTACCCACGGCTCTCAGCTCGTACAGGTGCTGCTGCTGCCCGATGGAGCTTCTTCAACCTGTCCTCGCTGTATCACTCCGCGTAAGCCTTTGCTGTTAGAAGTCGGCTGGCTGCTAGATGCCGATACTCGTCAGCGGATGATTCGCCTGTACGACGCGTCTGGCGCTTGGGTGAGTTTGACGCTGGTAACGGAGCGAAAAATCTAGGCGGGCATCACCGATTAACCACTGGATGCTGACCATAAAAAGGCATCACCATCGCCCAATCAGGTCGCTCTCCTTTTCGCCACCTCAGATCAGCGATCGCCATTACGCCCGTCACCGAGTCAGCCAGGCCCTGGCCTACTTCTGTGGTCACTTGTTGCAAGGGTCGCTCCCAAGTTTTGAGCGATCGCGCCCACTCATCTTCAGGAATCACCGCATCTGCTCGCACGGTTTGCAAGCCACCTTGGCCGTCAGGCCGATAGATGCCGCCAAACACAGCCTCTCGCTTTGCTGGCATCATCACCGAAATATCTTCATACTCAGATAGCTGGCTAACGGCTAATGCTGCCAGCGTAGATACGCCAAACAGCGGAATCTCTAGCTGCTGAGTCAGTGTTCGCGCCGTTACTACGCCAATCCTGGTGCCAGTGAATCCGCCTGGCCCTTGGGCTACCGCCACAAAGCTCAAGTCCTGCCAGCGATAGGGGGCGATAAACTCAATCATCTTGACATGCAGATGGCTTGATACCTCGCGGCCCAAGTCCCAGACCTGATGCCGTTTTACGGGAGACTCAGCCTCAGGCTCTACTGTTTGAAGCATCAGACCGAGCTGCGGACTGGTGGTGTGGATGGCAAGGCCAAGCATGAAATCACTAAAATAAGAGAAGCGGAATCTTTATGAATCATGCCATGTGGCGCTAACTGAGCCTATGCCCAATCCTCGATTAATTGGCGAATCTGTTTTTGAGTCTGCTTGCGAATTGTGCGATCGCCCTTGCCCCAAACTCACCGTCCATCATCTCACGCCCAAGCAGCACACCAAACGCCAGAAAAGAAACAACCACAAGCGCCATCGCCCAGATCTAGGCCCGACTATCAACATCTGTTCGCCCTGCCATAAACAAATTCATACGCTGTTTACCAACAAAGAACTCGCCGCCGACCTGCACTCTGCCGATCTGCTAAAGTCTCATCCAAGCATGGAGAAGTTTCTGAAGTGGGTGGCCAAGCAAAATCCTGATAAAAAAGTGCGGACTCGCCGCTAGCTGTTTACTTTTTCAACCGAAATCGCATCGTAATCGGTAGGTGGTCTGAAGATTCTCCTGCGGCGGCGATCACGCCAGTGTCTAACACTTCAATGGTGCTGGGCGTATAAAACATATAGTCGAGCTTGTACTCGGGTTTGTCCGATGGAAACGTGACGTTTTTGCCATTCCATTCAGACGGCGGAACAGCGGGTGCTAATAGCTGGGACGCTAGCATTTCTTTGATAGAAAACTGGGTTTCCTGGAGGGTTTCGCCCGAAGCGCCGACAAATGAAGGCCGGTTAAGGGCGCTGTTGAAGTCGCCAACGACGATCACCGGGTAAGTTTTGGCGTAGTCTTCGGCTAGCTCGCGCACAAACTTTGTCTGATTCACTCGGGTCTGCTCTTCAAAAGCTTCTAGATGAACGCTAATGACAATCACCGGCTGATCGATCAGCGTGATCTGCGTGACCTGGGCGAGTCTGTCTAGATAAAAGGCTTTGTAGAAAAAGGGTTTGTCGGCGATCTGCGCTAAAACAAATCGGCGGTTTTCCTGGATGGGTAGCCAGAGGTTGGTCAAAATTGCCTGCCCGGAGAGCATTTTGCCGAATTGGGCGGCGGGTGGCCAGTAAGGGAAAGGGACGTAGTTTTTGTCCCAGCTAGTGACGGTGGCCCCGTTGTAAAGCTGGGTGGCTTGGGCGATCGCCTCTGCCTGATTCACCTGATAAGATCGCTTAGACCCAAAGTCGATTTCTTGAAAAGCCACAATGTCGGGATTGACCGATTTGATCGCCGCGATCGCCCGCTGCAAGTTCTCATCGTAAAAAGACCGCTCTAATTTCTCGGTCGTGTTGTTCGCCAATCCTGATAGATACCCGATGT
The DNA here is from genome assembly GCA_038260205.1 of Phormidesmidales cyanobacterium. Lineage (GTDB taxonomy): Bacteria > Cyanobacteriota > Cyanobacteriia > Phormidesmidales > Phormidesmidaceae > Phormidesmis. The sequence continues at coordinate 6,366 of JBBSOB010000114.1, forward strand.
TGTAGCTGACGATGGTGTAGCCCTGGTCGAGATCGCGCCCCTCGCCTTCGTTGAGGTTACTAGGCGCGTAGCTGACGATTTGGGCGTAGGTTTTTGAATTTTGGGTGCTGGCGCTGGCCCAGACATAGAAAAGGGCGATCGCCACTGCGGGCAGCCCAATTAACAAACCCAACCACTTTAATGTCTTCATGCGATCGCGCTCCTTCTGATGCCAAAAGCCTACCCTTTGGACAGTCCGCTCAATACAACATATCCTGATACGATCTGCCGGGTATCCTGCATAGGGTAATCCTGCATAGGGTTAAATAGTCATCTCACCAGACCATTTGCAACTTTCCCGCTTCCTATTGCTTAGAGCGATCGTATGTCAATCAAAAATATCATTTTTTACGGTTTCCTCATCTTCATCCCCATCTCTATTGCCGCTCGTCTTTTAGGCTGGGGAGATCTGGTTGTTTTTGTCACTGCTGGGCTAGCCATTATTCCGCTGGCCGGATGGATGGGCACCGCGACCGAAGAAATTGCCGTAGTTTTGGGGCCTTCCCTCGGCGGCCTAATGAACGCCACCTTTGGCAACGCAACAGAATTAATCATCGCCATTTTCGCCTTACGCGCGGGCCTGGTTAACGTGGTTAAGTCCAGCATTACCGGCTCCATTATCGGCAACTTGCTGCTGGTGATGGGCCTTGCCATGCTGCTAGGCGGACTCAAATTTAAAGAACAAACCTTTCAGCCCACCATTGCCCGGCTCAACGCCTCGTCGATGAACCTAGCCGTGATCGCTATTTTGCTCCCAACTGCCGTAAACCTCACCTCCGACGGGATTGAACAGCCAGTTTTGCAACAGCTCTCCATCGCCGTTGCCGTTGTCTTGATGCTGGTTTATGGCCTGACGCTGTTGTTTTCAATGAAAACACACTCCTACCTTTACGATGTGGGCATTGCGGATGAAGCCACCGAGACGCCAGCTCTGGTTGACCCCAACGAAGCGCACGAAGCTGAGCATGAAATCAATCTGAAGCTGTGGATTGGCGTACTCATCGCCGCAACGACTGTAGTGGCCGTCGAATCAGAGTTTTTGGTAGGGACGTTAGAGGTCGCTTCCAAGCAGCTTGGTCTGTCGGAACTGTTTACCGGCGTGATTATTTTGCCGGTTATTGGCAACGCCGCAGAACATGCCACGGCTGTAACCGTTGCGCTCAAAAACAAGATGGAGTTGTCTTTGAATGTGGCGGTTGGCTCCAGTATGCAGATTGCTATGTTCGTTGCCCCGCTGCTGGTGATTATTGGCACGCTTATGGGTCAGCCGATGGACTTAGACTTTAATAACTTCGAGCTGCTTTCGGTGGCCGTGGCGGTACTCGTTGCGAACTCTATTAGCGGCGATGGCAAGTCTAACTGGCTAGAAGGCACGCTGCTGTTGGCAACTTACGTGGTCATTGGCCTATCGTTTTACTTTCATCCGGTGATTGAGGGTATTGGCTAGGTAAAGCGGCAACAGATCGCGATGTTCAGAAAGGCCCAAATCGCAATTTTCAGGCATGACAGACGCTAAGCGGTATCGGACTAAGTGGCATAGAAAGCGTCAGATGGTGAATCTGAAGCGTGAATTTGACGATTTGGTGCGGGGATTGTGCGGCGGTTTTTTATTCGGTATTCCGGTGCTGTACACCATGGAAGTGTGGTGGATTGGTTCGTCGGTTCCTTCGCCTTGGCTGCTAGGGGTTTTGCTAACGACGCTGCTAGGTACTTATTTGCTTAGCAGTACGGCTGGATTTCGCAAGTCTCGGGCGGCCACTCGACGTGAGGCGTTTGGCGATGCGGTAGAGGCGATCGCGCTCGGTCTGATCTGCGCGGCGCTGATGCTAATTGTAATGAGACAAATCACGTTTGAAACCCGGCTCAGCGAAGCGGTAGGCAAGATGATTTTTGAGAGTGTTCCGTTTTCGCTCGGCGTCGCGCTGGCCAATCAATTTTTGCAAGACCACGACGATGCCTCGTCAGAGTCAAAAAAATCGCCCCAGTTGCCTCAGAAATCAGAGAGATTCTTTCCCGAGAACAATCTCAACGAAACGATCTCAGATATTTCGGCAACGCTATTAGGCTCTGTAGTTGTGGCCTTTAGCATTTCGCCCACCGATGAGGTGACTGTCTTGGTTTCGGCGATTCATGGCCCCTGGCTCATGGCGATCGTCCTCATCTCTCTGTTGCTCTCTTATAGCATTGTGTTTCAGGCAAACTTTACCCGTCAGGGCCAGCGCCGTCTGCAAGAAGGTCTATTTCAGGGGCCGCTGAGCGAAACGGTGTTTTCTTATCTGCTTTCGCTGCTAGCCGCAGGATTAATGCTGAGTTTCTTTCAAAAGCTAGATTTCACAGCGCCCTGGGATATTGCTTTTCGCCAGGTGCTAATTTTAGGACTCCCGGCTACGATTGGCGGGGCAGCCGGGAGATTGGTGTTATGAGCGATCGCCCATCCGAGTCTCGCTCTACGGCAGAACAAATTAGCTTTATGATTGCGTCGGCTGTGCTCGTAGCGATTTTAGGGATAGTGGGCTATTTGTGGGTGCGCGATCGCCACCAAGATCCGCCGGCCTTAGAAGTTGTCTCCCATTTAGAGCCGCGTCAGGGCAAATATTATGTGCCGTTTACGGTCACGAATACGGGCGGAGAGACGGCAACCACGGTTCAAGTCATTGCCGAACTGAGAATAAACGGGGAAGTCGTCGAAGGAGGCGATCAAACCATTGATTTTCTCTCCACCCAAGAAGAAGCCAAAGGCGCATTTATCTTTATTCGCGACCCGCGCTTGGGCGAACTTACCGTCAGAGCTGCCAGCTACACCGCGCCCTGAATCAGCAAATTAGCGCAAATTAGCGATTGGCAGTAAGGCGAATCTCAGACAAACCGCATCCCACGATATATCCTCTATACACCTCCTACATAACCCACTACATACCCATAATTCCATAGCCAGAATCGACATACACTACCTGCCCCGTAATGCCGCTTGCCAGGTCGCTACACAAAAAGGCCGCTGTATTACCCACCTCGGTCTGCGTCACCGTCCGTCGGAGCGGAGCCACTTCTTCCACATGGTGAATCATGTCCAAAATGCCGCCAATGGCAGAAGATGCCAGCGTGCGAATGGGGCCTGCCGAAATGCCGTTAACCCGAATATTCTGCGGCCCTAAATCTGCGGCCAAATAGCGCACGTTCATCTCTAGCGCCGCTTTAGCGATGCCCATAACGTTGTAGTTGGGCACGACGCGCACACCGCCCAAATAAGTTAGCGTCACGATGTTGCCGCCCTCTGGCATCAAGGCTTTGGCACCCTTGGCAAGCTGCACTAAGGAGTAGGCGCTAACGCTAAGAGCTAGATCGAACCCGGCTCTGGAGGTATCGCTGAAGTTGCCGGTCAAATCGTCCCGGTTGGCAAAGGCCAAGCAGTGAATGAGGATGTCGAAGTTGCCCCATTTTTCTTTCACCTGGTCAAAAAGCTCGTTGACCTGATCGTCGTCCTGTACGTTACAAGGCAAAAACAGCGTGGGATTGAGTGGCTCAGTCAGCTTTTTTACTTTGCCTTCAGCGCGGCCTTTGTCGTCGGGTAAGTAGGTAACGCCAATTTCTGCGCCCGCTGCGTGAAGCTGTTGGGCGATGCCCCAGGCAATAGAACGGTTGTTGGCGATGCCCGTTACGAGGGCTTTTTTCCCGGTCAGATCTAGCATGACTCTTTGTTTCAATCCATGGATACAAAATAGGAGCATACTGAAAAACGGGGATATCAGTACAGCGATTAACAGCGATTATCCTATCTCCTAATTGCATCTGGCCCTGCCACCGGACAGCCTCGACGATACTCAATGCCTGCCCAAGTAATCGCTCCACATAGCTGCGCCTGCGAAAAATCGGCCTCTCGAAAGAGGGTATCTCGCATGTCTGCGCGATCTAAAATGGCGTTGGTAAAGTTGGTGTCTTTAATATAGGCTTCGCGCAGGTCAGTTTCTCGCATCGACGCGCCGGTCAAATTAGTCGTATCAAAAATGGCGTAGCGCAAATCGGCTCCGTCAAAAATAGCGTTTTGAGCGCTGGTGTGGCCCAAGTTGGTGTCAATCAGGTTGGCTCCTTCTAGCCGGGCACCGTCCAGACTGGCATAGTAGAAATTGGCTCCCTCTAGGTCTGCTCCGCTGAGGTTCACGCCTGCTAAATTCAGTCGGCGTAAATCGGCTCCATGCAGGTCACAGCTTGGGCATTCGCCGGTTTCTATTAGTTGTTTAATGGCAGATTCTTCAGCTGCGATCGCCCCTTGTCCGCCTCCCCATACACTACTGGCCGCGCTCAAAATAAGTGTGCCGACTGCGAAAGCGACCCTTTGCGAAGCGCAATGACGAGCCAAATCATTTATCCCTGTATACATGACGTGGGGCGAACTCCAAGACTTTTCCTCATGGTGTCAGACGCGATAGGATCGTGGCAAGAGTACACCCCCACTGCCTGCGTATTGCCGTTCTTCTTGGCGCTGCTCACACAGTCGTTTTACCGACGCGATCGCAACCATCTTTTAAGGTGATGCCGTTAGTTTCACGGGTATTGTGAGAGCTAGCTATATCAAAATTAAGTTGAATTAATTCGGTACAGCCATTCAGGCCGATGATTCCAACTGCCTTTTATAGAAGGTGCGATCGCCTACGCGCTCACCTGAATCATCGTGAAATCTACTCAAAGGACATGCAGAAGATGAAATCACTCCGAACCCTCGCCGCCCTCACCGCCGCGACCCTAGCTATCTCTGTTGGCAGCGCCGCCTCATTCGCGCAAGCGCCCGACATAATGCCCGCAGCGCCCGCAGCGACTGAAATGCCCACTAGTGCGCAGCCCAACCAGTCAGCCTTTGGCGTTCAAGAAACCGACCAGTCGGCCTACCTACTCTCCTCCAACCCCACCAGCAAACTCGGTGGCAAGCAGTCATACGGACTGATGATCCTAGAGCAAAAGAAAGCGGGCGCGACCTGTTTCCAAACAGTTGGCTCTAATCCTACCGTTGTTATCCCACCTACGGTTGCAGCAGCAACTAGCGGCGATTGCGGCAAAAGCACAGACACCAACGGGTACATTCTTCGCGCCGCTGATGGTGATATCTCCTACGATCCCGTTCTTGAGGAAAAAGACGGTGTTTTAGCGCTCTATGCCAGACCCCGTCTAGGCCGCAAGGGTGCTTCTCTTTTAATTGGTCAAACCGACGGCATTGCCCCTTCTGGCTACACCAAAATCACCTTGAGTCCTAACTGGCGCATCGCTCGTCAAACGCTCAGCGCCAATGGCAGCATCACTGGCCGTACCTACATCACCAGCAGCCAAACCCTAGCGCAGCTCGTAGATCAAGCAGGCGGTACAGTCGTTGCAGGGCCAGGGCCAACGCCAACCCCAACGCCAACCCCAACGCCCGCGCCCACAACAAACTTCCCAGATGTGGCTGGCGATATTTACACCAGCGAAATTAACCGGGCCGTTCAACTGGGCTTTATCTCCGGCTTTAAAGAAGACAACACTTTCCGACCTAAAGCAGCGCTCACTCGTGAGCAGCTCGTCTCTATGGTGATTGACGGCCTTGGCATTACGCAGCTCCCAGCGGTAACCACCCCGTCCTTCTCGGATGTTGATCGCAGTCGCTGGAGCACGCCCAAAATTGAGGCGGCCAAAAAGTTGGGTCTTGTCAGCGGTTATAGCAACAACACCTTCCGCCCCACTCAAGACGTTACCCGTGCGGAACTCATGGCCATTATGCGCCGTGCCGCTGAGTATAAAAACAACAACGCTCAGCTCACCGCCAACCAGACCGGTCGCACCTTTAACGACACTCAGGGCCACTGGGCACAGAGCGTAATCTCCAGCATGTCTGGATACTGCGGTATTGCTTCCCCACTCAACGAGACTGGCAGCAACTTTGCGCCCCAAACGGCTGCTCAGCGCAACTATGCCGCCGCCGCTATGGTTCGTCTGCTCGACTGCTCTCAGAACGCAGCGGGCAAATAAAGCCTTAACGATCCGTTAATTGCAGACGATCTAACCTCGGCCCCGATCAGCTTAAGCTAATCGGGGTTTTACTTTATACTCCTACTTTGCTCTGAGTCACATCCACGGGTCTTGTTTTCCTCTATTCTTGAGCTAAATGCATTATCTAAGGCCACCGCTGTGACAACCGATTTGAACGCTGCCTGCCGAGAAGATTCTCGGGTCTTGATATGGTCGCTGCGTAATATCCAAAATTTTGTTTACAACGCTTGTCTTTACGAGTTTGAGGACATTATCAGCAGCACTGACGACGCTGATATTATGGCTCCGCCCGCTCATAACCCATTCAGCCGGATCATCAACAAGGCCGTTTCGGTGGCTGCTCAAAAGGTTGAGTCTTCTGCTCTGCTGTCTGTAAATCCGTATGGCAAATCTATTGATCTTTGGTACGAGTACGAGATTTATTTTGTCATTCTAGATTTTCCTTGGTATATGGCCTCGATTAATCTGTTGAAGAACTGGCGCAGACGGTGCCGATTTGCGGTTTGCTACATTATCGAAACTTGGAGTACAGACATTCCGGCGTTGGCTAATTTCATGCCGTTTTTCAATCAGTTCGATTTAATTTGCGTGGGAACTTTTCACATCTTGCCAGCGATTAGTAAAATGGCTAGCTGCCCCTGCATGTTTTTAGCGCCTGGCATTGATACGCTCAAGTTTTATCCCAACTTTGAGGCTGATCGCTCTATTGATGTTTGCAGTTTGGGTAGGCGTTCTGTCGTTACGCATGAGGCTTTGCTGGCGATCGCAAATCAAAGGCCATTCTTCTACTACCACGAACTCAGCAGCGGCTCGGTACAGCGACTGAGCAACCACTCAACCCATCGAACGCTGATGGCAAACCTGCTCAAAGACAGCCGGTACTTCATCACCAATCATGCCAAAGCCAATATGCCTGTACTGATCACCAGCGATTCCGAAATTGGGTATCGCTTTTTTGAGGGCGCAGCCGCAGGAACCGTGATGATCGGCTGTCCGCCGCAGGGCGAGCATTTTAAGCGCTATTTTGACTGGCCAGATGCGGTAATTCCTATCCGGTTTGATGAGCCGAATATAGACCAAATAATTAGTGAGCTAGACGCCCAGCCAGACTATTTGAAGCAGATCCAAACTAACAACGTGGTTAACTCTTTGCGCAAGCATGATTGGGTGTATCGCTGGGAGAAGGTATTGCAAAAGCTAGGGCTGCCGTCAACTCACGCTATGGCCGTGCGTCAGACGCGTCTCAAAGTACTGGCGTCCGATTTGGAATTGACCCTACCTCCCCAAAGCCAGTCAGACCGCGGCTATACCAAAAGATCCGACAGATCTAAAACCGGTAAGGATTGACATGCTCCCCGGACTAAAAGTCCGAGGATTCTAAGACTAGGCAAACAGGCTAAGCTGCTGCTCTATCTTGTGGCTTAACGCTTCAACGGGCATCGCTAGCAAGCTAGTCTTATGCGCCCTCTGCGTTCGTTTAGAGTCGCGGGCTAATCCAGC
>JBBSOB010000115.1:0-13876 GCA_038260205.1 Phormidesmidales cyanobacterium
TAGCTGGTTTGAACGACGAGTCCGATGCCGATGCCGATGAGTGCGCCAAAGCCAGCGGTGACGGTTTCTAACCCTTCTAAGCTGGTGACTTGCGACAGTGCGGATTCGGGTAGAAAATCAACGATGAAGAAGCCGATTCCGGCTCCGGTGAGAATGAATGAAATGATGATGAGAGCGTCAAGCATAAGGTATGTGTAGCGCCTGTTAGCGATGCTGGCGTCAGAGACTGTTGCGGTGAGAGTGCGGTGCTAAGGTCTCTGTACCCAATGCGCTGAAAAGCATGATGTGATTATGATTACGGCTATTATAGGGGGTGGACCCGCGATCGCTGGCCTTCACCTCATTTTTGTAACCTTAGTGCTCTGTATGGTGATCTATTGCTAGCTACAAAGTCGGCTTACGTTCATATTCCGTTTTGTCGGCGGCGCTGCTTTTACTGCGATTTTGCGGTGTCGGTTGTGGGCGATCGCGCTCAAGGCGAAAACTCTTCTACCATCACCCAATACGTTCAAACGCTCATTCGCGAAATCAAGGCCACACCGCTAGCCGGTCAAAACTTACAGACAGTTTTCTTTGGCGGGGGCACGCCTTCTTTACTTTCAGTAGCTCAACTGGCTTCGATTCTTCAGGCAATAGACAACAAATTTGGGATTGCCCCCACTGCCGAAATTTCGATGGAGATGGATCCGGCGACCTTCGATTTGGCGCAGGCGAAAGGCTATAAAGCGGCGGGCGTCAATCGCGTTAGTTTGGGCGCTCAGGCGTTTGAAGATGCAGTATTGGCGGCGGCTGGCCGCTTCCACCGCGCGGCGGATATTTTTCAGGCGGCGGATCTTTTGCGTCAAGCCGAAATCGAGAACTTTAGCCTGGATTTAATGTCGGGGTTGCCTCATCAAACGCTGGAAAGCTGGCAGGTGGCCCTAGAGAAAACCGTTTCCCTGGGGCCTACTCATATTTCTAATTATGACCTGATTGTAGAACCGCAGACGGCGTTTAGCCGCTACTACAAACCGGGTGAGCTGCCCTTGCCTAGTGATGAAAACACGGCGCAAATGTACCGCATGGCGCAGCGGCATTTTGTGGCGGCTGGCTACGACCACTATGAGATCTGTAACTACGCTAAAGCAGGCTTTGAGGCAAGACATAACCTGACTTACTGGAAATCTGAGCCTTGCTATGGGTTTGGGATGGGGGCGACGAGCTACGTCAATTATCAGCGAATTGATCGTCCGCGAACTCAGAAAACTTATCGGGCGTGGGTGGACGAGTTTGTGGCGCGAAGAGGACAAACTGATGACCCGGTGCTGCCCTCGGCGGAGCGGGTGATGGAGCAAATTATGGTGGGGCTGCGGCTGAAGGCAGGGATTTCGCTGGAGGGCGTCTATTGGGTGTATGGAGAACCGGGGCTAGAGGCAATTGGGCGAGCGATCGCACCTTACCTAAAATCCCACTGGCTGATCACCGATTCTCTACCCGATTCGACGCGTCTCAGGCCAAATACGCGCATTTGTCTCACCGATCCCGAAGGTTTTCTTATGTCGAATGTGGTGATTGTCGATGCCTTTAATGCGCTGGAATCTCTGGAGATATCTATAGATGCTAAGGGTTTGATACCATCTGTGTCATAGATGACATATTAAGATTTCTAGACTTTGTGACTGACCACTTTGCAGTAACATAGCCCCTTGTATAGCTAGCACAGCGCGACTGATTCATGCCTAAGGTACTCGTCTCCGATCCAATTGACCAAGCCGGACTAGATATTTTATCTCAGGTGGCCACCGTTGATGTTAAGACCAAGCTTCCGCTAGAGGAACTGATTGCCATCATTCCTGAGTACGATGCGCTGATGATTCGTTCGGGCACCAAAGTGACGAAGGAAGTGCTAGAAGCGGGCAACAAGCTCCAGATTATTGGTCGAGCGGGCGTGGGCGTAGATAACGTAGACGTTCAGGCCGCAACTCGCAAAGGAATTGTGGTTGTGAACTCGCCGGAGGGCAATACAATTGCCGCGGCCGAGCATGCGCTAGCGATGATGCTGTCGATGTCTCGCTATATCCCCGCGGCAAATAAGGCTGTGAAGGCAGGTGGCTGGGATCGCAAGTCGTTTACGGGCGTAGAAGTATATAAGAAGACGCTGGGCGTGGTGGGCTTAGGAAAAATTGGCTCCCATGTGGCGACGGTGGCGCGGGCGATGGGAATGAATTTGCTGGCGTTTGACCCGTTTATTTCGAGCGATCGCGCTGAAGAACTCGGCTGTCGTCTAGTCGAAATGGACTTTCTGCTGCGAGAGTCGGACTACATCACGCTGCATATCCCTAAAACTAAGGAAACCACGCATCTGATCAACGCCGAGTCTTTACGCAAAATGAAGCCGACAGCTCGCATTGTAAACTGCGCTCGCGGCGGCATTATTGACGAAGACGCGCTGGCTGAAGCGCTAGAAGAAGGCGTGATTGCCGGTGCGGCCTTAGACGTGTACGAGGAAGAGCCACTAGGTGAATCTAAGCTGCGCGCGATTGATAAATCGCTGGTGCTAACGCCTCACCTAGGAGCCTCGACGGCCGAAGCCCAAGTGAACGTTGCGGTAGACGTGGCCGAACAGATTCGCGATGTGCTCATAGGCTTACCGGCTCGCTCTGCGGTCAACATTCCGGGTCTGCGCCCTGACGTACTTGAAAAGCTGCGGCCTTATCTCAAGCTGGCCGAGACGCTGGGTAATTTTGTTGGTCAGCTCGCGGGCGGACGAATTGAGGAGCTGCAAATTAAGCTACAGGGCGAGCTGGCTCAAGATGATACGAAGCCAATTGTGATTGCGGCGCTGAAGGGCCTGCTTTCTAATGCGCTGCAAGAGCGGGTGAACTACGTGAATGCTTCGATTGAGGCGAAGGAGCGCGGTATCCGGGTAATAGAAACCAAAGATACGACGGCTGAGGACTACACCGGGTCTTTGTATTTGTCGGCTAAGGGATCTTTGGGCGAGCATTCAGTGACGGGCGTTTTGCTAGGCGGTAGCGAAGTGCGAATTATTGACATGGATAATTTCCCGATTAACGTGCCGCCGACGAAATACATGCTGTTTACGCTGCACCGCGATATGCCGGGGATCATCGGCAAAATTGGCTCGCTGCTCGGTGGCTTTAACGTGAACATTGCGAGTATGCAGGTGGGTCGCAAAATTGTGCGCGGCGATGCAGTGATGGTGCTGAGCATTGACGATCCGCTGCCTGAGGGCATTATTGATGAGATCAAGAAGGAACCCGGTATCCGCGATGCTTATACGGTGGCGCTGTAGGTGTAGCCGTGTCGAATGAGCAGTGGTGGGAGGTGGCCGTTGTCTGTCCGGTGGCTTTAGAGGACAGCGTTTACTGGGCGTTTGATCAGTTAGGGAGCAAAGGAACCGCTAGCCAGCGGAAAGATAATAGCCGAATTGTGACGGCTTACTTTCCGCAGGTGCAGTTTGGCCCGTCGGATTTTGAGCAGTTTAAGGCTGATTTGCTGGCGGCGACCGATCCGTCTGTGCAGGTGAGCTGGCAGACAATTGAGAATGAGGATTGGGCAAAGAGCTGGAAGACGCATTGGCAGGCTGAGGAACTGGGCGATCGCCTGCTCATCAACCCGGCCTGGCTAACTCCACCCGACACCGAACGCACCATTCTCACGCTCGATCCGGGCAGTGCCTTTGGGACAGGTGCCCATGCGACGACGCAGCTTTGCTTAAAGGCGCTGGAAAAACAGGCGGTGGAAAATGCCACCATTGCCGATGTGGGCTGCGGCTCTGGCATCCTTTCGATTGTGGCCTTGCTCTACGGCGCGCGGCAAATTTATGCGGCGGATGTCGATCCATTAGCGATTAGTTCGACGCGCTCTAATGCCACGCTGAACGGTGTTTCTGAAGCGGCGCTCCAGGTAGAACTGGGGAGTTTGCCAGAGGTTATCGACATGGCGAAGCGGGCGGGCGATTTACCGGTGGACGGCATTGTCTGCAACATTCTAGCGGAAATTATTGTGGGGCTAATTTTGCCTCGACTGAGCGAACTTGCTGGCCCAGAAACCTGGGGAATTTTGAGCGGTATTTTAACGAGTAAGGCTGCCTGGGTAGAAGAGCATTTGACAGCCTTTGGTTGGCAGGTGGTGGAAGTCGCGCATCAAGATGAGTGGTGTTCGATGACGATTCGACTAGCGGATTAAAGATGAACAATAGGCCAGAGGCACCCTCGAATAGCACCGTTAGTTTTCTGGTGAAGGTAGTCGTAGCCTCTGCGCTCTTGAGCGGGCTGCTGAAGTATGGTGGGCCGCTGCTGCCGATTGCTGCGCCCTACACGGATCGGCTAAACGGATTGGTGACGGCGATTATTTTGCTACCTAGTTTGGTTATTGGGATCGCGCTGTTTTTCTTGCTTAAGGCTCAGCAGTTTTCTCGTTAGTGCCGCCTTGACTCATCTTCATAATAGCTATTTGCAGCGGGGCCAATCATGCGGACGATTGCCGAAATTAACGACAAAATTACTCGGGGTAAGGCAACGGTCTGGACGATTACGGAGGCCAAAGTTCGCATTGCTGAAATGGGCGTGGCGCAGGCGGCTAAGACAGTTGATGTGATTACGACGGGGACGTTCGAGCCGATGGAAGGATCGGGCGCGATGATTAATCTGGGCCATACCGACCCGCCGATTAAAATCGTTGAGTGCCATTTAAATAATGTGCTGGCCTACTCGGGGTTTGGGGCGGTTGATTTATACATCGGCGCGGGGCAGATGGCGACTCCTGGGCGCGATGGTGAAGTTGAAGAGCGCGGCGGCGGGCATGTAATAGCGGATTTGATTGCCGATAAGCCAGTGACGCTAGCCGCAACCGGGCAGATGACGGACTGCTACCCTCGGGCAAATTTGGAGACGACGATTACGCGCGATCGCATTAACCAGTTCTACCTGTTTAATCCGCGCAACCTCTACCAAAATTTTATTGTGGGCGTGAATGGAGGCGATCGCCCACTATTCACCTACCTTGGCCCGCTCCAGCCCCGGCTAGCGAATGCCATCTACGCCAACACAGGCGCACTCTCGCCCTGGCTCAACGATCCAGAGCTACAGACAGTAGGCATTGGATCGCGCATTTTGCTGGGCGGCGGTGAGGGCTATATTGCCTGGGAAGGCACTCAGCACTTTCCCCTTCAGCGGCGGTTACCCAATCGCGCTCCGGTGGGGCCAGCGGCTACTGTGGCGCTAATTGGCGATGCTAAAAAGATGGACGCTCACTGGGTTAGAGGCTGCTACTTCAAAGGCTATGGCCCGTCGCTGATGTTAGGCATCGGCATTCCTATTCCGGTACTTAACCAAAACGTGATTGCTAGCTGCGCGGTCAGTGACGCAGACTTAGTTGCGCCCGTAATTGATTTCTCAATCCCTCGCCGCGTAAGACCGACCTTTGGCCTAGTGAGCTACGCGCAGCTTAAGTCTGGCAGCATCGTCTTAGATGGCAAACCGGTGCGAAGTGCGCCGCTCTCTAGCGTGTATTTAGCTCAGCAGGTTGCGCTCGATCTGAAGCAGCGCCTTGAAGCGGATGATTTTTTGCTGACAGATCCGGTGGCCCCTCTGCCTACCGACACTCGGCTGATGCCGCAAGATAGCTGGGGGCCTCAGTTTGAGTTGAGATAATGCCTACTCGGCGCTATCTCTCTTCGTTGTCTCAGATACCTGACTAGCTGCTTTGGCTTCAGTTGACGAACCCTCAATCGATTTGGCGGCAGCTATCTGAATTTCAGTACTCACTGCTTGACTATCTTCTGCTTCTGCTTTTTTCTTTTTCGGCATCGGCTTAGGTGCTGAAGATGTCGAAGATCCCGATCGAGGTTTCCCGACCGCTCGCTGACGCCCACCATCGCGTCGGGCCTCTTTCGATTTCCTTTTGGGCGGAACAACCGCTACTTGAGTCGCCTCTACCAGAATTAACTGGCCGCCTTCTCGCTTTACCTTAAAGTCCCAGAAATAGCCGGTCGTGCGGCCTTCTAACGTGCCGCTAATCAGTAGCTTGAAGGGGCGCTTTGGCTTAACGTTCTCAGATTTGCTCTTTTGAACAATGTTGACAGTAATTTCGCCGTCCTCTTCAGAATATTTGGCGATTTCGCCGCGTATGGAGAACTGATCGCACTGCTCGGTTGCTTCGGCGGTGGACAGATAGCGGGGGGCTTGGGCATCGGCTTTGCTGCTGTCTGTTTCGCTACCTTTGCTGGCGTTGAGCGTCTCAGGTTCCCATACGCCCACGATCTGCATGTGGAGCGCCGGTTCGTTGTCTTCTTCTTCTTTGTATAGGGTGCGTGGGTACACTACCCAAAGATGAGGGGTGTCTAGGTCTAGGTGCTTTTTGATCAGACTGGTGACGCGTCCTAGCAAGACTGCGTCAATTAGGGTGTCGTCTTCGAGGAGGATATTGCCTCGATTGAACTGCTCTTCGGAGGCCACGTATTTGCCCTTGAGCAAGCCAATGGCTCTGTACTGCATGCGCTCGCTGGGTCTAGAAATTGGCCCGATGAGCTTGGGCGTTTCGGGTTCGGGCGGCGGCTGTGGCGTTTTGGTTTCTGGCTCGGGGGCGGGCTTAGGTGGGGTGGGTCTAGCGGGTGGCCCCATCAGCTGTGGGCGCTTGGGTGGATGTGCGCCTGGGGCGTCGGAAGGTTGGGCTGAGGGCTGGGCAGCGCTCCCTAGATTGGATGACATGTTGGATGACGCTGCATCGGATAATTTTGCGTGGGAAGGTGTGGCGTTAGTCGAAGCTAATCCGGTTGGGGTCGAGCTGGGAGATTGACCCGTAGAAAATGGGGGGCGGCTGGCGGCAGAACTCATCAATCCTCAAACTCCTGAAACTGTACCTGCGACTTTGATGGATAGGGGCAGCTTTGCTTGGGTCGGTAGACCTGGCGGGCTGCTTGGAAACCTATCGCTTGGGAAATCTATCGCTTCGTCGCTTTGCGGGGGCTAGGCGATCGCTAAAACCGCCGTGGCTCGCAGCAAAATGACGCACAAACAGTCGAAACAAATCCAACTGGATAAACTCAATCTGTTTGTTACTAGACTAACATCAGTGCCAATCTCGATTTATAGCATGGGTCACTTTTTCTGCATACGTGTTTTGGCAGCGCTTTGATGGCGCTTTGACGACGCTTTAGCTTGGCTGCAAACCCTTTCGAGCCTGTGTTTCAAGACTAGCTCAGGGGATTAGCCTTAGAACGCAGAGTTCACGCTTCTTGTTGAAAAGGGAACATTTCTGAGCCAAGGACGCCAGAAAAATTGATTGAATCTACAAACTACGGCTCTGCTGAAGGGTCTCTGGCGCTTATCTCGCTTATCTATTGTCTAATAGTTCGCCTATGCCCTGCAAGATCCGTACCTTTTTTGCGTAAAGCATCTGGTCGCTACTTGTGAAGCTGGTATGAGTTTGGTCGGGGGCGTTTAACCGCACAGCTCTCAGCACACGGCTCGTATGACACGGCTTGCAGCACAGTTTGCAGGGCAAAGCCTGTATGGCACAGAGTTCGCAGCGCAAAGTTGGCAGGGCGGCTCTATCGGTTAAGCGGCACTCTTGCTGCCAATAAAGGAAAGCAAAGGGTTACTATGAGCAAGATATTTTGATAGACAAAACAATCTAAGGGAGCGCGCAGTGGCTTTTAAACGAGATGGCTGGTTTGTAAAAGGGGTGCTGGTTCTGGCTGTGGCGGCGTTTGTGGCCGTGCCGCTGGCTTTTATGTTTAATGGCAGGACTAAGGAACAGGCTGCGGTTAGTAACCAGGCTCCGACTGCCGCAGACCAGACCGTTCAGTTTCAGAAGCAGGCGGATGGGTTCTCGGCAGTTCTAGAACGCGAGCCTGATAACCAGACGGCGCTGATTGGCTTGATTGAGGCCAAAATTGGCCTGAAGGATTTGAAAGGTGCGGTAGAGCCGTTGGAGCGTTTGTCTGAGCTGAATCCGAATGAGCCTCAGTATGCGATCGCTCTAGCTCAAACCAAGCAACAGCTAGGTGATTTGGAAGGGGCAGCGAAAAATTATCGCAGCGTACTAACCCAAAAGCCGGGCGATATGCAGGCGCTAGAAGGACTAGTGGCGCTGCTAATTAGCCAGGAGCGCTCAGAGGCGGCGGCTGGGCTGCTGCAAGATACGCTGGCCACAGCTGATCAAACCAATCAGCTTGCGCCTAACAGTGTGGATAAGCTATCGGTGAATTTGCTTTTAGGTCAAGTGTATGTTTCGCAGCAGAATTACGATCAGGCGATCGCGATTTATGACGGGGCGATCGCCGCGGCTGAAGCGGAAAATCCCACTCAGCCCGATTTTCGACCGACCTTAGCCAAAGCGCTGGTGCTAACTGAAAAAGGCGACAGTAAAGCCGCTGAACCTCTGTTTGCCAAGGCGCTGGCAACCGCCCCTACTCAGTACAAAGACAACGTACAAAAGCTAATTAATCAAAAAAAGGCTGAAGCTAACGGAAAGGCAGCAGGGGCGGCGGCTCCGGCTACTGACCCTGCTGGTTCTGCTGCTGACTCTGCCGCTGAGGGCAAC
Source organism: Phormidesmidales cyanobacterium (assembly GCA_038260205.1). GTDB lineage: Bacteria > Cyanobacteriota > Cyanobacteriia > Phormidesmidales > Phormidesmidaceae > Phormidesmis. The sequence continues at coordinate 8,551 of JBBSOB010000115.1, forward strand.
GATGCCTCTGAGCCAACGGTTCCTGTTGCACCACCTGCTAACTAAACACTAAAACAGACAACCCAAAAGCGGTCTGCACATTTGCCCATTCTAGGCATTGCACAAACCGCTTATTGCTATTTAGAGATTATTTAATTTAGACGCTACTAAGTTTAGACATTACCTAGACCTAGCTGGGCCATCTCATCCCCTTAGCCTTCGATTAAGTCAATCGCCGATTAAGTCGCTTGTCTGGCCATATTGCTCATTCCTGGCTGCGGCTTCAGGCTCGCTTCTGCCTCTGCGACTACGTCTACCGCATTAAACTCAATGTGATTGAGCAGCGTTGTGACGAAGGCAAACAGTAGAAATGGCAGCGACAGCACTAAGATTAGGCCGACTGTGGCGAGGGCATAAATAGGACGAGAAGCTCCCATCAGACCTAGCGCTGCGGCTAGACTGATAAATAAAACGATTAGCCAAACGATAATCTGACTGTAGATGTCACCAAAGGTGAGCGTACAAACCATCCGGTACTTTTTAGTGTTATCCATAGCCTTATCAGCAAAAAGAGCATTGGTAAACTAGGATATCGACTGATTTTGGCTTTAGGGCGGTTTATCAATAGAGTTCAAGAATTAATAAGATTACTTACGGGTTGCTTTGCTGTGCCTTATCGCTATCTTTTACTCTATAAGCCCTATGACGTGCTGAGTCAATTTACGGATGCTGAGGGTCGGCGGACGCTGAAGGATTTTGTGTCGGTGCCCGATGTCTACGCAGTGGGACGGCTTGATCGCGATAGCGAGGGGTTGTTGCTGTTGACGGACGATGGCCCGATGCAGCATCGGCTGAGTCATCCTAAGTTTGCGCATGGTCGGCAGTATTGGGCGCAGGTGGAAAGAGAGCCGACGCCGCAGAGCCTTCAGCAGCTTCGCCATGGCGTGACGATTAAGGACTACCAAACGCGTCCGGCGATGGTGGCGCTAATGGCGGAGCCTGATTTGCCGCCTAGAAATCCGCCTATTCGCTATCGTAAGCATATTCCGACGGCGTGGCTGGCGCTAACGCTGACGGAGGGCAAAAATCGACAGGTGCGGCGGATGACGGCGGCGGTGGGTTTCCCGACGTTGCGCCTGGTGCGGAGTGCTTTACTGCTGCCTGAGGCTCGTCCGTTGACCCTAAAAGGATTGCAGCCGGGGCAATGGCGAGATTTGACGGCGGAAGAAGTGCGATCGCTGCCTCGAAGCTAGCTATTTTTATCTGAATATAAACAAAATCCAATCCCGTTAGCACCCAACTCCGTCAGCACCTATCCCCGTAATCAGGCATAATTCTTGCGTAGAGACGAAGGCCGGATTCATCGACTCGATTCTTTAGCAGCGCCGCTCTAAAATTCATGACTACCTGTCCTAACTGTCAATTTGAAAACCCTGGTGTTCACAAGTTTTGCCAGCAGTGTGGCGAGCCTTTGCCTATCGAGAAAAAAATACCTGAAGGATCAACGATTAAACCCGGCTCGCGGCTGCTGCGGGCGCGTTTGATGTCGCCGGATAAACGCACGCTGTCTCCTGCAACGCCTTTAGACGCAGCACAGCGGTACCAGATTGTCACGGTTCTTAGCCCGAGAAGTGCCTTAATTTCTGACCAAACGCCGGAAGTGCGATCGCCGCTTCAAGCACAGCTCACTCAGCTTTATGCAGCTTCTGAACTCCAGCTCTCTACGCTTCAAGAAACAGCCGATCTGCCAGCGGCTGCCTATCCTTATCTGGTTTTAGCTGAGGCGGCACCGGCGCTCTATGACGCTTTTGAGCAAGACGGCACCACAATTTTAATTTCGCCAGAAAGCACCGCTATTTCGCCGCTGCTAACCTCCATCTCTGCGGCAGTAGATCCGCTGCAACATGTCTACTGGATTTATACCTTAACTGAGCTATGGGCCGCGCTAGAACCGATTCCGCAATGGCGATCTAGCCTAATACAGGCAGATAATTTAGGGATTGATGCCGATCAGTCGCTGCGGATTCGCCGCTTTATTGCGCCTAGCACTCAGCCGCCTCAGCTTTCAGATCTTAAGGGCTTTTTGCAATCTTTGATGGCTCAGCCTCATCGGGGAACCAATCCGTTGCTTCGGCAGATCCGCAAAATTATCTTGGCGGTTACCTCCGCTCAGACCTTAGAAACCTTAAGTAACGACCTCGCGGAGATCGGCCAAGCCCTATTGGACGTGCCGGAGGCGATGACGCCTAATGTCTTGCCGGGTGCGTTACCGGGCGTTTTGCCGACAACTGTACCTGATGTCTCCGCTGAGGGAGAGACGGCTGCTATAAATAATGCCTTAGACAGCGTGGATGAGATTGACGTGATGAATACTGAAGACGATTTGAATAAGGCTTTGCCAACTGACGACGAGTCTACAGACAGTGACGATGTGACGATGCTTTTGCCGATGCGGCTGAGCGGACTGATAGAGGCGGGTAGAACCGATGTGGGCAAGCAGCGCGATCATAACGAGGACTGCTTTCTGATTGCAAGTTCGCTGTACAAGCGATCGGACAATGACGGTCAGTATGTGCGATCGCACGGTCTGTATGTGCTGTGCGACGGGATGGGCGGTCATGCTGGCGGCGAGGTGGCAAGTTCGCTAGCGGCGCAAACCCTATCGACTTATTTTGATGAGCATTGGCCTACCCCGAGTCCTTCGCAGCCAGATCTGCCGCTGCCGGAAGAGTCGGTGGTGATAGCGGCGGTGAAACTGGCTAATCAGGCTATTTACGATGTGAATGAGCAGGAAGAACGCGCGGGTCACGAGCGGATGGGAACGACGCTGGTGCTGGTATTGCTGCAAGGGACTAACGCAGTAGTGGCGCATGTGGGCGACAGCCGCCTTTATCAATACAATCGGCGGATGGGTTTGCGGCAGGTGACGACCGACCACGAGGTAGGGCAAAGAGAAATGCAGCGCGGAATTCCTGAAACGGTGGCCTATGCTCGTCCGGATGCCTATCAACTCACGCAGGCGCTGGGTCCAAGAGATTCTGAGCATTTACAGCCTGACGTGAGCTATTTTCAGTTTGTTGAGAATACGCTGCTGCTGCTGTGTTCTGATGGGCTAAGCGATAACGATGTAGTGGAAAATTATTTAGAGAGTCATATTGATCCGCTGCTGAAAGATAAAAAGGAGTTGACGAGCGGACTCGCTGAGCTGGTGGATTTGGCGAATGAGGTGAATGGGCATGACAATATTAGTGCGATCGCGCTGCAAATAAAAGTAATGCCCGATCTAAGTAAACTGAACAAACCGCAAAACAGAGAACAGACCATTTTGCAGTAAATAGCTCAGTGTAATTTAAAGCTCACCGCATAAACCAGGCTTCGACTACGCTCAGCCCTCTGGCTACGGTAAATTGAGCATTGAGGATTGAGCATTGAGAATCGAGCATTGAGAATCGAGCATTGAGCGCAGTCAAAATGCGTTCAAAACATGTTTTACAAATTATTTGACCTTCCTGATGAGCGTTATTCGCCTGATTCTTCTTGCTTGATTTGCTGCTTAGCCTGGTTCCAAAACGCATTAAGTTCTTTGACGCTGTGCTCGCTGAGAGGTTTCTTTGCCCGCGCCTCTACCTGTTCGAATCTTTGGACAAACCGACGGCTGGTGCCCTGAAGTGACTCTGCCGGGTTGAGCTGGTGCCAGCGAGCAATCTGAATCAGCGAAAAGAAAACATCGCCTAGTTCGCCCGCTTGTGCCGCCTTCGACTCATGCGCTAGAGCCTGCTTTAGCTCAGCAATTTCCTCGTCTACTTTGGCCCAAACATCTTCAATCTTGTCCCATTCAAATCCGGCCTTTGCCGCTTTTTTAGAAATTTTCATCGCGCCGTCTAAAGGTGGCATAGATTGAGCGTAGCTTTTTAGCTGAGGCGATAGAGTGGTTTCTAAAGCTCCCGTTTTTTGCGCTTTCTCTTGCGCCTTAATGTCTTCCCAGTTGGCGTTTACAGCTTCTGGCGTGTTAGCGGTGCCGTCACCAAATACGTGGGGATGACGACGCACCATTTTGTCAGCAATCCCTTTAGAAATATCTCCTAGATCGAAGTCTCCCTGTTCTTTGAAAATTTGAGCTTGAAGAACAACTTGCAACAACAGATCGCCCAGTTCTTCGGCTATATCTTGTTTATTGCCGTGATGAATGGCATCTACCACTTCGTAGGCTTCTTCAACGACGTATGGCGTTAGGGTCTTAGGCGTTTGCTTTAAATCCCAGGGACAGCCTGTTTTGGGATGTCGAAGCTGGTCGATAACGTCGATCAATCGCTGTAGTTCTGTGAGCGTTTGATCGCGCTTGTCTGAGGCTTGGCTCGGTTCAACGCTAGGAGAGTTGTTCATATATAATTTTGATTCTGCCGTATCCTTTGAGGATAACTTCTGAACGTAACGTCGGGGCCAGGGGCTTTTGACAACTTTTGCCCATTCTAGTGCGGCCGGTAGCCGATAGTTTACGCTGTCTTACTGCGATCGCTGCTTTACGATCTGCGAGCGCTAACAGAAATCGGCTCGAAAGCATCTATTTTCGTGGGCAGGTTAGTCCTGTGCAAGTCAGATATTGGGATTGAATCTCGGTTGTCCCGGTTGTCTCGTTTGGTCGGTTGATCAAAAAGGCAGGTGTTGGTTAGATCGGCGTCGGCCCAGTTAATTTCGGTGGGGTCGATGCGGCTTAGGTTTGCACCGGAGAAATGAGCTTTGTGGAGGTTGGCTTGAGCCAAGACCGCCCCGACGAGCTGCGCGCCTGAAAAGTCGCTGTTCTGCAGGCTAGCACCTTGAAAGTTGGCGGCGGTAAGATCGGCCTGCTTGAAAATAGAGCCTTTGAGTTTGGCCACCTTGAAGCTGACGCCATCTAGCTGCATTCGACTAAAGTTAAGACCATTGAGGAAGGCATTATCTAAGATTGCGCCTGGAAATCGGGCAAGCGCGATCGCGCTCCCCACCATCCTGACCCCAGTCAAATTGGCCCAAGCAAAGTTAGCTCGAGTCAGCTCGGCATTACGCAAATTTGCGCCAGTGAGATTTGCGCCAGACAAATTCGCATCTATGAGCTTAGCGGATCTAAAGTTAACGTAGGCCAGATGACTACCGCTAAGGCTAGCTTTAGTGAAGTTTGAATTGACGCCAAAAGCGCCCTGTAAGTTGGCCTTTACCATAGAGGCGGCGGTAAAGTTGCCCGCGCTCATTTTGGCAAATTTTAGATTGGCTTGGTCGAGCTTTGCGCCAGTAAAGTTTGCCTTAGTTAAAAAGGCCCGGCTGAGATTGGCCCCAGTAAGATTAGCGTTGGCTAAATTTACCTCTACTAGGA
>JBBSOB010000116.1:0-13851 GCA_038260205.1 Phormidesmidales cyanobacterium
ATCGAGTGAGGCAGCTTCCCAAATCGGGTAGAAGTGAAGACCAATCGCGTTGGACGAAGGCACAACCGCACCAGAGATGATGTTGTTGCCGTACATCAAAGAACCTGCAACCGGCTCACGGATGCCGTCGATGTCAACGGGAGGGGCAGCGATAAACGCAATCACGAAACAAGTCGTAGCAGCAAGCAATGTAGGGATCATCAACACGCCAAACCAACCTACGTAGAGGCGGTTGTCGGTGCTAGTAACCCACTGACAGAACTGCTCCCACAACGTAGCGCTTTGGCGCTGCTGTAGAGTAGTAGTCATTTTTATTATTCCGGTAGTTAGGTACGTATGGGCTGAGTGCTTCAAAAGAAAGCCAGGAGCGAGTCCTGTGTCTCAACCGATATTAATACTATAGCCTTTGTAACGGAATATTACAAGCGCTCATCTACTTTTCTTAAGGATCTCTATCGGATGAGGTAGACCTGAAAAGGCTTCGGAAAACAGTTTTTTGCCGCGATCGCAGCGCTCACTACACGCGCGATGCCGCCTGTCCTAGCGCCCACTGAGTAAGCTGCGGCCATAAGCGGTTTAACTCGGTGGCGATCGCAGCAGGCCCCACTACGATCTCGGCCTGCTGCTTCTGCACCATTGTCCACACAGCCGCGGCAATATCTTCCGGCTGACTAGCCAAGCGACTGCCGAGCGCTTCACTCATTTGCTGACGCTGCCCAGTTGCCTCATCTTCGCTTTTGCCTCTAAACATAGCTCGCTCCATAAAGTCGCTATTGATAATGCCTGGATGGACAATCCCTACGTGGATGCCCTGCGGCGATAGCTCTAACCGCAGTGATTCTGTCAGTCCGGTTAGCGCATATTTGCTAGTGCAATAAGCCGTCATCTGAGGCAGCGGCATTTTGCCACCGAAAGACCCCACGTTGACAATAGAGCCTTGACCTCGTGACAGCATCGCTGGCAAAGCGGCGTGAATGGTGTAGATGCTGCCCCAGAGATTAGTGTCTAAAATTTGTCGCCAGTCTTCTAGGCTTGTGTGGGTTATTGGCCCGGTTAAACAGATGCCTGCGTTGTTGATGAGCGCATCTATTTGGCCAAACTTGTCTAGAGATTTTGCGATCAGGCCCTCTACCTGCTCAGCATGGCCAATGTCAGTCGGAACAGCTAGCGCTTTTTGGCCATAGCTTTGGATTTGCTCAGCGACTTGGGTGAGGCGATCGCCCTTTCGAGCGGCTACCGTTACATCCCAACCCTGCGCCGCAAATTTCAGCGCCGTTGCCTTTCCGGCCCCTTGAGAGCCGCCCGTAATCAAAACATGTGGAGCCATCGCCAAATCCATTACCCACGCAAATCAAAACAGTGTTTAGATTGAAACAGACCAAGGCTGCAATGGCCTCTCACCTAAGGAATGGCCCGAGGGAATGGCCGGTATGTTCTTTCCGCTGTATCCCTCTATTCTTTATCTTCCAAAATACCTTCACCTTTTACGAACCAGGAGACGCCAAAGGCAATAACGGCCACTGATTCGAGCCAGAACACCGGATTGAGATCGGCAAAAACAGTGGTTAGATTAGCAGGCAGTACGCCCAGTAGCGCGATCGCAATCAAAGCCCAAACAATCAAATATCCGCAAACCCGATACACCCGATTTCGCTGTAGCTTTTGCCGAGTAGCAGGTTTAGTCGAATCGCTTTTGGTAAACAAAAATAAGGAGAAATAAGCCAGCGTCGCAAAGTACAAAGTTGCGAACAGCACATGCGCTTTACCCACCATTGAGGCCGTCGCGGTGGGATCTACCGGCGTCGTCGGAAACAGCGCCGTACCAATCACACAAACAGCCGCGATATTGGCAGCTAAGTTGTCTTTTTTCCCATATCCCTTATAGGAAAAGAGAAAAACGCCCATCGCAAATAGCGTACCGACAAAAATATCGCCCATGCCGGTGTAATAGTAGTCGCTGACCGTATCTTGAATGCCAATTCTAAATATCAGCCCACCGCCAATCGCCAGCACAAAAGGCAGAATCATACCCAAGCAGCCCACCGCTTTACGCAGCATTAGGTAAGAAACTACCAAACGATTGTTATCGAAGGGGTTTCCTGAGGGTCTGTAAGTCATGCGGTTACCTCATACGGTGATGATCAGCGGATGTATTTTAGATTATCGCAGTCGCTACGGCTCGCTACGTAACCTTTTCGGCTGAGTAAAGATCCCATTGGCGATCGCCACACTCAACAGCACTAGCAATCCACCGCCTAGCATCGACATCGTTACCGCCTCGCCCAGCAGCAAAGCGCCCCAGGCGATCGCAAATAGTGGAATCAAATAAGTCACCGTCAGCACCCGAGTAGAACCAATGCGTTGGATCAAGCGAAAAAAGAGAGTATAGGCCAGCGCGGTCGAAAACCCAGATAGGCCAAACACAGAAGCCACCACCGCGAGAGAAGGCGTTTGGGTCGGCACCGTAAAAGGTAACGCAGGAATCAGCCAAATGGCCCCTCCCATCTGACTGCCGACAGCGATCGCCAAAGGCCGAATGCCGACCAAAGTCCTTTCCGCATAGGGAGAAGAAATGGCATACATCAGCGACGCCAGCAGCCCAGCCCCTACCGCTATCAAAAAGCTCGAGGAAAGAGTCGCCTTCAGCCCCACTAACACCACCACACCCGCAAACCCCAGGCCCAGACCCAGCATCTGAATCCGCGTCAGCTTTTCTCTTAGCCAAATCGCCGCGACCACCGCGCCAAACAGCGGCGTCGTTGCATTCAAAATAGAGGTAAATCCAGCGGATAAAGACAAAGAGGCAAACGAAATCAAGGTGAAAGGCGCAGCTAGACCCAGTCCACCCATAATCAATAGAGAAAGCCAGTGCTTGCGAATCTCTGTCCACAATCCCAGGCGGATCACCAGCGGCAGCAGCAGCAACACCGTCAGAGACAACCGCAGCTCAATCAACCACACTGGCCCCAGCGCCGGAGCCGCCACCCGTATAAACAAAAAAGACCCACCCCACAGCGCCGATAGCAGCAACAGCTCTAGCGCCTCTGAAAGTTTCATGCTCTATCCTTATTCAAATTTCAAATGACCGGTCTCCCAGCCAGCCATCGCCCATTTCCTAGTCTCACCCCAGCGATAGCCGCCGAGTTCGCCCGAAGCTCGAATCACCCGATGGCAAGGAACCAGATATCCTATCGAATTGCGACCCACCGCTGTGCCTACCGCTCTAGCCGCTGTTGGCCTATCGATCAGCTCGGCGAGTCCCTTATAGGTCATGTATCCACCAAACGGAATGCGCAGTAGTGCTCGCCATACCTGAATTTGAAAGTCTGTTCCTTTGACGTGAATGACTAGCGGGCGCGCTTTCTGAGTAGGCAGTGCCGGAGTCGTTGGGGTAAAAATGCGTTGGCAAAGTCTCCCGGTCAGAGAATCGCCTGTCTCCCTCGTCTCGTCTAAGTCCAAGACTAGATCGGCGTTTGGCCACTCAGCTCGCAAATAGCGCTCCATGGTTTGTTGAGGGCTTTCGTCCGCATTGCTCAAAAAATGTAAATTGCAGATGCCGCTTGCCGTCCTGGCAATCAAACAGCGGCCAAATGGCGTTTGATGAATCCCCCAGAAAATTCGCAGCCCAGCGCCCCCCGTTTGATACTCATCTGGAGACATTGCCTCTAAAGAAACCAGCAAATCGGGCGATCGCTCTAGGCCAGAAAGACCCGCCTCGGGTGTCCGCGCCATCAGGCTTCGCGTTTTGTCAATATTGGCCTTCGCATACTCAACGGTCACATACTGCAAAAAGTGCTCTGGGCTGACGCCTGCCCATTGAGTAAACAGTTGCTGAAAGTGGCGTTTGCTGAGCTGGGCGTGAGTTGCGATCGCGTCTAAATCAAGCTGTTGCTGTTCTAAACGGTGCTCATAGATGTAGGCGATCGCCGCCGCCACCTGCTCATAAGATTTGCTATCCATAAGGTCTGCTATTCATAGGGTCTGCTACCGTAGGCCATAATCTTCTTTACTCAACCCCCGCTCAAATGACACTAGGCCAGCCGTTCAATCAAATGGTCGCCGACTCGCATCGCATTAGCCATAATCGTCAAAGACGGGTTCACCGCTGCGCTAGACGGGAAAAAGCTGCCGTCTACCACATACAAATTATCCAAGTCGTGAGCCTTGCAGTTCGCATCTAAAACCGAAGTCGCGGGATCGGTGCCAAACCGACAGGTGCCCACTTGATGTGCTACCGCCCCCACCGGCAAAATCTTGGTGAAATACCAAGAAAGCGGCAGCAAACTCCCCTCGCTCTCCACCGCTCGAATCACCTTCGTCCAGCGTCGAATCAGCCGCCTAAATGCGCTCATATTATTCGGCTCGTAGCGCACCGTCGTCTTCCCATTCTCCACCGTGACCCGGTTCTGCGGATCGGGCGCATCCTCTCCCGTTAGCCACCAGTCAACCGTTCGCTTTGAGGCCAATCGCAGCGCCAGCGTCGGAGCAATTTTAGGCACATCTAGCGCCAGCATCCGCGAGTTCACCTTGCCCAGTAGCTGCACATGGCCCATCGGATAGTCAAATCCCGGCTCTCCCCAGTAATAGTCATTTATGGCCAGCGTTTTCTGAAAAACACTGTGATTTTCCTTCAGACTCAAACCCACAATTGCCGCCGCCAGGTGCTTCATAAAGTTTCGCCCCACCTGATCGGAGCTATTGGCTAGGCCGTTAGGATGATGATCATTGGCTGAGTTCAGCAGCAGTACCGCTGAGTTTACGGCTCCACAGGCCACGACGACTAGACTGCCGGTAAACACATGCTTTTCTCCCGCAATCTCGGCTTCTACGCCGCTGATTTCTCGGCCAGACTCGCTTGTATGCAGCCGGGTCACTTTGGCTTCCGTGATCAAATGCACGTTCGAGTTTTCCATCGCTGGGCGAATGCAGTTCACGTCTGCGTCTGACTTGGCGTCGATAAAGCAAGGAAAACCGTCGCAGGTATTGCAGCGAATGCACTCACTCAAGAAGGCATCTTTCTCGTTGAGCTTTACCGACAGCGGCAGATGAAACGGCTGCAATCCTTTTTTCTTTAGCGCCTCGTCAATCCAGGCAATTCTCGGCTCGTGGCTAATGGGCGGAAAAGCATAGTCGTGCTTGCGAGGCGGCTCCGTCGGATCTTCACCTTTTTGCCCATGCACCTGATAAAGGATCTCGGCCTGCTCGTAATAGTTTTCAAAGTCGTTGTATTTCAGGGGCCAAGCGGGCGAGGTGCCTTCGTGCAAAGACACCTCATCGAAGTCTTTTTCGCGCAGCCGAAACAGTGCCCCACCGTAGACTTTAGTGTTACCGCCCACCCAGTAGCCGATGCCCGGCGCGATCGCAGATCCTTCTGGCGCGTTCCAGGTTTCATCGGTTTGATAGCGGCCATCTCGAAACACCGCGTCCGTGCTCCAGTTTGCCTTTTCTTTCGGCAAAAAAGCCCCCCGCTCTAGCACTAAAATTTTCTTCCCGCTTGGAGCTAGTCGGTGAGCTAGCGTTCCGCCGCCCGCGCCAGTTCCGATAATAATTACGTCGTAGTGGGTGCTCTCAGCCATAGTCCTTCTAAATCAAACCTTTCTGAATCAAACCTTTCTGAATTTAGCCGTTGATCTAACCGTTGATCTAGCCGTTGATCTCATTAATTAGGGTGGGATCGTTTTTTAGAGCGATCGCTCACCATAATCTAACGATATTCTGCCAGAATTGACCGTACGGCTTTCAGGCTTACCGTCGCACCATCAAACCGTCCGACTTTTTAAGGTAATTGGCAATGCCGCTCACAATTTCCTGAACGCCTTGAACATCGCCGCTATAGTCGATAGCCACCGTCAGCGCATAGCGCTCTTGTCCAACCTGCATCGCCAGCGCCGAACCAATGACGTAATCATTTTGACCGGTTTTTTCGCCCAGCCACTGAACGCCTGAGCCTTGCAACGCCTGATAGCCCAACTCCCGATCGCTCTGAGCTTGCAGCGCGTGGAGCAGGGTTTGTTCGCCGGGCGCTTGCAGGCTGTAGGTATTCACCAGCATAGCGGTGAGGTCGTTAGTGGTGGTTTGGTTGCCGCGATCGCCTGGATCTTCAGGCATGGCCAGATCGCCCACCAGCTTATGCCCCGCATAAGTATCCACATAGCCCATCTCTTCTAGCATAGAGGCCAGGCGATCGCGCCCTACATAATCAATCAGCTGATTAGTCGCAATATTGTCGCTATGAGCAATCATCTGAGTCGCGATCTCGCGTAGCGAATAAGCGTTGCCAACTTCAAGCGTTGCCCCTTCAGCGTTCTCGGTAAAGTTACCAGGAGCGATCTTGATTTTTTGGTTGAGATCGATGCCCTGGGCGGCGGCTTTTTGAATCAGGGCGATCGCAATAGGCAACTTAATTAGGCTAGCCGCACTAGCCAACAGCTCATCGCCTTGATGATGGCGACATTGCTGAGAGTTAATCTGGCTTTTGACCTGAGTTTTAGCGGTGACGCTGTGATGGGCAGGATTAAGCAGCTTAACTGGCCCGCTGTGAGCGTTGGCCAGCGGATTGTCTATCTGGCAAAGCGTGATGTAAGCATCGTCAGGTTGAACGCCCGCATCCTCGATAATTTGAGTGAGAAAGGCGCTGTCGGCCTCAGCCACTTTGCGCTCGGCAGTCGCTAATAGTTGCTGGTACTGGCGCTGCTTTGCGGCCACCTGATGATGCAGCGCAGAATCTTGCGGAACAGAGGCCAACGACTGCAAAGCGGCCCGCCACAAATCGCGCTCTCGGCGAGTGTAGGTCAGGCTAGATTTGGGTTCCAAACGGGCAGATCGAAACGCTTTAACGGCCTGGTTCGCCAGCTTTTGAGCCTGCTTAAGTTGCTCAGCAGACTGGCTATCTAGAGCTGAAGTGGAGGCAGATGGAGCTGAGATAGATGGAGCTGAGACAGATGAATGTGAGGATCGAGCGGTGAATACAGCATCATGTTTTTGATTATGTTTTTGCTGATTGGCGCGCCCCGAGGAAGACGTTGCCCCGATCAATAAACTGCCTGACAACCCCAAAAAAACGCTAGTGACGGCGGCGATCGCAGTGGGATACCAAAAACCAGGCATTCAAAAAAATCCGATAACAAAGAGCAAATTTAGATCCAGCAGCAATCAGAACAAACGCGCATGGCTCCATACCTTCGCCAGACTATCTAAACAGTCCGGCAAAATCGTAGCGACCAACTCAATAAACGACCAACTTAATAAACGACCAAACTTATAATCAAACTCACCGCCAAATTCATTACTAAGCTCACTGCCAAACTCGCGGCCAGAGAAATACTCTGAAATTTACGGGGTAATCGTCTCACATTCTCAACATATTGACCACAGATTAACGACTCACGGGGATAGCATCCTGCTAATCTAACTAACTGGAGAGGAATCGAGGAACCCCTATGTCAGTCATCCGCGAGTTGCATCAACAGCTCACGAGCAAAACCCGCAGCGCCGTCGAAATCGCTCAGGCTCAGCTTGACCAGGCCGAGGCCATCGAGCCAAAGCTAGAGAGTTTTGTGTCGATGACAGCTCAAAAGGCGTTGGCACAGGCCCAGGCCGTAGACGACAAAATTGCCGCTGGCGAAGACATTGGTCTGCTCGCCGGAATTCCCATCGCTCTCAAAGACAACCTCTGCACCAAGGGCATTCGCACCACTTGCAGCTCCAAAATGCTGGAGAACTTTGTGCCCCCCTACGATGCCACAGTTATTACCAGACTAGATCAAGCAGGCGCAGTTTTCATCGGCAAGACCAACCTGGACGAGTTTGCCATGGGCGGCTCCACCGAGAATTCGGCCTTTCATCCCACCCACAATCCCTGGGATGTTTCCCGAGTTCCCGGCGGCTCTTCTGGTGGCTCAGCGGCGGCAGTAGCAGGAGGCCAAGCCCCCATTTCACTAGGATCGGACACGGGTGGTTCTATTCGCCAACCCGCTTCCTTTTGCGGCATTGTTGGCATGAAGCCCACCTACGGCCTGGTTTCTCGCTTTGGGCTGGTTGCCTTTGCCTCATCGCTCGATCAAATTGGGCCGTTTGGCCGCACGGTGGAAGATACGGCCATTTTGCTGGGTGCGATCGCCGGTCACGATGCCAAAGACGCCACCAGTCTCAAAGTCAAAATTCCCGACTACACGCAGCACTTAAAAACCGATCTCAAAGGGAAAACAGTCGGCATCATCAAAGAGACCTTCGGCGAAGGACTAGATAGCGAAGTCGGCGATGCGGTGAATGCAGCTATCGATCAACTCAAGTCGCTAGGCGCAGAAGTTAAAACTATCTCCTGCCCCAAGTTTGACTACGGCGTCTCGGCTTACTACGTCATCGCTCCTTGCGAAGCCTCAGCTAACTTAGCGCGCTACGACGGCGTCCGCTACGGCCTGCGCTCAGAAGAACCCAACTTGATCTCGATGTATAACAAAACGCGAGCAGAGGGCTTTGGCGATGAGGTTAAGCGCCGCATTATGATCGGCACCTACGCGCTATCGGCAGGGTACTACGACGCTTTCTACCTAAAGGCGCAAAAAGTCAGAACGCTAATCAAGCAAGACTTTGAGAACGCTTTTAAAGACGTGGACGTACTCGTTAGCCCCACTGTGCCCACCACCGCTTTTAAGGCCGGTGAAAAGGACGATCCGCTGAGCATGTATCTGCTCGACTTGATGACCATTCCGGTAAATATGGCCGGTCTGCCGGGGATCAGCGTGCCCTGTGGATTTGATCGCAATGGCATGCCGATTGGCTTACAGATTGTGAGCAACGTGCTGCGCGAAGATCTGCTGTTTGAAGTGGGCCATGCTTATGAGCAGGCAACGGACTGGCATACGCGATCGCCCAAACTCTAACCGCCGCCTTCAACCAGAGACAGTACCTTTGGCAGTAGACAAAAAAGCTTCATAAGACGGTCGCCTGTTTGATAAGATCAAACGTTCGACTCAAACGTTCAACGTGATATTCACCTAGATATCGCTCAACTCACAGCACCATTCACTCAAATACCCCGCAGTTTAAGGAGATTAGATTTCAGATGGCCAAGATGTATTACGACAGTGACGCAAATTTAGATTTGCTAAATGGTAAAACGGTGGCCATTATCGGCTACGGCTCTCAGGGCCATGCCCACGCCCTAAACCTCAAAGACAGCGGCGTCAACGTTGTGGTCGGCTTGTACGAAGGTAGCCGCTCCATCGAAAAAGCCGAAGCCGAAGGGCTAGCCGTAAAGCCGGTAGCAGAGGCTGCCAAGGCCGCTGATCTCATCATGATTTTGCTTCCTGACGAAATTCAGCGCAGCATCTACAAAGAGCATATCGCGCCTAATCTCGAAGCAGGCAACGTATTGGCCTTTGCCCACGGCTTTAATATCAACTTCGGCCAGATTGTGCCCCCCGAGGATGTAGACGTGGTGATGGTGGCTCCCAAAGGCCCCGGCCACCTCGTCCGCCGAACTTATGAGCAAGGTCAAGGCGTACCAGCTCTGTTCGCGGTTTATCAAGATGCATCAGGACAGGCTCGCGATTTGGCCATGGCCTACGCTAAAGGCATTGGCGGCACTCGCGCAGGGCTTTTAGAAACCACTTTCCGCGAAGAAACTGAGACTGACCTTTTTGGTGAGCAAGCGGTACTTTGCGGCGGCTTAAGTGAGCTGATCAAAGCGGGTTTTGAAACCTTAGTAGAAGCGGGCTATCAGCCTGAGCTAGCCTACTTTGAGTGCCTGCATGAAGTGAAGCTGATTGTGGATTTGGTGGTAGAAGGCGGTCTAGCTAAAATGCGCGACAGCATCTCGAACACCGCTGAGTACGGCGACTATACTCGCGGCCCTCGAATCATTACAGACGACACCAAAGCAGCGATGCGTCAGATTCTCAAAGAGATTCAGACCGGACAGTTTGCGCGCGAGTTCGTGCTAGAAAGCCAATCTGGAAATGCAGGCTTTAACGCCACGCGCCGGATTGAAGCTGAGCATCCCATTGAGGAAGTCGGTAAGGACTTGCGGGCGATGTTTAGCTGGCTAAAGAAGGTCTAGGAATAAGGCTCTATTTGTAAATCGCTAACATCGGTAGGCAGTGAGTCTCTTTTAAAAGGGCGATCGCTGCCTATCTCCGTATCAGCCTATCAGCGCATACGAAGCTGCATAGCGCCTTACCTTACAGCTTTATATAGATTTGCCTTAATCGAAGAAAAATCGGGATACCTTTACTCTAATAACTACGCAGGAATAACTACGCAGGAAAACCTTTCAACGCTGGTTGTCGCTGTTTTTAAGTGAACAGCCAATCCTTTAATAAATCCTGATAACCCATGCTAGCGATCGCAGCTAGCGAACATTAACCAAAGATTAATTGACTCTGTTTTGTGTCCTATCGATCTGAGCCTATCGTTCAGATATCCGACACTAGAGCTAATGTCTTCGTCTGCTGACAACCTACTTTTTGTGTGTAACTTATGCAATCAACAGAAATCAATGCGGTGCCTTTGCATTCTGAAAATACTGTAGAGAATGACCGTACAGGGCTGACGCCAGAAGCACTTAAGCGCGGTTTCTTAGATAACTTGTTTTATGTACAAGGAAAGTCGCCAGAGCTTTCTTCCATGCATGACTATTATATGGCGCTAGCTTATACCGTGCGCGATCGCATGTTGCGCCACTGGCTCAGCTCTGCTAGCACCTACCGCACGAACAAGTCACGCACAGCGGTCTACCTCTCCGCCGAATTCTTAATGGGGCCTTACCTGGGCAACAATCTGATTAACCTAGGTCTATACGGCGCAGTTGAAACCGCAATGGCCGACCTGGGCCTGAGTCTAGATGAGATTATTGCTCAGGAAGAAGAACCCGGTTTAGGAAACGGTGGCTTAGGTCGTCTAGCAGCCTGCTATCTAGACTCTATGGCCACCCTTCAAATTCCCTCCTTGGGCTACGGCATCCGCTACGAGTTTGGTATCTTTAAGCAAGAGCTGCACGACGGCTGGCAGGTAGAGCAAACCGATAAATGGCTCGCCAACGGCAATCCCTGGGAGATCGCTCGCCCTCAGTGGTCGCAGCCGGTCAAGCTAGGCGGATACACGAAAGCCTACACAGATATTAAAGGCGACTATCGCGTGGAGTGGGTATCTGAGCGCATCGTTAAGGGCGTTCCTTACGACACGCCAATTTTGGGCTATCAGGTCAATACAGCAAACACGCTGCGGCTTTGGAAAGCGGAGTCTCCAGACGCCTTTGACTTTGGCGCATTTAACCAGGGCGACTACTCAGGCGCGGTCAACTCTAAGGTGGTTTCGGAGAACATCTCGAAGGTGCTCTACCCCAACGACGAGCATCTCGAAGGCAAGCAGCTGCGGCTAGAGCAACAGTATTTCTTTGTCTCTTGTTCTTTACAAGACATGATTCGGATTTTGCTCCGCGATGGCATGACCATTGAGCAATTCCCCGAAAAGTACACGATTCAAATGAACGATACGCACCCGGCGATCGCCGTCCCCGAACTCATGCGCCTGCTCATAGACGAGCACGAGCTAGAGTGGGATGCCGCCTGGGAAATCACCCAAAAGTCTCTGGCCTATACCAACCACACCCTACTGCCCGAAGCGCTAGAACGCTGGCCCATCGATCTTTTCGGCTCTTTATTGCCTCGCCACTTAGAGATCATCTTTGAGATCAACCGTCTGTTTTTAGAGCAAGTTCGCATCAAATTTGGTCAGGACAACGAGCGCTTAGAGCGGATGTCTTTGATTGATGAAAGTGGCGGTCGCTACGTGCGCATGGCAAACCTAGCCTGTGTTGGGAGCCACCATATCAATGGCGTTGCCGCACTGCACACCGAGCTGTTGCAGCAAACGGTGCTCAACGATTTTTATCAGCTTTTCCCCGAAAAGTTTATCAACGAAACAAACGGCGTCACGCCTCGTCGCTGGATGGTACTCAGCAATCCTAAGCTGTCTCGATTGATCAATCAGCGGATTGGCATCGACTGGCCTACCCATTTCGATCAAATTAAGAGACTGGAGAAATTTGCTGACGATCCGGGCTTTAGAACGGAATGGCGACAGATTAAGCAAGCGAACAAGGAGATTTTGGCGGCGCGCATTGAGCAAGCCACCGGCGTCAAGGTAAGCCCTAACTCAATGTTCGACGTGCAGATCAAGCGCATTCACGAGTACAAGCGTCAGCAGCTCAACGCGCTGCATATTATTTCGCTGTACAACAAGCTGAAGCAAAATCCAGACCTGAAGATTACGCCGCGCACCTTTATCTTTGCGGGTAAGGCAGCGCCGGGCTACTTCATGGCAAAGCTGATTATCAAGCTCATCACCTCTGTAGGCCGAGTCGTTAACCGCGATCCCGACGTGCGCGATCAGCTTAAGGTCATCTTTTACCCTAACTACAACGTCACCAACGCCCAGCCGGTTTATCCAGCCTCCGATCTGTCTGAGCAGATTTCGACTGCGGGCTTTGAAGCCTCGGGTACGGGCAACATGAAGTTTGCTATGAACGGGGCGCTTACGATTGGGACGCTAGACGGGGCCAACGTAGAAATTCGTGATGAAGTGGGCGCAGATAACTTCTTCTTATTTGGCTTGGACGCTGAAGAAGTTGCGAAGCTAAAAGTGACGGGCTACAACCCTCGCAAGTACTACGAAGAAAATGAAGATCTAAAAACGGTCATCGACCTGATCGGCTCCGGCATTTTCTCCAGTGGAGACACCGAACTGTTCCGACCTCTGATCGACAATCTGTTGTATCAGGATCGCTTTATGGTGCTAGCCGACTATCAGGCTTACGTAGATTGCCAGGTAAAGGTGAGCGAAGCTTATCAGAACCAGGATGAGTGGGTGCGCATGTCTATCTTGAATGCGGCGCGAATGGGTAAGTTTTCGAGCGATCGCTCCATCAAAGAATACTGCGATCAAATCTGGAACATTAAGCCTGAGCCAGTGGAGCTGCAAGAATATGCCAAGACGCTAAAAGTGATGACCGATAAAAACACTCGATTGTCCTAGCACTAGCAGCTCGCACTAGAGACGAATAGACTCTGCAATACGCCATAACGTTTGTCCAATGAGAACGCGGCGCAGCGGCGCGAAGATAAGGGGGATGTCTCTTGTATGCATCCTCCTTTTGTATATCGCTTCAGCCAGAGTAATAGGTGTCTGTGCGATACAGCATCTAGGTTTGATACCGTATCGCGTCCAGCTATGCCCCTCCCACCCTATGAGACAGCTTAGAAAAATAGAGCGAGTTTTTGAAACGATTATTTGGAATTTTCGGCTGCTCGTCTTATTTCCCGTTATTTTTAGCCTATTGAGCGCCGTCAAGTTCTTTATCATCGGCACTTGGGACATTTGGGCCGGACTGAGGCTCAGATTTGACCGGGCCGACCCAGAGGGCGAAATCACCTATCAGATTGTTTCTTACGTCATCGGCGGGATTGATTACTATCTCATCGGTATTGTTTTACTGATTTTTGCGTTTGGCATATACGAGCTGTTCATTTCTAGAATTGACATTAGGTTTGAGCAGGAAGTCAGCATTTTGCAAAGTGAATCTTTAGATGAGCTAAAAAGTAAGCTGGTTAAGGTGATTGTCGTCGCTCTAATTGTGAATCTGTTCAAGAAGATGCTGGAAATAGACATTTCGCAAGCCAGCGATTTTGTTTACGTTGCTCTGACTATTTTTCTGATTGCCATTAGCAATTATCTACTACAGATACATACCCAAAGCCCGCTAAAGCCAATTATTGACCCGCTAAAGACTGAGGAGGATAGCCGCTAAGGTTAGGGCGATCGCAATCAATCTAATAAATCCACAGCAGCCCA
>JBBSOB010000117.1:0-13826 GCA_038260205.1 Phormidesmidales cyanobacterium
CGCACAAATTCC
Source organism: Phormidesmidales cyanobacterium (assembly GCA_038260205.1). Taxonomy (GTDB): domain Bacteria; phylum Cyanobacteriota; class Cyanobacteriia; order Phormidesmidales; family Phormidesmidaceae; genus Phormidesmis. Next base: position 13 of record JBBSOB010000117.1, read on the forward strand.
ATATCGTGTTCAATGACGATGACGCCGTGGCTTTCTGCTAGCGAAATTAACAGATCGCCAGTACGCTCGGTTTCTTCGTCGGTGAGTCCGGCAACGGGTTCATCCACGAGCAGGAGGTCGGGCGATTGGGCTACCAACATGCCAATCTCTAGCCACTGTTTTTCGCCGTGGGAAAGCAGCGCTGCGGGCACGTCCGACTTGGCACTTAGGCCGATGGTTTCGAGCAGGCCGCCCACGGTTCGCGCTTCTGCGGTGGGGGTGGGTTTGAACAGGGTGTGCCAAACGGTTTTGACCCGGTTGCAGGAAAGCTCCAGATTTTCGCGCGGCGTCAGGTTGAGATAGACGCGCGGGGTTTGAAATTTGCGACCAATGCCAAGACGGGCGATCGCCTGTTCTGACAAAGCCTTAATATCTTTTCCTTTAAATAAAGCGCGTCCGGTCGTCGGCTGCACCTTCCCGGTAATCACATCAAGAAACGTTGTCTTACCCGCTCCGTTGGGGCCAATGATGACGCGCAAACCGCGATCGCCCATCTTAAAATTCAGGCCGTTAATCGCCTTAAATCCATCAAAGCTCACGGTGACGTTTTCAATATCTAGCAGCGGTTGAGTCTGACCGGCTGTTTTTTTAGCTGTTGTTTCGGCTGTTGTCATAATCAATAGCGCTCCTTATCCTTAAGCATCTGGCCGCTGGGAGGACGGTTCGACCAAGGGTTTTTTCGGCTCGCCGTAGAGCCGGGCTTCTTGTCGAATGGTTTCGTCCACTTCAAGTTGAGGGTAGGTGTTGGTGGGAATGGGTTTGCCGAAGAGCGATCGCAGTTGATTCATTGCCCGATGGCGACACCAGCCTACAATCCCGTCCGGCAGCACCGTCACCACAATCAAAAACAAAGCGCCCTGAAAGAACAGCCAAATATCCGGATATTTTTCACTGAGCAAGGCTCTGCCCCAGCTCACCACCAGCGCCCCAAGGATTGCGCCAATTAGCGTTCCGCGGCCGCCAACGGCAACCCAAATTACCATCTCAATTGAGAAGGCAATGTCCATGTACTGCGGTGAAACAATGCCCGACTGCACGGTGTAGAGTGCGCCCGAAATGCCAGCGATCGCACCCGACACCGCAAACACCACCACCTTAAACGCAGTGGGATCGTAGCCAGAAAACCGCACCCGATTTTCATCATCTCGAATGGCAATAAGCATCCGGCCAAAACGGCCGCTGGTAAGCCACCGGCAAAGTCCGTAAGTCAGCGCTAATAGAACAACCGTCGCGATGTAGAAAGCGCTCTGCATCCCGTCGCCGCCCACTGACTGACCAAACATTTCGGCAGTGCTAGTTTTGAGACCATTGGTGCCATTAATCAGCTCCTGCTGACCGTTGAAAAAGTTAAAGAAAACAACCAAGGCGGCCTGCGTCAAAATAGAAAAATAAACGCCGCGAATACGATTGCGAAAAACCAAATAGCCCAAGCCGCCAGCAATCAGCGCCGGAATTAAGACAATGGCCAACAGCGTAAACGAAAAAGAGCGAAACGGCTCCCAGAACCAGGGCAGTTCGGACACGCCATAGAGAGAAAAGAAGTCGGGAACAGGAACATCCGGCTGAAGCTGCAGAAACATCGCCAAGGCATAGCCGCCTAGCGCAAAGAAGATGCCGTGACCAAGGCTGAGCATTCCGGTGTAGCCCCAGATTAGATCGATGCCCAGAGCGACAATAGAAAGGGAGAGAAAGCGGCCCAACAGTCCCATGCGAAAGTTGTTTAGGAACAGGGGTGCGATGAAGATTAGGAGAAGAGCGATCGCGCCCACAACCAAAAATTCCACTTTCTGATGGCCTGTATCACCCGGCGCTTTTGAATGGGTTAAAGCGGTCATGTTTATATCTCCGCCGAACGGCCTTTAGGCGGAAACAGTCCCGCCGGACGTATCTGTAAGAACACAATAATCAGCGCGAATACCATCACTTTGGCCATGCTAGTCGTCGCAAAAAAATTAAAGAAATCGGTCAGCGGCTGTAAGCTTTCGGTGCCGCTCAGCAACAGTGGAATCGTTCCAGAGCCTAGCAAATAGGTAACAACGCCAATGCAAAGGGCGGCAATGACGCTGCCCACCAAATTTCCGACGCCGCCCACCACCACCACCATAAAGGCATCCACAATGTAATTCACCCCCAAATTTGGCCCGACCGATCCCAGCAGCGTCACGGCAAACCCCGCGAGTCCGGCTAACCCCGAACCTAGCGCAAAGGTGACGGCATCTACCTGCGCAGTCGGAATGCCCAAGCAGGCGCTCATATCTCTATTTTGAGTGACCGAACGAATGCGCAACCCCCAAGGAGACTTTTGTAAAAACCAGTACACGCCCAGCAAACTCAGAGTCGTCAAGGCAATAATAAACAAGCGAGAGATCGGAAACTGTAGCGTATCAGTCACACTGAAGCTGCCCTGTAGCCAGCCGGGCGCGGTCACATCTACATTGCGAGCGCTAAACCAGGGACGCTTGAAGGTGGTATTGCCGTTGAGAGATCCGCCGATTGTCCAAGCGATCGCGCCCGAAAGCACAAACAAAACAACATTCGCCAAAGCCTGCCGCGCCGGTGCAAACTTGGCCACCCACCACTTTCCACCCCAGAACAAAGCGCTAAAAATAACCAGCCCAATCGCCATCGACCAGCTCACGCTACGCACAAACTGACGCAAAATCAGGCTGACTCCCCAAGTCGCTAGCAGCGTCTCTAAAGGGCGACCATACAAAAATCGAATCACGCCGCGCTCCAGTGCCAGGCCCACCAGCGCCGCCACTAAAAAAGAGAGCGGAATCGCCGCCCAAATATAAAGCCCCGGTTGCTCAATGCCGAGCTGCTTAAAGCCATTTTGCACGACATAAGTCGTATAGGCTCCTAGCATCATCAGCTCGCCGTGGGCCAAATTAATCACGCCCATCAGCCCAAAAACTACGGCCAATCCCAGCGCGACCATTAGCAGCACTGTCCCAATACTCAACCCATTAAACAGAGTGGTAATTAACCCATCTATCACAGCAGTCACCTCCTCCTAGACGAACAATCAACCTAGCCCTTTTAACCCACTCAAACCGCATCCTGGCAAACAAAAAGGGCCAAAGGTTCTCCCTTTTAGCCCTTCCTGCCAGCCAATTAGCCAGTCACCTCTGCTGGACTTAAGAACTTGTTCTATATACCTTAAATTTTAAGTGTCTGAAACTCTAGGTGCCTTCAGTCTTATACTTGCCACCTTTAGCCGGATCAGACCAGTCGCAGGCATAGCCTTTTGTGTCAGAAACATACTGGTTCCAGGGAATCGGATCAACGGGGCCATCGCTCGAAGAAACAATCTCGAACATGCCATCCGCGCGAATCTCACCCATCCGCACCGTCTTCGAAAGATGGTGATTGGTATTCATGGTTACCGTGCCTTCAGGTGCGTCTAAGGTCTGGCCATAGGCCGCTTCACGCACTGCCGGAATGTCAGTCGTACCGGCTTTCTCCACGGCCTGCGCCCACAGATACACCATAATATAGGCAGCTTCCATCGGGTCATTGGTCACCCGCTCTTCACCATACTTAGCCTTGAAGTCTTTAACCCACTTAGTGTTTGCAGGCGTATCTACCGTCTCGAAATAGTTCCAAGCAGCATAATGACCTTCCAAAAACTCTGGCCCAATTTGGCGAACTTCTTCTTCGGCAATACTCACAGACATCACAGGGTACTTATCTGGCCCCATGCCTGCACTTTTGAGCTGCTTAAAGAAAGCGACGTTGCTGTCACCGTTTAAGCTGTTGAAGATAACGCCGCCATCGGGCAGCGCCTGTTTGATTTTGTTGATAATGGGCGTAACTTCTGTATTGCCTAAAGGCAGATAATCTTCGCCCGCGACCGTACCACCATCAGCTTTAAGCTGTTCTTTAATGATGTTGTTGGCGGTTCTAGGGAAAACGTAGTCCGAGCCGACTAAGAAGAATTTTTTGCCCTTGTTCTTTAGCAGCCAGGTGACAGCAGGCTCAATTTGTTGATTAGGGGCAGCGCCCGTATAGAAGATATTTTTAGAACATTCTTGACCTTCATACTGTACCGGGTACCACAGCATGTGATCTTTTTCTTCAAACACCGGCAGCACCGCTTTGCGGCTAGCCGAAGTCCAGCAGCCAAACACCACGGCAACGTTATCTTGATCAATCAGTTTCTCTGCTTTTTCTGCAAATGTCGGCCAGTCGGACGCACCGTCTTCTTTAACCGCAACAATCTGTTTGCCTAACACGCCACCAGCCGCATTAATCTCTTCAATCGCCAGCTCTTCAGCATCTACCACGGTGGTTTCACTAATCGCCATCGTGCCACTCAAGGAGTGCAGAATGCCCACTTTAATCGTATCGCCACTGGCTCCACCGCTGTTGCTAGCGGCAGTATCAGTACTTGTATTTGAAGCGGTATCGCCGCCATCGCTAGAAGCACATGCCTTTAGAAAGACACTGGCACCTGCGGCCATAGAGCCGTATGCCAAAAATTTCCGTCTACCAACTTTTCCCATTGATTAATCTGTTGACTCCTTCAAAACCACACTTAGAACGTATTGACCGAAGAGAGAGAACCCACAGGAGAGTTCTGCAAGGACTAATTATCGGCGCTTCTACTGATATTGAGCGTATCCTATTGGTCTACAACTCCATAGAGTTGTATTCATTGATACCGAAGGCTAATCTTTAAGATTTGTAGCGTATATCACCTTACACAAAGTTCAATTGTCTGGTGAAGTAAAAACGCTCAAAGAGAAAATAGCGCTGCGCCAGGGGTAGAACTTCGGCGAGTTTCGCTCTTTTTGTGCTGACGAGCGTTAGCGGCGACCGTAGTTAAAGGCAAATTAATCGTATACTGCGCCACAGACCGCTTAGCTCAATTATGATCGGGCGTCTCACTCTTATTTTGTGAATCGGTTGGAACAGATCAAGCTTTCGCAGTGAGCTGAGCGTGGAGACCGTTGCACGAGTGACTACAACTGGCGCTTGCATCTGGCGCTTGCATCGCGGTTACTCTTTATCCTGTAGGGGCCTACGATATATCATCCGGAAATGAAAAGCGATCGCCATGATACCAGCCAAATTAGACAGCCGAGGCGTTGCAATATTCCTGCGGAGTGGCCCTGCGATCGCCCTCCTTTCCACCGCAACTTGGGCCACCGCAGGCATCTTTGTTCGCTGGCTCCCCGGCTGGTCTCCCTTTGCGATTGTCGCAGGCCGCTTTTTTGTTGCGACGATCGCTCTGCTACCCGTCGTTCTCTCGCCCAAACTGCGCCGCGAGCTTTTCTCTTCCTTACAGGCTCCTTATATCTGGTCGCTGAGTCTACCGATGATTGGTGGCTTTGTGCTAGGAACGACGGCTTTTCAGATGGCTCCTGTCGGAGAAGTGACACTGCTTTTTACAACGTCTCCGCTTTTTGTAGCGGCCTACAAGATTTTTTCTGGGGCGCGCCTTCACAAAAATGAGAGCATCGGAACTTTGCTGGCGTTTATTGGCGTTGGTCTGATTATGCTGCCTCAGATCTCTATGAATGGCGGCATAGAGGGCGGCGGCATAGAGGGCGGCACATCCTGGCAGACGTTAGCGGGATACGTCTTTGCCTTGATTGGGGCAGGGTTGTTGGCGGTGTATGTGCTGTGGTTTGGCGCGATCGCCCACAAAGGCATTATTCTTAGGCCAACAAACATCGTATTTACAACTTGTTTATTGGGTTGCGTCCTCTCTTCTCTTTGCACAGTGCTTTTTGCTAGCCCGGCAAATGCATTCGCCTTAGACAAACAGTCAGCGCTAGTTATTTTAGGATTAGGCATTTTATCCACGGCAATGTCCACGTTGCTCTACACCATAGCGGCGCAGCGTTTGCCAGCGCTTTTAGCAGCGGCTATCTTGCTGACAGAACCTTTGTTTGCCGTCGTTTTTGCGTCATTTCTGCTCCAAGAAATACCGTCGCTGTGGTTTGGAGTGGGCAGTTTGTTTGTTTTGGGTGGATTGTTAGCGATCGCCCAAACGCCTCCATCAGAATCGTAAAAGTTTGCCAATGCCATCTCTGACTGGTAGATAGCCGATCTCTGGATGGGTTCAATTCGTAGTTCTTTAGGAATTCTTTAAAAGGTATAAAATTATCAGAGATAGAATGTATCCAGCATTGCTATTTTGCTAAGAAAGGCTAAGAACCACATCTATACTTCCGCTTTTGTAAAGCTTATAAACATACCGACGCTCGTTTGCAATTGTCGAGACACAATGGGCTAGCGTATGCCTTTGCCTCAGAAAATCTATCAGCGATCGCGCTCAATTTATTCAAGTAAGGAGTTTAATATGTCCGAGATTCTTTCCCAACAGTCTCCTTCTCAGCCACAGCAAAAGATTCCGCTACAAAAGCTTTACGAAGATTTAATGGACATTGGCCAGATGGATGTCTCGGCGGGGGCGCAGTGTCGCGAAAAGGCGCAGCAGGTGCTGGCCAATCCTAAAATTAGTCTGAACTGGAGAGATGCGATCGCCGAGCGCCTCCACGAAGCCAACCACATCCTCGCTATTAAAACCGTCACGGGCGACGACAGCTACTAGTCATACCGAGACGATAGTCATACCGACTCGACGAATTGTCACTCCTACTTATTGTCACTTCTGATTATTATCACTTGTCTCTTTAAATAACCTTGTAAAATCAACGGCAAAATCTATCAAAGAGAAAGATCTGTCTGAACCCTGCGATCATTCAGCCGCTGAAGCGGGCGATTATTATGATTTAGCAGCCGTTCATACTGTAAAATCTGCTTTGCTGGCAACATTACTGGCTCCGTCATCACCAGCCAAGTTACAGACTCTGTGCAAGGCGGCGTAGTCAGCGAGCCGCTGTAGCGATACGTTGTTGTTTTCTCAGGCAACAAAGACCGCGCATTAATTGTTTTTTCTGTCCGCACTTTATCGCCCGCTTTAGCAGGGAGTGCCTTACTTAACTCACGATATCCTTTCAGATCTTTGGCAGGCAAGTCTATAGACGGGTCACCCTCCTGTAGCAAAACAGCAACCACCGCCAGTTCACCCGCGTCGCTCTGATGCACCAAATGCAGCTCCGCCGAGCGCATCTCACCGTCTACGGCATGTTCGCTTGGGCTATGAAAGTGAAACTGCAGCAGATTATATCTTTTGCCATCTATCATCACGTAGCTACCAGGTGCATACGGAACTTGCACCGTATGACCGTTGTTTAACAAATTTAGCGGCACTAGCTCGTAGTGAAAATCTGGATCGATCAAATCCACGGTATCAGCAGCGCTCAAGTTTATCGGCGACTGCGCCTGCCCGCTCGTGCAAGTCGCAAAGTCAGGGTCTAACTCTGACCAATAGTTCGGCCCCGTTAGATTTTGATACGTCCAGTCAACGTCGGTAGATGCTGCCAAAGCCGCTGCGCCGTCTGCGCTTAGCCATCCCAGACTCAAAACAATAACAATCGCCACGCAGGCCCTGATAATTCGCGCCCTGATAATTTGCATAGTACCCTTCTAAAAATAGGATGTCTGTTGATCAGGTTTTCATAGGATAAACCTGTTCGCAGCGTAAATCAGGCTAGATTGTATCGCGCGGTGCCACTCACAAAAGGCATTGTCAAGGCCAATATCCATCTCGACTAGCTCAGCTCCAGGGAGCTATCTTTCAATTTCACGTCTTCTATAACTCATAATCTGGGATACATTTACAGAGGTAGCCAACTTGTTACAGAGATGGCTGACTTGTAAAGTATTTAGAAATCATTTTTATATTAAAAAATATAAATTAATGTTAAGATAAATACACAAACCCTGAAAGTTAGAACGCTGAAAGTTAGTGGAAACTCAGATTTCTATTGCCGCTGTTCGCCAAAGACACTTAGCACCAACGGTTTTAGAACTGAGTTAGCCGCCTAACCTTTCGCTCCATAGTCCACTTGTTGTAATTAAGGAAGGAACTAAACCATGCCATACACCATTGAAACTGCTCGTAATATTTTCCCCAACACCCGCTCTGCGGACGATATTCCAGCTACCACCGCTAGATTTTCTCAACTCAGCGCTGAAGACCAGCTAGCACTCATTTGGTTTGCTTATCTTGATATGGGCCAGGGTATTACAATCGCGGCTCCAGGTGCGGCAAATATGCAGTTCGCCGAGCTAACGCTGAACAAAATTAAGCAAATGACGCCGCTAGAACAATCGCAAACCATGTGCGATTTGGCAAACAGAGCTGATACCGAAGTTTCGCGCACTTACGCAACTTGGACGCCCAACATCAAGCTAGGGTTTTGGAACACGCTAGGTGAACTAATGGAAAAGGGTCTAGTTGCTCCTATTCCCGAAGGTTACAAGTTGTCTGCAAACGCCAACGCGGTTTTACAGTCGATTAGAGGACTAGAAGCCGGACAGCAAATCAGTGTCTTGCGTAACTGCGTTGTAGATATGGGCTACGACACTAGCAAAATGGGAAGCTACCAGCGGGTTTCGGAGCCGGTAATGGCCCCTCAGTCTATCGGCGATCGCATCCAGGTCAACATCGAAGGTATCGACAACCAGACGGTGTTGGACTACATGAACAACCTAAACGCAAATGACTTCGACGCGCTCGCTGAGCTATTTGCAACAGACGGCGCTTTGCAGCCTCCTTTCCGCAAGCCTATCGTCGGCAAAGACGCGATTCTCAGATTCTTTAGAGAAGAATGCCAGAACCTAAAGCTAATTCCTGAGCGCGGCGTTACAGAATCTCCTGAAGATGGATTTACTCCTATTAAAGTCACTGGAAAATGCCAGACTCCTTGGTTTGGCGCGGCTGTAGGCATGAACATTGCTTGGCGGTTTTTGCTCAATCCTGAAGGCAAAATCTTCTTTGTCGCCATCGACTTGCTAGCTTCTCCTAAAGAATTAATGAACCTCGTTCGCTAAATCGCCTATTTGTTGAAACATTTTGTTTGTTGAGACATCTTGTTTGTTGAGACATCTTGTTTGTTAAAACATTAGGATAAATTCCAACTCGTCAATAAAAGAGCCATTCTCCTTTAGGTATTTGTCTCCAAAGTATCTAAGAGGGAATGGTTCACTTTTTACAATTTACCGATACCAACACCTTTTTCAGAAAATGCAACAGGCCGAAGTTCAGTGGAGTCCAGAAGAAAGAAAAATTGCCCAGGAGGTACTCAAAGCGGCTCATCATCGCGAGGTTGAAACGCTGATTACAACTATTAGAGAAAATGCTGGACGGATCTCGCATATCGAAGATGTTTGGCAACTGCACGACTATCTCAGCGCTAAAAGACACGAGATTGACGGCAAGTATGACGATAGAGAACCCTTTTTAATATTCACGCTCTCACGACTTATTAAAGATGAGCTAGTAGATATTGCCGATCTCTCCGGGCTAGAGCCAGAGAAACGGTCTAAGGTAAAAATTCTAACGCGCATGTAAAATCAGAGCTTAACGCTTGAGCCGTAACGTGATGTCTGTTGTTCGCAATCAGCCCTTCTTGCATACCACTCCGGCTGAAGCCGTTAGCCAACTCAGCCACCAAGCGGTTGAAATTGGCGATCGCACCTTTCAAATCGCCTACCCCGGCAACGCCGACCAGCTCCTCGACCATCCTAGTACCCAAGCCGCCTTCAACGCCGATGAGTATATGCCTTACTGGGCAGAACTCTGGCCCGCCGCCCACATGCTAGGAACCGCCCTCGTCGCCCAACAGGCCCAGCTATCCAAAACGCTACCTAAAGGCTCCACCGCCTTAGAAATTGGCTGCGGCGTTGGGCTTCCTGGCATCGTCGCGCTGTCTTTGGGCTATCACGTCATTTTTAGCGACTACGACGCCACCGCCGTAGACTTTGCCGCTCGTAACGCCGCCGCCAACGGCTTCGACAACTTTGAAACCCGCCCGTTAGACTGGCGCACTCCGCCTAGCATTCAAGTTCCGCTTATCCTCGCGGCCGATGTGATCTATGAGGAGCGCAACATTGAGCCGCTCATTGCCTTTATTCAGGCGGTGCTGTCGCCAACGGGCATTTGTTTGCTAAGCGATCCGGATAGGTCTACTAGAGGCGGTTTTTGCTATGCTCTCAAACGGGCCAACCTGAAGTTTGAAAAGCAAAAAGCAACCGCGCCGGGGCCAAATGGGCGCGTCGTCACCGGGACAATATACCGCATTTGTCTGTCGCGATCGCCCATGCGCTAGCCCACTCACTAGGTCGTCGAAAAATAGCCCAATCAATCTGTTTTTAGCGCTATATCTTTGAGCAATGGCTTCAATTCTGTCGCGTCTTCGACCTCAGTCAGACCGCCTTGTCAGGGTCGCCAACAGCGCCACAATTGGCTCAAAGGCAGTGGCATCGTCAGCGTTTTGTCGCCCAATTTCTGCGTAGTCCAGCGCGCCGATGGGATAGTTTGGCGTAGGCCGAGGACTCGCGCCCGTCGCCAGCAGCAGTATCACCATCTCCAATTGCCCTCTGTAAGCGGCGTGAAACAGCGGCGTTGGATCAGTTTCATAGAACCGATAGTCAATATCAGCGCCTGCTTCAATCAGGAGTCGGGCGATCGCAACTTCACCTTTAGCCGCCGCCTGAGTTAGCGCACTCATTCGAGCTACTCGGGTATTTGCGCTCATTCCGGCCGCTAACCATTGCTTGACTGCGATGAGGTCTCCTTGCGTCACGGCTCTCAAAAAGGCGATCGCCCGCTCTCGATCCATCGACGCTTCATTTAGCAGGGCGATCGCGCCTTCATGGCCCTGCCCTTTAGCTCGCAGCATCGCCGTCTGGCCCAGCAAATCTTGCGCATCCAAGTCAGCATTCGCCTCAATCAACAGCCGCATCGCATCTACATGTCCACGCTCAGCCGCGCCCATCAAGGCCGTTTGGCCCATCACATCCGCTTGATTGACCTCAGCGCCTCTAGCGAGCAGCAAACGCAGCAGATCCCCTCGCACCGACTCAGCCGCCTCAGTTGCCGCCACCATCAGCGGATAGCGCACGGGCGCACCGTTCACAATATCGGCCACATTAGGATCGGCGCACATCTCTAGCAGCATTTCTACCACTGGCACACAGCCCGCCTCAACCGCTATAGAGAGCGCCGTTCGCTGCGATCGCCCCAACGCATTCACACTGGCGTTTGCCTCCAAAGCGGCCCAAACGCCTGAGAGATCGCCCACCGCCGCCGCCTCGTGCAAAGCCTCAATGGCATTGTCCGCTTCATTGAGCCACGCTTTTTCACCCAAAGGTTCGAGCAGACTGTCCGCATCAAAATCGTCTTCGAGGCTGTCTAGAACGTCCGGTTCAAAAATATCAAGATCGAAAGCATTCGCCTCCACGACAGCTTCTATGGCAACGTCCACCGCCCCCTCTCTAGCCTCGTCTTCACGAATCAAATCGTCAGTCAACGCTGGTTCTAAAGACGTATCAGGCGCATCAGGCGTATCGGCCTCCTCATCCAGCTCAAGTGACTCAGACGGCTCTAAAACAGGCTCTAAAACAGACGCTAAATTAAGGTCTAATGCCTCTTGCGTGTAAAAATCAGTGTCGTAATTGGCGTCGTAATTGGCCGCAGATTTACCCTGATTCGCACTCTGACTATAGTTCTGAGTATGGCTCTGAGTGTAGGTCTGAGTATGGCTCTGACTATAGTTAGACTCAAACAGTCTGGGTTCAGATGGATCAGACGCTGCCTCTTCAAGGTCATCTGCTTTAGCGCCCACCAAACGTTTGAACCATCGGGCTAAAAAGTTTTTCTCCGTCGCGCTTACTAGCTCGTTTAGCGAAATATCAGCCGTTTCTAAGCGCTCATCAGCCTCGTAAAAGTCATTTTCGCGGTGCGATTCGAGAGCTTCCTCCGCACCAAAATCCGATGCTTCTAAGCTGAGATGATCTACATCAGGATCGTCACGATCAAAATCAGCAAAACTAAACCCAAAATTATCAGCAGCAAAATCATTCTCTTCAGCCTCCTCAGTAATGTGGGCGTCTGCCTCAAAGTCGCCAATATCAAAGGCACTGATCACAGACTCATCAATCTCCGCCTCACTATCTTCTATCACCTGATGCTCAGCATCTAATCCCTCTGAGGAGATCTGCTCGCTAGCGCCATGCTCCAGTAAAACCGTATCTTCTAGAAACGGATTCGCCAAAGGCTCAGCGGCTAGCGGTTCAGCGGCTAGCGGTTCAGCGGCTAAAGGCTCATCTGGCAAAGGCATATCCTCCTCGGTAGCTCCTTTACCATTTTTGACAGCGGCTGTTGAAGCGTGCCCATTGGCCGACCCCATGGGATCTTGAAGCGCATCTTCATCTATTTCAAAAGACGCCTTACGAACTTGCCCTTCTGTTGTGCTAAAGACTTGATGACCTAACGCTTTAGGAACGGCAACACCTGCGTCAAACAGGAGTGATTCCACCGCCACATCCCGCGAATTATCTGCCAAAGTCTCTAAAGATTGAGCCGCTTTTAGCAACTGGTCGAAGGCCAAATTACTCAAAGAGGCCACCGTCATCAATGTAGGCGGGCCTGCAGACGAGCCTGTAGACGGGCCATGATCGACCGCCGGATCGCTGATGTCTGGTTCTGCCTCTTGATCTAACTGTCGAGCCGTTTGTGGACTCATCTTTTCAGTTTTTTCGGTTGCCCTGCGAGCAGTCTCGGAGGCCATTTTTTGACTGGCTAAAAACCCATTTGTCTGAGTTTTCTGAGCCGCAGCCTCGTTGGTGGGCGTAGGCTGATAGGTTGAGGACGCTTCTTTATGAGTAGATTCCGTGCTAGAAGGCGGAGCCAACACGTTCAACAGTTCCTCCAATAAGTCTTCCATGCATCCCCTGCTACCATTTGCCTCTCTATACAGAGATCCAACTCAAAGTATCGGCATCAGGAAACGATCTTAGAATTTATTTTGGACAGTCTTTAAAGGCGGCACTTGGATGCTAAAACATAAAGTTAAAAAGCTAATGAAGCGAATAGAAGTTAAAAAGCTATTGACATCCTCTCCCTCCAACCGATTCAGTATGGCGGGAGATTCCCGACCTAAGCAAACAAACTAAGCTGCTCACCTATCCGATGGGTAGACGCATCACCGAGAACCGCAGGCAAGCTTGTCTTACACTCTCTCCGTCGTCCGTTTTGAGTCTCCGAGTATCCCCCGGCGACCTTAATATTCTTCGCAGCGTTCACATCTCGGTCGTGGTGAGTGCCACAGTTGGAGCACAGCCACTCTCGGATTTTTAGCCCTTCCATGCCTGCTTTCTTCTGTAATGTTTTCTCACCACAATTAGAGCAGGTCTGTGATGTCGGCTCCCACCGGCTAATCACAGCAACGTCACGGACATACATTTCAGCTTTCGCTTCGAGCATGGTTCTGAAAGTGCGCCAGCCTAGATCGCTGATTGCTTTGGCTAGGCAATGGTTCCGCATCATTCCGCTCACGTTAAGATCTTCTAGCCTGATGGATTGGTTTTCTCGAATCAGCTGAGTACTCAACTGGTGCAGGAAATCAGTGCGAATATCCTTTATCCGAGCGTAGACTTTAGCGACGGCCAAGACAGCCCGCTTACGCCGGTTGCTGCCTTTCTCGCAGTTAGCAAGCTTGCGTTGTCGCCTAGCTAGCTTTTTGAGGTAGCGCTTTAGCGGCTTAGGCGCATCTTTCTTAGTGCCATCGTCCAAAGTAGCAAAGGTCGTGATGCCTAGATCAACGCCGATGGCTTTATCAACCCAGGGCAGCGGAGCCGCATCGACTTCGACGACGAAAGACGCAAAATACCGCCCTGCTGCATCTTTAATCACC
>JBBSOB010000118.1:0-13766 GCA_038260205.1 Phormidesmidales cyanobacterium
TGCTCACTGACAACAAGGAGCGACCCGACTCAACGGCTTCGATAGCTTTTCTTCTGAGGTCTTGCCTGTAAGGGGCTGGCATTTCGCGATCGCGGATCTCTAAGCTTCCATTATGCCAGTATCCTACTGCTGTTTGCTATATTATCACTCGCAGAATTGGGCATCAGACTCGCTATTCGGCTGGGGTTACTCGAAGGTCATGTTGACCGCTTCTGGATCGCACATGGGTTCGCCAGTTGCTTCTGAATGAGCTATCCAGGCGTTTAGCTCTGCTTGAGAGGTGGGTTTTGCGCAACCGTTCCAGGGTTCATAAGGATCAGCTTGAACATTCAAAGTCCAGTACATACAAGCTAAAATATAAGCCTTGAACAAAAGCGGCGTGAGACAAGCAATTACGCCAAGAGTAACTGCGCTTTTTAGCAAAATTGACTTTGGGTTAGCCATAATATTGAAGCTGAAGCTGATAAGTTCAATAATAAAGTATGTGCTAGCGCGATCGCCTATCGGTGTGCTGATTATAAAATCTCCACAGCTAAATATTCACAGCTAAACATTCACAGCTAAACATTCACAGCTAAATATTCTGTTCCATCGTCTTCTATAAAGCCAATATTGAATCGTCAAATGGACAGAAGATAGTCAGCAGCCTACAGCTTGTACTTTTTGATAAGCGGAATGGCGACCAGCGCGATCAGACTGCCGAGTAGCCACCAGCCCATGCGCCGATGCAATGGGAGATGCCGGTGAAAAATGGCGCTATATTCGACCCAGCCAGTGAAACCGCGCCGCCATTTGAACGAGGCCGCGCCAGAACTTTGATTGATCGTAAGGTTTCTTTTTTCGCCCTCTTGAATCAGACAGGCCGTGAGCATTCGGTAGAGTCCGGTGCTTTTAGGAAGGCGCGTATCGTAGCCCAATAGCGGCGTGGTCATCACGCCGTTGATGATGTAAAAGCCAACAACAGCGTCTAATCTACCGTTTTTGTATAGTCCTTTGAGCGTGAGAAATTTGCTTTTGAGCGTGAGAGCAACGTAGCTGTGATTGAACTGGGGGTTGTTGAATGAATATTTGTGCAGATAGAGAAGATTGTAGAGTTCAACAATTCTAGAAAGCTCGGTGGCGCTGGGCTGGGTGATGTCTATAATTTCATAGCCCGATGTTTGGAATAGCTTAAAATCTTGTTTGAGATATCTGTTTTTTCTCTTTTGTCTTTCGGTAGATAAGGATTGATTGGACGTAGATAGATAAACTTGACGGCTGCCAATGAGCTGATAGCCAAGGGTGGGAAGGGTGCTTTGCAGAATAGATTCGGTGGCGCTGTTGATAGAGCGAAAGGCGATCGCATGATCTGGAAAAACTTGCTGAAGGTGCTGCGTAATAGCAACAAGCTGCGGTGCCGACAAAGGCGGATAGAGGTTAGTAGAAAGCATCCAATTATTAACGATGACTACTTTATTGATAGCAGTTTGTTTGAGCAAATAGCCGAGGACGGTGAGAACCCTGGCGAGCAGATACTCTAGAACGGGGGCGTTTAGATGGGTGAGTTCGTCTTTGGCGTATGTGATGTAGTGAGCATAGAAAGAACAGACGTAGGAATTATCGTAGGCTTGCCGGTTGACAGTAACTGGTAGCAACAGATCGTCAACGGCGAGGAGACGGAGCTTTGTGTTGAGATTATTGATGAAATGAACGGAACCCTGCTGCATCATCGGAAGCCAGCAGCGTTTGATGAGCTGAGCTTCGGTGTGGGGATAGGTGAGTCGAGCGGCGGTGGTGGCGTCGTGGAGTGTGACGGTAGGGAAAACGCCAGAAGAGACGCCAGAGAAAGAAGAGGAATGAGACATTTAAGGTAGGTGCGGGCGATCGCGGCGGATTCGGCGGAGCTTTTGGCCCTGCTGGGTTTGTGGCTGGTAGGGAAGAAAGGCAATCGGTGGGGATTTACAGCCTAGCTGATTGAATAGGATCGTGAGTTGTTCGGTGAGTTGAGTAGTGAGGGTTTTCCACTGCTGTTCATAGGATTTCTGTTCATAGGATTTCTGTGGGGATGGCTCCGTAAGTTTTAGATATATTTCTATGCCGTTGGCTGTTTGAATAGCGGCGTATTCTTCGATACTGTCTGAGGCGAGGATGATAGTACGGCGGATAAAGTCAGGGAAGACAGGGATGAGGGCGAGTTGATCTGTTGATTCTGAGCGGTTATGAGAGAGACTAGGGAGATAAAAGATATCATCGCAGCGGCCTTCAATCTGTTCTATAGCAGTAAGGATAGAACCGCAGGGGCAGGGAGCACTGCGCTCGGTCAGAATATCGTCTAGGCGGTAGCGGATAATGGGCTGGGTAGTGCGGTTGAAATCGGTAATGATGGGGCTAAATCTACGAGAATCTGAATGAGAATCTGAATAAGAATCTGAATGAGAATTTGGGTAGGAATTTAGGTAGGAATCTGAATCTAAATAGTCTTTTTGAATGACGAGGATGTCTTCATTGAGATGGAGGGTGCCTTGCTCGCAGGTGGCGGCTAAGAAGCCTTCGGTACATTGATATAGCTGGTGGACGGGTTGATTGAAGGCAGCTTGAATGAACTGTTCGTCAAGAGGATCTAGAACTTCAGCAACGGAGATGAGCTTGATGGGGGCGATGTCGAGGGAAGGAGCTGGCAGATGGGCTGTTAAGAGATTGTTGGCTAGGAGATTGTTGGCTAGGAGACGGAGCATGGAGGCAGGGGCGACGAGAATGGTGGGCTGATATTGATTGAGACGGGTGATGTGTGATTCGAGCGGTTGGAAGAGATCGAAATATTCGAACTGAATGCGCGATCGCTGAACAGTTTCGTACAAGTTGCTGTTGGCCCTAAGAAAAAAGGCAATGCGCTGGGGAGTCAAAATGGACTGCGGCAGCGCTTTAGCCAGGATAGTCCCGGCCCAAGACTGCTGCTCGGCCTGACTAATTAAAAACAGGCCGCGATTGCCGCTGGTGCCAGAAGAGAGGCCGACGGTATAGCCTTGCAGCGTGGGGCTAAAGTCGCGGCTGGTTTCGGCCTGACGAGCGACCGTCATAGCGGCAGATTGGGTGATGCCAACGGTGTTTAGCCGGTCAAAATTAGCCATCATGACGGATTTATTGATGGTAGGAAGCTGCTGCCATTGGGTGAGATCGTGGTCTTTGTAGTGGCTGCGATAGAAGGGCGAGTTTGGCAAAACGGCTTTTAGATACGCAGTCACCTGTTTGTTCTGCCAGGCTTCTAGGGCTTGGCGATGGCTGAACCGACGGAGGTATTTGGTTTTGACGTAAGACCACAGAATAGAGAGGATTTTATTCATGGCTCTAGTTCCTGTTTTGAGTAGATTCAATTTTTTCAGATTTGGATTTTTCAGGTTTGATTTTTCAGATTCGATTTTTTCGGATTTGGTCTTGCCAGATTTCGCCGCAGTGAGTAGGAATAATGTGAAGGTCGGGGCGCTGCTGATGGAGCTGATGGAGTTTTTTAAGCGTGACACGATATTCGGAAGGGTTAGCAAAAATGAGCTGGGCGATCGCCAAGGGTTCTGTCAGTTCTTGATAGGCCTGACTAGACCAACAGGCATCGGCCACCAGAAAGTGAGTTTGCTGGTGGCTATCGGTAAAAATTAGCCCTAGCTGTCCGGTGGCATGGCCGGGTAGTTCAACGGCGAGCAGACTACCGTCGTTAAAGATATCAAAGGCGGTGTCGAACAGATTGGGAAAAAGCGGCACGGTGGGGCTGTAGTCTACAAACTGGGCGCGGGCTGCAAAGTCTGGGGGTAGCAAACCGGGCAAAAATCCGGCTTTTAGGGCGCTGATACCTTGTTTATGTTTAACGGCATCGTAGGCAGCGCGATCGCAGAGAAAAGTAGCTTTGGGGAAGTCGATCAGGCCACTGATGTGATCGGCGTGAAAGTGAGAGACGACGATGTAGCTGATTTCTTCGGGGGCAATGCCCTGCTGCTGTAGCTGTTCTACGGCGCTTTGTTCGGGCTGAAAAAAGACAGGGGTGATGAGGGCGTAGATGCGGTTAGGAAAGCGTTTGGTTTCTTTAAAAAAACGGCTGGCGTAGCCGGTATCGTAAAGGATATTGCCCTGTGTGGGATGCTGAATGAGGGCAAACAGCGCCGGAAATTTGACGTTTTTCCAGGGTGCGCCGCGTAGGGTAATGGCCTCTGGATGGGTGCAGTAGCCAGTTTTGAAGAAGGTGGCCCGAACAGAGATAGGAGAGATTGGCGCGAGAATTTCAAGATTGTTCATTTGGCTCCTTCGATCTCTTTTTCTCGTTTTTTCCACCAGTGAGAAAATCTTTCGATGCCCTCGCTTAGCGTGACGGTTGGACGGTAGCCTAGTTCGAGGGTGGCAGCTTGAATGTTCAAGGTTTGGCTAAAGGCCATGAGACCAACCGTATAGCGAGTTAGGGTCGGTTCTCGCTGAGTGATCAGGGCTGCGCTTTCGAGTGCGATCGCCAATCCATAAGCAATCCGAAAGGGCAAAGGCTTAAAATTCAGCGGGCGGTTGAGCTGTTGTGAAACCCTTTGAAGTAGATCTATCAGCGGGAGTGGCTCGCCATTACTGATGTTATAAACCCCGCCAGATAAGGACTTGGGGGCTTTAGCGCAGCAGAGTAGAGCATCGATAACATTGCCCACATAGGTGACATCTACTTGAGCTTGGCCCTGATGGATGAGCGGGATGCCGGTGCGATCGCTAGCCCGCAGCAGCCGAGGAAGTAGGGCAGTATCACCGGGGCCAAAGATACCGCGCGGGCGGAGGGTGAGGGTGAACAGACCCTGCCGATGCGCCTGCTGAATGGCCTGCTCGGCGAGCTGTTTGGTTTTGGCATAGGCGTTGACGGGGGCCGGGAAAGGATGCGATTCGAGAATTTGCAGCTGGTTGGCGTAGGTGAAGTGAACAGCGGAGGTGGAGACATGGATCAGGCGCTGCACATTGTGAGTAAGACAGCCCAAGACGAGGTGACAGGTGCCGAGAACGTTGGTGTCGTAGAAGTCTTTGGCTTTGCCCCAGGGAGAGGACAGCGCTCCGCAGTGGAAGACTTGATCTTGGCCTTTACAAGCAGCGGCGATCGCACCAGCATCTCGCAGATCGGCCGCGATAAAGCGTAATCCGGCAGCGGTGAGCTGAGCGCCGACAGTGGAGTTACGGCCTAGAACAGTGACCTCGTAGTTGAGCCGTTGCAGCTTTAGCGCTAGCTGACTGCCCAAAAATCCTGTACCGCCGGTGATGAGTGCTTTGGTCATGAGTCTAATTGATTAAAAAGTCGGGTTATCAGGCACACAGAAAGATTCTGACCAATCGTAAAATAACCAGCTCAAAGCTGAACTGAAATGGTTGTTTCAAATAAGGGCGTCTGATCCTTCTCTTTGGCAGGGTTTGCCGGAGGGGTTGGCTGGTCTATGAGATATTCAATATGGGGTCTGAGTAAATCTAGTTCAGTGTAGGTGAATTTCTCTTGCTTAAAGCGGTTTATATTTTGGGTTTGGGCGTTGAGAATAGCAAGATCTTGCTGCATAGCTGGATAGAACAGCGGTTTGGCAAGCAGGCGACCGAGGCGGTTAAATGAACCCCAGCGAAAGGTGACAACGCAATAGGCGGTGAGCTGCTGCGCGGTGTTTGGAGTAATGAACAGAGAGACCAGCAGCCGGTAATGGCGATCTGTTTTATATTCGATTTGGGCGATCGCAGGAAGAATAAACCGTCCGATAGAGGTGAGTTCGCGGCAACCTGGGACAAGTAGGCGAGATAGCAGTCCTGAGAGCTGCTGTTCGCCAGAATAAACAGCTTCGACGCTACGCTGACGGCGAGTAATTTTGACGGTGACAGGTTGACGCTGTTGATCGCTACGAATGAGTCCGGCATGGACAAAGTGAGTGTGGGTGGCGTCTAGAAAGTTTTCGGCGGCGTTGAGGAGAGTGGCGTTGGCCTGAATTTGCCAGCGAGTAGTAGCAAAGTGGGGATGATCGAGATAAGGGAAGGTGTAGGGCTGGGTGTGAGAAAAGGGATTAGCAGAGAAATTGGCAAAGGAATCGACAGAGGAATCGACAGAGGAATCGGCAGGGAGATCAGCAGAGGGATACACCCAGATAAAGCCTTGTTGCTCGGCGGTGGGATAGGCGATCGCGTTTCTAGTCGCATTTCTATTAGACTGGTCGGGCTGAATGGAACCCAGACCGGGAATATGCTGGCATTGGCCTTGCTCGTTGAACTGCCAACCGTGGTAGCGACAGGTGAGGTGAGTATGAGATGTATCGTCAGCTATTTTACTGGGAGGAGCGCGGTAGATCTGACCTTGCGAAAGCGGAACATTGCGATGAGGACAGCGATCTAGCAAGGCAACGGGTTGGTCTTTACTCCCGCGAAAGAGGACGAGAGGAAGACCGAGTACAGTACGGCTAATGGGCTTTTCCTTAAGGGCTTGAGCAGTGCAGGCAATATACCAGTGCTGATAGTGATGCGGCTTAGAGGGAAACATGGATTGGCTCGCCGTCCCATTCAATATCTTTTGTAGATACGCGCTGTAGGCTTTGTTTTTGTTGCAGGCTCATGCGGACAAACTGAAGAAGAACCACGACAACATGAAAAGCAGGCAGCGGATCGTTAGCTTGAAAGATAACGTCTTTGGCCTGGGTGAAGGCGTGCAGCCATAGGCGAAGGCGTTGAGTGACCAGGGCTGAGGGGAGGCCGTAGAAAAGCATGGCAAGGGCGATCGCAGCAGGAGAGTTGGGAGAAGGCGAAAGCGGGCTACGACTGCGCTCAGCCACCAGGGACGGATGGAGAAAGGCTTGGGGAAGATTATCTGCAGGAGTGAAAAGGTGGATAGCGCTGATGGATCGGGGGTTGCATTCTAGCGGGTAGAGGACTTTGTCGGGGGTTTCGATGATGTCGAAGGCGATTTGGCCGGTAAACTGCTGGGCGGCGACAAAGGTTTGCATCCAGGTGAGTAGGCCCGAATGGACAACCGATTGGAAATAAATGCAGGAGCCTGCGCCTGCGGTAAAGAGGGTAGGATAGGCGGCGAAGGCAGCAAGAGTGCCCTGATGGGCGATGCCGTATACGCAGTACTGTTGGCCAGTGACAAAAGTTTGGGCAACCCAGGGGGCAGAGGGCGTGGGGAGAATGCCCTTTGCGGCTAGAGAAGAACGATTGGCCTCATCAGTAGCAAGAGACAGAATGCGAACTTGGCTAGCAAAGCGAGAGAAGACGGGTTTGAGAACAAGTTTTTGAGAAGAGGCCACCTCTAGATTATCACCTGATTCCGCTCGTCGAGTCTGTTCTTTAAGGACGTTTTCTAAGTCTTTTTTAGACTCAAGCAGCCAGGTTTCGGGAGCGGGTAAACCCATCGCTTTAACCGTTTGAATAAATGTCCATTTGTTGTGCAGCTTTTCGAGTTTTTCGAGAGGTTCTGTAAATACGGTGCAAAGAGAGTTTAAATGATCTCGTCCGGCGGCGATGTAGAAGATTTCTTCGCAGGTGGGAATTAGCCAGTCTACTTGGTAGGTCGTGATGATGTGCTGTAGAGCTTTGATGTAGTCGGTAGGGTGCGATCGCGCAGCAGGAACCAGAAAATTATGCGCAACCGCTCTAGATTGACTGCATAGCTGATGCTTGAGGCTGTCGGCGACGAGTACGCGGTGTCCAGCGGCGAAGAATTGACGAGCGAGATCTAGCGTGACGGGGGCGCGACCGCCGGTGAGAAGAATCGTTTGGGGGGATGGCTGCGACATTTTTAGTACTCCAAAACCATTGCGCCTGCTGAAAATCCGGCGGCGGTGCCAAGCAAAAGAATGCGATCGCCTCTTTGAATTCGCCGCTGTTGAATAGCCTCATGCAGCGCCATGGGAATAGAAGCCGCGACGGTGTTTCCGTGGTCATGAGCAATCACCATCAACGCCTGTTCGGGGATGTGGAGCTGCTTGCGTAGAAGGCGCATGGCCATCAGGCTAGCCTGGTGCGGAATGACCATTTTCATATCGCTCATGGTGAAACCAACCGGTTCAAACAAGCGCTGTACAAAGCCGGGAAGGATTTTGGTCGCCATGCGGTAGATGGCTTGACCTTGCATTTGAAAGACGAAGCGTTCGGGATGGGCGGGATGCTCTTGGGGATGGTGTTTGTTACCACCACCTAAACATTGGGCTAGGGCAGCGCCGCTGCTGTAAGTTTCGAGGCGAGAGGCAAGGATGGCGGCAGTGTCAGACGATTTTTCGATGATGGCGGCTGCGGCTCCGTCGCCAAACAGGGTGCAGCTTTCGTGGTTTGACCAGTCCATGGCAATGCTGGCAATATCGCTGCTGACGATGAGAATGCGATGGTAGCGGCCCGCTTGAATCAGGTAGGAGAGGGTGTCGAGGGCGGCAATAAAGCTGAGGCAGGTGGCGTTGATATCGAAGGCAGGAATGGGGACGGGCAGGCCGAGCGGCGGCTGGAGGTGTTGAAGATGCTGTTGTACGAGAGCGGCGGTGCAGGGAATGGCCTGCTGAGCAACGGCGTTGGCACAGATGATGCAGTCGATGTCGGCCAGGGTGAGCTGGGCGGCGGTGAGGGCTTGTTGGGCCGCGATCGCACCCATGTAGGAGGCCGTTTCGTCGGTAACGAAGTAGCGGGTCATCACGCCAGATTTTCGGGCGATCCAGTGGGGAGAGATATCGAGTTTGTCGGCCAGTTGTTGGGCAGTTACTTTTTGCTTGGGAAGGTATTTACCGGTGGCGACTATTTTGACTGAACGATGCTGCATGAGGTGCTCTTTTATCAATAATGTCGGCCTCTGATGCCCGCCTCCGATAGGACGAGGAATAATCAATCACGCCGCTCATTTTAGTCTAGCGGCGTGGGGATCTATAAATTACCCTACTCGCGACGAGTCTCCATCGAGGTGGCGATCGCCATCTAAAAATGCTGGGATAAAAGATCAAAACTGACCTCGTAAAAGGCTGGAGTCCCTGCGCTTTCCCTGGGCTTTCTCTGCATTTTCAAAGGGTAATAGGCGATAGGCTATAAGCATGAAAACAAGACCAAAACGAGATCACTTATTGACTAAGCGATCGCCGCTCATTTTAATGATGGCGATCGCCTGCGGTATTACCATCGCCAATCTCTACTACAACCAGCCTTTGCTAGGGCTGCTAGCCACAGAATTCAACACGTCCGCTCGCGCCGTGGGCCTGATCCCGACGCTAACTCAAATTGGCTACGCCCTCGGTATTTTGCTGCTAGTGCCTATGGGCGATCTGTGGGAACGGCGCAGACTGATCGTGGGGATGATGGCACTAACGGCAGTGGCCCTAGCTTTTGCCGCTAGCTCGCCGAGTCTGGGCTGGCTAATCGTGGCGAGCTTTATGGTTGGCGTAACTACAATCGCGGCACAGGTGATTATTCCTTTTGTGGCGGTGCTGGTTCGGCCTCAAGAGCGGGGAGAAGCGGTAGGGCTATTGATGAGCGGTGTGTTTATTGGCATTCTGCTAGCGCGGACGGTGAGCGGGTTTGTCGGTGAACATTTGGGCTGGCGAGCGATGTATTGGATTGCCAGCGGACTCATGCTGCTGCTAGCGGGGATCATGGTCAAGGTGCTTCCGCGCAGCCAACCGGCCTTAAAAACGTCTTATGCGGGGTTGATGCGATCGCTCATTCACTTATTCAGAACCGAACCCCGATTACAGCGCGCCTCTTTGACCGGAGCCATGACGTTTGGCGCGTTTAGTGCATTTTGGAGCACGCTGGCTTTTTTGTTAGAGCAGCCGCCTTATCACTACGGCAGCGATGTCGTAGGTTTATTTGGTCTCATAGGAGTCGCGGGTGCGGCCATTGCACCTATCGCGGGCAAAATCGCAGATGCTCGTAGCCCTCGATTTGCCGTGGGACTAGGGCTAATAACGACCGTGTTTTCGCTTGTTGTAATTTGGGCATTTGGCTACTATTTGTGGGGACTGATAGTGGGCGTAATTGTGATGGATTTGGGAGTGCAAGCCACCCAAATTTCCAATCAAACCAGGATCTATCAACTGCCCACCGAAATTCATAGCCGACTGAATGCGGTTTACATTATGTTCTACTTTGTAGGCGGCGCATTAGGATCGTTTTTAGGGGCTTTTGCTTGGAGCAATTTCGGCTGGTCGGGCGTTTGCGTTTTAAGTTTAGGGCTGCTCGCGATCGCGCTAGTTGACCACAATCGAGCGAGCAGCAAATCTGGTTAAGTTAGAAAATTAGCCCACAGAAAAATAGGTCGAGTCAATTTAATTTATCGCTTTTGAAATCGCTTCCCGGCAACCCTCGCTTACGGTTAAGTAGGGTAGGTTAAGTAGGTAGGTCAAATATTTGTACAACACATTTCGACTGCGCTCAAGGCTCAATCTACCGTAACTGAGCTACTTACTCACACAGTGGGGACGGTCGCTTCGGAGCCGATGGACACTAGTGGCGCTGATCGTTCGGCTTGAGTCGAGCTTTTTCTTTAGAGAAAAGCAGTTGAAATTACAAAACGCTCTGAATATCCACCACTATTTTCTAATCGAACCTACATTGCCTATTGGCTTTAATTATCAATAATAAAATAGATCAATCGCGCTTACTCCTAGGGGAAAAGCGACAAAACATCGACTACAAACGGCTTGCAAGGACGCGCTTTCTGCCAACAAAGGCCACCGCACGCTCCAAAGCTACTCTTTATTCGAAACAAAAGTTAATCTTTTATTATCGAGAATGACTCTAATCTGTAACTCAAGCGTTATTGATTCTATTTCCCGATAACGAACTTGAATCCAACCTTACTCACTTCGGAGATACCCATGCAAACTTATGGCAATCTGTCTAGGAGTCGGCATGGCCCACGGTTGCTAGGCAATTAGGCCATTTATTCAGCTAGTGTTAGATCTGCCCAAATTGCTTCAAAGCGGTGCCGGATGGCGACAGTTCTCCTTTATTTTTCTGATAGGTAGCTTAGGCGACGGAGTGTTTCCAGCTCTTTTGCTAGATGGCTTTAGCAGGGTTGGCGAGCGCAAATCACCCGCTGTCAAAACAGATTCCTCTCATCCCACATCTGTAGCGTTGGCTAAAGGGATATACCAATGTTGCTTTATTTACTTGCTACAGATGTGTTTCCTAATTTCCATTTCCTCATCCGTGTTTCTCAATCCGTGTTTCTCAATCCGTGTTTTCTAACCTTTGTTTAGCGTCATCATCTCGTATGGCGCAGGTACTATGACGCTTTTCAAGAAGATTTCAAAAGGCCGCTCTCAAATCCGTTTTAACCTAGTTTCTCCATTGCTGTCTCGGACGCTTTCTAACTGTTTTTCATGGTTATCTATTCTCTATTTGGAGACCTTATATGATAGCAACATCAATTGAGAACTCGAATGCGGCGGCGACATCCTCCCCCTTTGACTACAAAAATCGGATGCAAGGGTTCAGCTCTAAGAGCCTGTGCCGTTAAGTTTGTTGGCTGTGAAATCTCTCCTCTCGGCTGACAGGTTCATCTCTGCTCTCTAAGCAAGCGCAGAGGTGGACTGTTCTCTTTTCACGCTTTAGTTCTGCCTAACAGAACGCTTATTTTGAACCGGTAGATCAGTGTGATTAAACCTAAGTCATGACAGTATCAACGATCGCAAGATACGTGCAGACATAAAACACGATTAGGGACTATACTATTGATAGATATTATCAATAAGGGTAATTTGAGCGACCAAAGCCTTACCAGTATGACACCTAATTTTTGCGCGATCGCTAACCGACAGATTGGAGAAGACCTCATTGGCACCGCTGGGCACTATCAAACCTACGTTCTAATTGAGTGTCCGTTGCCCTGGGCAGCGAAAGTTTTCGAGTCAAATCATATTCCGCTAGCTCTACGTCAGTACATTAAAGCGATTCAGTCTGAGCAGTCGGTGCAGTTTTTGGCCGTCAGCCGAGGCACTTCAGCCCCATCCGCTTCAGTTACGCTGATGATATATAAGCGAATGGAGCCATCTAGCGAGCATCTTTCCGCTAACGAATTCATAGAAGGCTATCGAGGTCAAGAGTTTCAGCTTGACGATTTGACGCAAGTGGTTGATTGCTTGAAATCCCACTGGCAGGGCGATCTCATTGGCAAGACCATTACACAGCAAGATATTCTTATCTGCACTCACGGCATGAGAGATAAATGCTGCGCTCGGTTTGGCAAGCCCTTTTTTATAGAAGCTAATCGCAGTGCCGACCGGGGCGAACTCCCGAATGCTCGTTTGTGGAAAGTAAGTCATATCGGCGGGCATCGCTTTGCGCCAACTGCGATCGCTCTTCCAGATGGACGTTACTATGGTCGCCTGACGCTTTCTGCGCTGCAGGCAATTGTCACGCGCAGTGGTTCTATCAGTCAGCTGCTCTCGGTATATCGAGGCTGGGGTCTGTTACCAGCGCCGCTTCAGGTGCTAGAGCAACAGCTAATGCTGCAGCATGGCTGGTCGTGGTTTGAGCAAAAACTTACCTACCAAATTCTGTTGGCAGAAGCAGGTCATCACCAGGACGATTCTCTAACTCAGCAGTTGAGTAAAGGCGAAGTAGGTGTAAAGGTTTCTATTACACCTACTGTTACACCTACTTCTGTTACATCTGAAGAAACCTTGGCAAAGCCGAACGACAAGAGCATTCAGGCCGTTACCTATCGAGCAAAACTCACTCAAGATCTTCAAAAAACAGTCTGCGTAAAACCCTCTTGCAGTAGCGCAATCGCCACGCCTGTTATAAAATACAAAGTCACTGAATGTGTGCCGGTGGCTATCCCACAGTCGTCATTACCACAGTCGTCATTAATAGAGAAAACTACGGCAGAGAAAACTACAGCAGAGAAATCTCTTCTGCAAGAGCTCCAATTGAGATGAAGAAACCTGCTGTAGCGTCTGGCCTCAAAAAGAGAAAGTCGTAGACGTTTACTGACGTTATTTAGCTACCTATCTCTATTAAAACAACTAAGGTAACTAAAACAACTGACTAATCATCAGGCAACTGAATGCTGCCCTTGAAAGGAGGTTTATTCGAATCCGTTTCGAGTTTAGTCCCTAGAACTTTACCTGTGCCCGCATCAACATAGACCTCAGCGTCCACAAATTTAATTTCATACACCAGGCTGCCGTCTTCGTTGTCTAGCGCAAAGCCAATGGCCGTTCCATTCCGAGCGGTCTCGGCAGCTTGCTTTGCCTGCTCAACCGTAATCTTGGCCAAAGATAGATATTGGGCATCTTCTTCACTGTCATCATTGGCTTTGGTTCTTAGAATTTCGCCGGTGTTCGCGTCGACATAGACCTCAGTCTCAACAAGCTTTACTTCGTAGACCAGCTTACCGTTGTCTTCATCCAAATCAGCACTAGTAGCCGTTCCCTTCTGATCGGTTTCGGCAGTTTTTATTGCTTGATCTAGCGTAACGGTAGCTTGGGACTGACGCTGGGTGTTTTCTTGAACATCATCGTCATTAGCAAGCGTAGCGGTAGCTTGAGACTGAGGCTCGGTGCTTTTTTGAACATCGTTGTTGCCATTTGTTGCAGCACACCCCATGCTGGTAGCCGCTAGCAGGCTCACTGTAAGGCCGATCTTAACTAAGTTTTTCATAGAAAATCCTCTACTTATTTGAGAGAATTCGCATATTAACGACTTTTGTCTAACTGAGGTATCTCTCAAAAGTAAGACCGCCTTATAATGGTCATTATTGACCTCACTCACATACACTTCACGCCCTAGGGCTTGAGCTGTCGCCAATATTTCGGCATCTGGTAGCCAGGCAA
>JBBSOB010000119.1:0-13750 GCA_038260205.1 Phormidesmidales cyanobacterium
TCGCCCATCATCGCCAGACAGATTAATCCTCTGGCCTCAACCGCCATAAAGTTAATCGCATCGGGTGTTGCAAACTGAGCCGCGCAAATCACATCGCCCTCATTTTCGCGGTTTTCGTCATCTACCACCACAATCGACCGCCCCGCAGCCAAATCTTGCAGTGCGTCTTCTATCGAATCAAACTTAAACGTCAATTCTTCTGTCGGGGGGTTAGTCGATCCCGCTTCGTAGGTGCGATCTCCACTAGAGATTGCATCGTTAGCATCAACCACAGGTGTTCCTTACAAATCTAAGCCTCTCGATTGTATCGGCCCAGGCTACGATTCGCCTGTTCGGCGCTGTAAAAAAGCTATTTAGTCGGCGATTCTACAGCGGGCGGCTTTGCCCAAACTACTTTCTTTTGGTTGGGATAGCCCATCCCACTTTGCTCTTGCATAATGCGCGAGGTTTGGGTCGGATCGAAGTTGCGATCAAATTCCTGACGCAGCTCAGAATTCTTGCGTCCGGCTACGGTTACCGACTCTTCTAGACTAGCGAGCCGAGTTTGCTGCGACTGATAGTAGGGTACGAGCTTAGCAATGGTGGTGGTGGCGACAATGGCCAGCAGCAAGTTGACAGTTAGTTTGACTGAAGATTCTAGTGCGATCGCCCGTCTTGCCCCCGCGTAGGGAACCCGTTTGGCCTGGTAAGGACTGCGTATGCCGGGCAGAGTCTTGGCTGGCAGGTTGACTGGCGACTGTCTAGAGATTGGGTCAGGGATAGAGCCAGAGATTGGGCCAGATGTTAGGTCAAATTGAGGCTGTTGGGAATCAGGGCGCTGAGCAGCATTCATAAAGCGAAAATTAAACGAAAATTACCAAAATAGCGAGCTGATTGCGGTCGAAGAGGAAACAAACAGCATTCGAAAGTGACGATTCACAAAATGTTCGCACAGATTGCGTTTTTTTTCATGGCAATACCAGCATTTTTCATGGATGACTCATGTTCAGAGCTACTCGCGCCAGCTTACCCAAACTCAGTAGAAGTTCAGCCGCCGGACGAAATCTCTTCAATCCTGGATAAAGCTCTGCCGGGCGCTACCATCCTAGATAGATAAGAAAGATAGAAAAATAAATACCTAAAAATAAAAAAGCATGCACTACGGATTTTTACGCCTGCTGTCGGCCGCTTTATAAGAATTTTGAAAAACGGCGCTCATAAAAAACCCTGACCAGAATTTTCAATCTAATCAGGGCTTTTTATTTCAAGCAAGCGCTAAGGTTTGTTTGCCAACCCTTAGTTTTAATCGTTTACTTGTAGAGTTCAGTTGCTAGGCGAAGCGCGAGGAAACCGGGAATGAGCGCGAAGCCAAGGGCAAAAAAGATCTGAGAGTCTGATAGAGTCATGGCGGTTACTATCCTCATGGAAAGTTGGGCAACACTTCAATCTTTTCTTAAAGTGACGCAATGTTGCCAGCTTAGTAATTAACCGTTACAAGAAATAGCAGCGATCGCCCAAAGAACTGGCGAGTTCACAGTTCTTTGGGCGATCCAACTCCCGATCCACCGAATTACTTAACCTTACATCCCTTTTAACTAATATTTCAGCACCCTAAATATCTCAGTACCCTAAATATTTCAGTACAATGGACGATGCTCGGATACAAAGCAGCGATCGCCCATTGGAAACTAACCGCCGGTTGAATGAGAATAAAACAAACATTCCTAAGGCGTCGCATCTGCCGCTTAGTCGTCCTGGATTAGACCGCAAAATTATGCGTGTGAAAAGAGACGTGCTAAGAATGGGAGCCTTAGTCGAAAATTCTTGCCTGCTAGCTAAAGAAGCGCTGTGCGATCGCAATTTAGAATCCGCCAAAAAAATTCGCCCACAAGACAAACAAATAGATCAGCTATATCGCCAAATAGAAGTCGATTGCACCAACCTGCTAAACCTAGAAGCCCCCGTCACTCAAGACTTGCGTCTAGTAAGCGCCCTCATTCAAATGGTACGCGACCTAGAGCGCATCGGCGACTATGCCAAAACCCTCGGCTCCACCGCTATCAAGCTCTTCCCCTACCCCGTCCACGACTGCATGGGCGAAATCACGGTCATGACCGATCGCTGCCGGTCGATGGTAGCGCTTTGTTTGCGATCGCTCTCCGAACTCGATCCTGAAGAAGGCCGCAGCATCAAACGCAAAGACGACCTCGTTGACGACGACTATGATCGCATCTACAACTGCCTAATCTCAGAGCGCTGCGAAGGATCTGTCGAACCTATCGTCCTTTTAGTCATCGCCATTAGAGCCTTAGAGCGCATCGCCGACCACGCCACCAATGTGGGTAAACGAGTTACCTTTGTCATTACCGGAGAGCGCTTTTAAGCTGTTCTGTCAGGGGCCAAAAACAGCCGGTGAAACAGCACACCCATGCCCATAAAGCTACGGCCTACACTAGAATCATTTGACAGTACTTACCGAGTACGGAACCATAAGAGGGTTGTGTAGCCGAATAAACATAGGTTAAGCAGTGCTTTACGTCTGCCGACCGCTACATCTTCTGCTGTCTCTTATTTCTCCTCTATATATAGGGAATTCAACTCAAGGATTCATCGCTACATGGAATTTTCGATTGCGTCACTTCTCGCTAATTTTTCAGATGACAAGCCGGTTGCCGCCAAAGCGCTGGAAAAAAAGCTGAATTTCAGCCATGAATCCTCCGGCGAAGATCTGCAAATGGCCCTAGATGCCCTAGAACGCATTAACGTACTAGAAAAATATCGCGGGAAGTATCGCCGAGTTGAAGATGAAGACATCGTAGAAGGCAAGCTGCGATGCTCTAGTAAAGGCTTTTGTTTTGCCATTCAAGACGAAGAAGCTGCCGATGATATCTACGTGCGAGAAAGCCAGTTGCACAGCGCTTGGAATGGCGATCGCGTCTTAGTAAAAGTCACCAAAGACGGTAGCCGTCGCCGCAGCCCAGAAGGCGAAGTCACCCTCATTCTAGAGCGCGCCAATACCTCCGTCCTCTCTAAAGTAAAAGCAGGCGATGAGGCCGATCAGTTCAAAGCCGTTCCCCTTGACGACCGACTGCTCTTTGAACTCGACATCACCGACAGTGAGCAAGATCTGAGCGACGCTATAGACCACCTCATCCACGTCGAGATTACCCGCTATCCGCTGGCCCAAACGCCGCCCCAAGGCAAAGTAGCTCGCGTCCTGGGCAGCAACGCCGAAGAAGCCGCTGACATCGACATTGTCTACTGCAAGCACGACCTGCCGCGCAACTTTGCCGAGGATGTCTTCATTGCTGCCCGTGGCCTGCCCAATCGCGTCCGCAAGGCCGATAGCAAAGGTCGGCTAGACCTACGCAATCAAAACATCATCGCCATTCGCCCAGAAGGTGCCAAAGTCGTTCATGACGCCATCAGTCTAGACATTACCGACGACGGCTACCGACGGCTGGGCATTCATGTCGTCGATGCTGCCTTTTACGTCCAAGCGGGGGATCCTATTGACCGCGAAGCCAGACGACGCGGAACGGCAGTTTATTTAGGCGATGAAATTGTCCCCATGCTGCCACCGCCGTTGCCAAATGCGCTGTGTTCCTTTGTAGAAGACAAAGATCGGCTGGCCATTTCGCTGATGATTAAGATGGACGACGACGGCCAAGTCCTCGAATATGAGCTTCAGCCCAGCGTGGTTAAAGTAGAGCATCGGCTCAACTACGAACAGGTTCAGGCCATCCTGGTGAGAGAAAACGAAGAAGACTTGGAAAGCTTGGGCACCGACTTAGATGCCATAGAGGATTTTGAAAATGCATTCGATCTGCTAGACAGCATTTTTCAACTCGCTCAAGAGGTCGAACAGCGGCGGCACGAAAGAGGCTCTTTTGAACTCAACTTGCCCGAGCACACCTTCCCCGAAGAGGCAGAAGAGTTAGCAAAGTATCTAGCACCCAAGCTACAGTACGACGATGAGGGCGCAATGGGCGTGCTGGTGTCCACGTCGCAGACGCCTGCTCGCACGATTGCTACTGAGTTCATGCTGTTAGCGAACCAGCTCGTCGCGCGGCATATTCAAGCCTTGGGCATTCCCGGCCTGTATCGCATTCATCGTCAGCCCGAGCTTAATGATGCGCAAGAGCTAGTTAGGCTGGCCAACAATATGGGACTCGATCTCAGTCTGGAAAATGAGGAATCGGTTTCGCCTAGCGACTACCGTAATTTCACAGAGCAGTTTGCCACCTCCAAGGCGGAAAAGGTGCTTACCTATCTGCTGATGGCTACGCTCAAGCCCGCGCTTTATAGCGCCGAACCCGGCCCCCATTTTGGCCTGGCAATTGACGATGCTTATACCCATTTTGTCTCTCCCGCTCAGCGCTATCCCGATCTGCTGGTTCATCGCCTGTTACATGCGGTGTTTGACCATGGGCGCGATCGCCGCTCCACCCGTTCCAAAGACCGCGTAGATTTGCGCAGTAGCTCTTGTCATGGTCAAATTAGCTGGGCTGTGCTCCCTCCTAACGTCCAGCAGGAAATGGAAGAACAGCTTGCCCGGACGCCGATTAAGCTCACCGAGCGCGAACGTCTAGCGCAAGAGGCCGAAAGCGATTTAGAAGGGCTGAAAAAAGCTGCCTTTATGCAGGCGCACACGGGCGAAGTTTTTCAGGGATTAATTACGGGCGTCCAGTCTTACGGGTTCTTTGTTGAGCTAGAAGAACTCTTAGTCGAAGGTTTGGTGCATGTCAGCTCGCTGAAGGACGATTGGTACGAGTATCGCTCGCGTCAGCAGAAGCTGGTAGGTCGCAAAAATCGCCAGCAGTATCGGTTGGGCGATCGCGTCGAAGTTCAGGTCAAAAGCGTAGACTACTACCGTCAGCAAATTGATCTAGTCGCCGTCGGTGGCGGTAGCGAAGCCGACGAAGACGACAACGACGACAATCATGATGACCACGGCGGCGAGGAAGAATAAACATTAGTACCCATAGCAACAAACCCGTGGTCATTGGCGTAAGCGGAGCCTCCGGACTGATTTACGCCGTGCGATCTATCAAACATCTGCTCGCTGCCGGTCACAGCGTGGACGTGGTGGCCTCGCGCGCTTCGCATCAAGTTTGGCTGAAAGAAGACGGCATCAACATGCCCACCAATCCCGAGCAGCAGGCGAGTTTTTGGCGCGAAAAGGCAGGCATTCCCACCGCCGGAAACCTCCGCTGTCATGCCTCGGGCAACGTCGGCGCAACCATCGCTAGCGGCTCGTATCGCACCCAGGGCATGATGGTTATTCCCTGTAGCATGAGCACCGTAGGCAAACTCGCGGCTGGCCTGAGTTCTGACCTGCTAGAGCGAGCTGCCGATGTCCAAATTAAAGAAGGGCGATCGCTCGTCCTCGTCCCCAGAGAAACCCCACTGAGTCTCATTCACTTACGTAACCTCACCGCTCTAGCCGAAGCGGGCGCTCGCATTGTCCCCGCCATTCCCGCCTGGTATCATCATCCGCAATCCATCGACGATCTTGTAGACTTTGTAATAGCTAGAGCCTTGGATCAGCTTGATATAGACTGTGTACCCTTACGCCGCTGGAAAGGAGGAACTCAACCATGCCCCGACTAATTATCCTGCTGCTAACGCTAGCCTCGCTCACTATTCTCACCGTGCAAAACTTGGGCGCAGGCAAGGCCGTCTCCTTAGTTATATTGGGCACGCCCCTCCTATCTATTCCTCTCGGACTGCTGCTTTTGGCGGCAGTTGGCATGGGTGCGCTCACCACCCTTATTCTCTACGGACTGCTCGGACTGCGTCGCCCAGCCGAAAGCGCTAAAGCAAGCAAGTATAAGCCGATGGGTAGCCGAGTTGCCTATCCAGAAGACCCCAACAGTACTGCTCCTGGCACTGCTTATAGTACGGCGACTACGAGTACAGCCTATGGCAGTGGCGGATCGGCCTTCGTCACCGAACCATCTGTCGATAGAGTCGGCACACCCAAAAGCAGTTCAGAATCAACGACTACACCGCTGCCTACGCCGCCTACTACGCCTAGCAATGTCTATAGCCCCTTCTCTAGAGAGGCAGACACTACAGGCAAAAAAAAAAGACCAACTCTAGAATAGATTATCCAAACTCGACAACCTACCCAGGCAATGACCACGACTGGGCTAACTTTCGCCCAGCGGCTCAGCGCAATGACTGGGAGAACAAGAACTCTCCAGCTTCACAGACGTTTTCTTCTACGGATCCATCCACAGAGAAAAAGGGTCTGTTTGATTTTGTGAAAGGCATGGGCGCTGGTCGCAGCCCCGACGTTTCCGTGCAGAATGCTGATCGACTAGCTGAAGACATTGGTAGCGGTTGGAGTAGCAGCGAGCCACCGCTCGATCAATCGGTTCGCGGCACTAGAGACGATGGCTATGGGGACGATAGCTTAGATCAAGGCTGGGAGAGATCAGAGACTAGCTATGCTCAGATTGACTATGAGGAGTCTAGTTACGGCCGTTCTGGTTATGCTCGCCCTGAGTACGATCCGCCGGGATACGATCCGTCGGCCTATTCTAGAACCGAGTACGAAAAGAAAATATACGGCGAAGATCTTTACGGTGTAGAAGATACCGGCTACGAGGAAGAATCGATGGCAGAAGGCCCCGAAGAACTTTTAGATTTAGACGACGTATATGAGGCGGACTATCGCGTCGTTATCCCCCCTTCGCGACCGTTGGAAACAGACGAAGACTACTAGCTAAATTGCCAAAACTGAGCTAATTCTGCAAAGGCGTTGCCATATTGGTAACCGCTACGCCCTATGGCCGATTCATCGCTATTCTAGTGATTGGTAGCAAACGTTCGGATGTACATCAACGCTCACTATGGCTCCGTCAGCAGCCCCTTCTATTAAACAAAGCTATAGCGCTGGCAACTGTAGGCTCGACCTGATACTACAGCCGTCGGCCCTATCGCAGTGGCATCCTCAGCTGATTGTCGAGCAGGT
Organism: Phormidesmidales cyanobacterium; assembly: GCA_038260205.1. GTDB lineage: Bacteria > Cyanobacteriota > Cyanobacteriia > Phormidesmidales > Phormidesmidaceae > Phormidesmis. Next base: position 6,962 of record JBBSOB010000119.1, read on the forward strand.
TGAATTTAAGCTGTGGATGAGTGAAGGCCAGGGCGCAGAGCTAGCGCTTTTGGCAGAGGGCGATCGCTCAACGCTTCAGGCGATCGCTCACTACATCGAACACCGTACCCAAGCCGCACTGACCGTTAACCGCACTAGCAGCACCGTTACGCCAGTCCTGCCTCAGCTTCCCAATGCGACTCAGCTCCCACATCCCCTTAGCTATCTACAGCTATGCGATCTCTCAACGGTTTTCACTCAGTGTGGGCAAGCTGCCAAAACCCTTCCCGTCTCGCTTCCGGCTGCACTGGGCACCGCATCAGAAACCGTCCGCCCCATAGCAGCGCGTAGCCAGGAGTCCAACCCAAAAGGTAAGCTAATTTTCTTTCCAACGGGTCGTCGCGTAGCCTGGGCTAGCTCTGCCGCAGCTGCTCTTTTCGCCGTCGGCCTGACGACAACCCTCTGGAATAATAAAACGTTCGTTCCAGAAACCGCCTCCATATCCGGAGCTGATTTGGCAGAACCCAACATCGGCACATCGGAGAACAAAAGACTTCGGTTGGGAAAGCCCGCCGACGAAGACCTATCTGCCGCTTTGCCGAATGGGACGGGTCGATCTGAGCGCAACCGGACACAAACTGCTCAAACACCCGATTCAACGACTCAGCGCGCCGCTAAACCGACAGATGTGCCGAAACAGAGTCATTCGTCTACCAATCGTTTCTCTAGAAACAATTCGTCCGCAACCAGTCCGTCCGCAGCTAATTCACCAGCAGGTTCAGCGGCCTCAGGTTCAGCGGCCTCAGGTTCAGCGGCCTCGCCCAAAAATCCCGCCGCCCGCGAATCAGCCGACGCATCTGCGGATACCCGCATTGCCACCGCCCCCGATCCGACCAGTCGTCAGACCCCCGACAACACGCCTGATCGTAAAACAACCAGCGCCGAACCGGACGCTGATGCGCTAAACCAAGCCGCGCTTAGCGTCCCAACGGATGAGTCTGAACTTCCTGCTTTGGCCGCACCCAACCCTCAGGCTTCTGCTCGTCGTGGGCAAGGCGACCGAGTGAATAGATCAAGCGCTATCCTCAGCCCAACCGTCGCCGAAGAGGCAGCCCCTTCTCTAGCAGTCCTCTCCAGGCAAGAATCAGAAACCATTACCCAAGTGCAAAACTATTTTATAAATCAGTGGCGTCCTGACAAAAATCTTCCAGCTTCTCTGAGCTACCAGCTTCAGCTCTCTCCATTGGGCGAAGTGATCAGTTTCTCGGCGCTTACTGAAGGCGGAGATGCTTATCGCGATCGCCTTCTCCCTGACAATACGCTCTCATTCCCACCCGCAAACAGCGCCGCTTTAGCAAACGGACTCACGCTAAAAATTACGCTCACACCCCAGGGTCAGGTTCAAGTCGAAAAAATGTAGCGCTTGAGTAGTGCTTAAGAAGCAGTGCTTAAAAAGTAGCGCTTAAAGAAAATAGGAAACAAACTACAGAATCAACCCTGGTTCTTCCGGGCTTTCATCATGTTTTGTCGTCGCCGTCGCTGCGCTGATATCACTGCCTTCTCTACGGGAAAACCCACTACTGGGATGACCTGATGGATGCGATCGCGCTCCAACGCCCGCAGCTCCGTATAGTCCACTTTATGAATACAATCCACCGGGCAGGTATCAATTGCCTCCTGAATCAGCGCCTCCGAATCCCCATCCTGACGAACTACCCGCGCTCGACCATAATCCGGCTCAATATAAAACGTGTTGCGAGCCACATGCGCACAGTGCGTACAACCAATACAAACTAGCTCATCAACATAGACCCCTGCTTGCCGAAACTGACCGCCTAGCTCCGGCTCTAGCCCACTGCGCTCTGAAACACTACGCAACGCCCCACCTAGCTCCGGCTCTAACCCGCTGCGCCCTGCCGCTAACTCTCTTTCATCAGCCATACAACACCTGAGATACTTTTTTTATCTATGTTCCCTTGTATCTATTTTCTCTTGGCAAACAAAAACCTCAGCCCATCAGCAGCCAAGGTTTAAAAAAGAATACAAATACTAAACGGCAATTAGGCAACGGCAATTAGGTGTAAGCGACCAAACTAGTTTCTTGATTCATCACTCATCACTCATCACCGGTCATGCCTACCCAGCCCAGCGCTGAAGCACCAACCGAATAGATCCGTCCTTATTGTCTACTTGTTCAGCTACCTGAAAGCCTTGAGTAGCCGACTCGTTCACTACCGTATGGTAGGCGTACCGCTGAGTCACCCGATTCAAAAAGCCATCTACCGACAGCGGCTGCTGCCAATACTGCAAATCGGCAACTAGCTCATAGTCGCCTGTGGCTTCACTACGCTTAAAGCCAACGTCGTAGCCATTTTCCTGCTGAATAACCACTTCAGCCGTCTGAGTTTTGCCCTCATAGCCGCGAACCGTACGAGGCCCAGCCTCCCAGCGAACACCCGCATCATCTAAAGCAAGCTGCAAAGAAGACAGATTGCGGAGCTTAGTTTTTATCTGACTAAAGTGGGACATTTTCAAACCTCATGAAAGGATCACAAACGAACGATGAACATAAAAGGCCAAGGCATAACGCTCAAGGCAACTACCCAAACAATATTTTTAAGCTAGCCCTTTCAAGGCAATGCTTTCAAAAGAGGTTACCACTGACTCCTCGAAGGGTTAGCCTGCGTTTGACTAGCAATAGAACTTGACACCTGGCTAGAAACCATGACCGGCTGAGCGTAGTATTCGGAAGACTTTTCGTGCGCCATCACCTCACCCAATTGGGCCTCAATAGCCGCTGTGACCTCAGCGCAAGAAGCACCCACTATGCCAGTGACCATTTCCTTAACGCGTCCATCTGGATAAATCACAAACTCAAGCGTTTCCATAAACCAATCGCTAACCAGTTGTAAGCTTGACGAAACTTGCTAGCAGCAACGCTAACGAAATCTGGGAACCTAACTCACATAGAGCAGACTCTATAATTAGAGTCGATTTCTGTATGCGGTAGGCCGCAATACTTTAATCGTAGTCAATATCACTCAAATAAACTAGTAATATCGAATCAAAACTTAACGTTACTGGGGAGAAAAGAGAAGAACCGATTTGTTTCGTAATATTAAGTTTCCCCTGCCCTTGCAAACGAGTCAAGCAACCAGAGGAATAGCTCATTGAGTAGTTGGATAGAGTTATGGGCAAGCAACAGAGTCTGAAACTAGGTCTAAAACTAGTTAATAATGAGCGAACAAAACGCGAATTTTCTATGTCATCTTCCTTTTTCGAGTTTGAGCAGGACTTTGTTGGCAACCTCCGCTGTATTCCCATGACCGTCAGACATCGGCTTGATACCTGTGGTGTAAAGCTCAAGCTTGAACATTGGAATCAGCTTACTCAAGCAGAAAGACAGAAATTGGTAGATTGGCCCTGCGGCAGCGATCGCGAAGCTCAAGCTTATCGAGATAAATTGCAGACCCTGATTGCTGAAAAAACGGGTAAGCCTGCAAAAACGCTAGATATTTCAGACAATCCGCCCTGGCAAAGTCAAGGCGAAATTCCGAAGCAGGTTCAGCAAAAATTTGAAGAGCAGTCAGTTTCTCTGTCGCTAGACCAGTGGAAGTCGCTAAGTGAACTTCAGCGATTTGCGCTGATCAAGCTCAGCCGCCCTAGCCACGAAAATAACAATTTTCTCCCGGCGCTAAAGGAATTTGGACTGCTCTTATAGAGTTGGATAAATTTAGATTGAATAAATTAAATTGTATAAATCATGGGTATGAATCATGGGTTTTGGCAAATCATGATTTTCTGCTTCCCAGGTATACTGCTGTGAGTACTTTATTCGGCGTTCTAGTTAGCTGATGACCGGCCCTAATCCCAAACCCACTCGCCGGGTCAATCGCCGCCGAGTGGCAAAACCCCCAACGCCGTGGCCACTTGTCAGCGGTCTCTTTTTGATTTATTTGTTGGCTGGTCTGCTGCTCTCCGCGCCCGCGCCTCCGTTTTGGACGTGGATGATTATGGCGATCGCCATTCCCCTTTTTACCGTGGGTCTCACTCGCCCGCTTGCTCTAGATCAACCCCCTGAGCGAACCGGTCTTATGACTTATCTCGGTGGGTTTCTGCTGGCGATCGCTCTTTCAGTTGCTCTCAACTATATAGGCTCCGAACAAAGCTTTGATCAAACCGGCTTTTTTCTAGCTGTCCTGACGCTGGGCGTCCTCACGCTTTTGGCTGTGGGCTTATGTATTGCTGCTGCCATCTTCAGCACCCTAGCAGGAGAGCAACTGCTCCAAACTAGACCCTATAAGTCCAGCTTGAGCGTGCTACTAGGCACCGCTTTTGGCGGCATTTGTACAGGCGGTCTGATTGGATTCGTGGCCCTGACAATGGCAACCAGCGCTTAAGCACATAACTGACATAACTGTATGTACGCGATTGACTTTGGCACCAGTAATACAGTAATCACTCGCTGGAACGCCGCCACCCAAACCGCCGAAACCATTGCTTTACCAGGCTTATCTGTTCAGTTTCAGGGCAACCCGCCGCTGATTCCTAGTCTCGTATATGTGGAAGATGCCGCGCAAGCTAAGGTGATAGTCGGTCAAGCCGTTCGCGATCGCGCCCTAGATCTTGCCACCGACCCCAGATTTTTTCGCAACATCAAGCGAGGCATCGGCACCCCGGTTCAAGGCTTTATTCCTGAGCTAGACGGCCAAGTGCTCTCCTTCGAGCAGGTTGGCAGCTACTTTTTGCATCAGGTGATCGGCGCCCTCAAAGCCCAAGAGCCTGAGCTGAATTCACTGGTTTTTACTGTCCCGGTAGATAGCTTTGAGGCGTATCGAATCTGGCTGAGCGAAGTTAGTCAGTCGCTCGATATTGACCAGGTGCAGCTAATAGACGAGCCCACCGCCGCTGCCTTGGGCTATCAGCTTAGCGCCGAGCAGCGAACCGTTTTGGTGCTTGACTTTGGCGGCGGTACGCTAGATCTTTCACTGATTCAGCGGGCTGCCTCTGCCATAGAAAAACCGAGAGGACTGCGGCTTCAGTGGGGCAAAAAAGCCAACTTGCAGCAGCCTATGAGTCCAGCTAGGGTTAAAACCGTCAAAGTTATTGCAAAAGCAGGTGAAAATTTAGGCGGCGCAGACATCGACCGCTGGCTCGCAGACTATTTTGAATCGGAGCAGGGACTGCCCAAAACGGCGGTTACGCTGCGGCTAGTGGAAAAACTCAAAATTGCCCTGTCTGGCTCAACCGAGGCCACTGAAGCCTATTTTGACGAGGCTACTCTAGATAGCTACGAACTGAGTTTAGCGCGCGATCGCCTTAACCAAATCCTGACTGAAAAAGGCTTCTTCGACCGGTTAGAAAATCGTTTGGAACAAGTCCTACAGCAAGCTAATCGTCAGGGCGTGACTCTCTCAGATATTGACGCTGTCTTGCTCGTAGGGGGCAGCGCCCAAATTCCAGCTATTCAAGCCTGGGCCGAGAGCCATTTCGATGCTGACAAAATTAAGTGCGATCGCCCCTTCGAAGCCGTTGCCCAAGGCGCACTCCGCCTCCAAAACACCGAACTCAAAGACTTTCTCTATCACAGCTACGGCATTCGCTACTGGGATCGCCGCGCTAACGCCCATAGCTGGCACCCCATTATTCCAGAAGGCCAGCCCTACCCCACCGACCAGCCCATTGAGCTATTTTTGGGCGCATCTAGCGAGCAGCAACCCAGCATAGAACTGATTTTGGGCGAACTTAGCAGTCCCAAAACCAGCACCGAAGTCTACTTTGAAGGCAACCAGCTCGTTACCCGCCAAACCGGCACCCAAACCAGTGGCAAAGTGCAGGCCCAACCGCTGAATGACCGAGATGGCGCGAGAACCATTGCTAGCCTTACCCCACTGGGGTTTCCGGGGAGCGATCGCATCCGCATTCTTTTCCACATCGACGCCCAGCGCTTTTTAAGAATGACCGTAGAAGATCTGCTGACTTTGGAAACGCTGATGTCAAAACAAATTGTCGTCCAGCTTCAATAAAATGACAGAAGTTAGGAAACTGCCTAAACTACAATCTTCTACAATCTTCGGAGGAGTACGCCTTAGGGCTGCTCGCTCAGCTTATTTACTCGTTTTTAGGAGCGCGCTTCGCCCGTGAGTCAGACCTATTCGCCCTCAAGTTCCTCCACGTTGAACGCCAAAACCACAGCGCGACCCTCACCAGCGCTCACCGAAGACGGCAGATCGGTTGACTCGAACGGCAGCAGTCCATCTAAAACAGACAGCACCAAAACAGACAGCACCAAAACAGACAGCACCAAAACAGACGCCCCCTGGACAATTGAAGACAGTGAAGATCTTTACCGCATTAAAGGCTGGGGCGAACCTTATTTTGCGATTAACGAAAATGGCAACATTACAGTCTCTCCTCAGGGCGATCGCGGCGGTTCTCTAGATCTTCACAAACTCATCGAAGGACTCAAGCAAAGAGACTTTCAGCTACCGCTACTCATCCGTTTCTCAGACATTTTAGAAGACCGCTTGGAGCGCATTAACGCCTGCTTTGCCAAGGCGATCGCCCGCTACAGCTACGAAGGCACCTATCAAGGTGTTTTCCCCACTAAATGCAACCAGCAGCGCCATATTATTGAAGACCTTGTTCGCTTTGGCCGATCCTATCAATTTGGCCTTGAAGCCGGTACTAAGCCCGAGCTAATGATTGCCTTAGCCAGCCTCAATACTCCTGGCGCACTGATCATTTGCAACGGCTACAAAGACGCTTCTTATATAGAAACGGCTATCCTCGGCCAGCGCCTCGGCCAAA
>JBBSOB010000120.1:0-13737 GCA_038260205.1 Phormidesmidales cyanobacterium
AGTGCTCCTGCTGACCGCCCCGACTGCCCTGCGCCGTGCGCCGAAACACATTGGCGTTGTAATACAGCCTTTGCGGGTAGGTCACCGCAGCTAGTCGGGTCACGGCAGCGCGAGCAATCGAAGCCGTCAGCTCAGGGCGCAGACCTAACCGCTGATCGCCCACCTGCGCAATTTGTAGCTCTACCACCTCAGTGCGCTCAATCGCACCGCCCGCCATCAGCGTATCCATCGTCTCCACCGTAGAGGTAATAATGCGGTGATAGCCCCACCGATGAAAGACCTGCTCTAGCCGGTCTTCTATCCAGCGCTTTTGCACGACATCTAGGGGGAGTAAATCTCGGCCACCCGCCGGGGGTTGGTAGCTGGGCTGGTAGCTGTTTCCTTCTGGCATTTATCGTTTTTTGGAGAACAATCCGCTAAGCAGACCGCCCCCCTTCTTTGCACTCGCGGCTTTTGCAGGAGCCACTTTCGTAGCTTTAGCATTTAGCTTGGCTTGTACTTCTTTGGCCATGTCGTTCTCTGCATCAAAAACCAGGGCTTGCTTAGCGTGAATTTTCGCTAGGGTTGCTTGATTGGCCTGAAGATAGAGGCTAGCAAGGTAGCTATGACAGGAGGCACTTTGCGGATGGGCGGCGATCGCTTCTCGCAGTTCTAAAATAGCGCGAGAGTAGTCCCGTTTATAGGCGAATTCTTTAGCGCGGCTTAAATAGCTCTCAATAATCGCCTCGTGCTTCGGGCGGCGAGGAGCGGTTTCAGCCGGTTCTGAGGGCTTTACCACAGCATCGCCAGCACTGCGACCCTTTTTCTCTCCAACCGATCCTTTGCGCATCAAAAATACGGCATTGAGTTCGCTCAGCTCGTTAATAGCGCTCTCCACTCGGGTGAGATCGTTAAACTGATCTTTGGCAATGCGATTTACGGCTGAGGTGTAGTCCATCTCCAGGTTGCTAGTACCCAGCAGCTTTTTAGCCGACTCGCTTTTGGCTGATAGCAAAATTGGGCGCGTTACCAACTGCTGCTGCTTCATTTCAAGCAAAATCTTGTGTTCTTTAACAGACCTATTCTGCCTCAGCACCTCATAAGCTGGGTTTACCTGCTTAGAGAACAGATCGCTCGCTAGCTTCTTTTGCGCTTTAGAAGCTTCGTGCAGACTATCGGGATGCAGTTGGTGAGCGATTTCGAGATAGCGTTTGCGAACCTGTATAGGATCAGCGGCTAGGGAAAGACCCAAAACGGCATGATGATCGATAATGTCGAGTTTGAAGAGTCCTTCGTTAGTCGGCATGGTTTTTGAAGCTGGCGTAAAGGTTGTAGGTTCAGAATGCCCGCGATCGCCTTATTGAATAGAGTTTTGATTAGGAAAAAGTCTAGATGTCCAAAACAAAGCGGGCTATTCAAGGCGCAGATCTAAATTGACAGCGAGCCAAAAACGTTTCCCCCTCAAAGGTAGCTCGCGGGTCGAAGGCTACTGAATCGTCAACATAGAAGGGCAGGCTCTGGTGAAACCACTTACGCGTTATCGTCTGTTTTGTGTGAGTGCGATCGCCCTCATCATCGCGCTAGGACTCGGCACCAAAGCCTATACCGGCTGGGGCCACGAGTGGATAAATAACTTCTTTGGCGATGTGCTCTACGAGATGGCCTGGATTTGGCTTATCGGTGTCCTCAAACCGCGCTGGGCAGTCTCTGCGATCGCGATCGCCATTTTCCTCATCACATCCGCCATCGAGTTCTCCCAGCTCATCCCCTTCCCCAACGTCTGGAAAGCCCAGCTCTGGTGGCGACTGCTATTAGGCACTCACTTTACCTGGATCGACTTCATTTACTACGCAGCAGGCTGCATGCTAGGTGCCATTAGCTTAATCTGGCTTCAGAAAAACGCAGGTCTTGCTATCAAGGCTTAGCCCCACCGCAAAACGTCACTGCTTTCAATCACTGCGATCATTGATAACCTCTATGGAATGCACCTTTACACAAGCGGTATCCACACAGAAACAGAACCCGCCTCACAGCGAAAATCAGCCCAGCCCGCTTCATCTGTCACCACAGGCTCATCAACATGCTCAGTCACATCTACATAAGTGCAGTTGGGGCGGCCTACATGCATCCACTTAGTACCCGCCTCACCATTACTCATCACAACCGCCATGCCGCCAGGATGCTCTTCTGTTCCTAGCCTAGTCCAGCCCACCGTATTCACATGGTCAAAATAGTCTTGCTGTTCGCCAAAGCCGTAGCGGTGTCTAGCCGCTAAAAACTTGTCGAGCAGCCATCGATGACAGTTGAGAAAAATCTCATGCGCTTCGCCGTCGTCGCCTACATCCGTATATTGTGCGCCGTAATAGTCCGCGTAAAAGATACAGGGATACCCCTCTTGTCTCAACAAAATCAAGGCATAGGCCAACGGTTTAAACCAGGGTTCTACCACCGACTCCAACGACTGAAGCGGCTGAGAATCGTGATTATCCACAAGCGTCACGGCTAGCTCAGGATGCGTTGCCACCAGGGTATCATCAAAAATGGTGCGCATATCGTAGTCGCTGCCCTGCAAACTAGCGTCATGGAAGTTGTAGTGCAAGGGAGCGTCAAACAGCGTCACCGTTTCATTCGTTAGATCAATAAAGCGATGCAACGCCGTAATATCGCCCGACCAATACTCGCCAACCGAAAACAAAAACCGACCGCTGTAGCGCTGCACATGGTTCATCCACTGAGGAAAAAACCCGGCGCGGACATGCTTCACCGCATCAAAACGGAAGCCATCCAAATCAATGGTGTCTACATACCACTCGCCCCACTTTTTCAGCGCATCGCTCACTTCCGGGTTATTCACATCTAGGTCACAGCCCATCAGATAGTCAAAGCTGCCTTTTTCTAGATCAACTTGATCATCAAACGCTTTCCCCTCAAAGAGATAAACCGCCTCATACGCTTCTGGCGCATACTCGTTGTGGTCGGTGGCATTGAAATGCCACCAGTGCCATTCCAGATCGGAGTATTTTCCCTGTCGCCCCGGAAAGCTAAAGTGCGTCCAGCTTTTAATCGTAGTTTCTTCACCAATGGCTTGGTGTCTATCGTTCGGAGCATAGGGCGTAGCTTTAAACTCTTCCTGATAATCTGCGCCCATCATGTGGTTTAGCACCACATCTGCATAAACGGCCAAACCCGACTGCTTGGCCTGCGAAACCGCATTAAGGTACTCATCGCGAGTGCCGTACTTGGTGCGCACAGAGCCTTTTTGATCGAACTCGCCTAGATCGTATCGGTCGTAAACGCTGTAGCCCACGTCGCGATCGCCCTCAGAGCCCTTGTAAGCAGGTGGTAGCCATAAAGCCGTAATGCCCGCCGCCGCTAGCTCATCCGCCTTCTCTGCCAGCTCGTTCCAAAGCGAGCCATCCGGTTTCACGTACCAATGAAAGAACTGCATCATCACGCCGTTGTGCGCAGATTGGTTGCTCTCAGACATCATACGAAGGAATCCTAAGAAAAAACTTAACCTATATTCGCTTTGCACCTTGTCACAAAGAATAACCCGAGGACATATTTCTTCATACTTTAAGTAAGAGAGTTAGCCGCGTTATCCGTATCAAAGCAGGTCACGTCATCTTCTCGAAAGCAGCATCAATCTTCTGCCGTCATTTATACAGACCGCTATTTCTATTTGCGGTTTCTGTTTGCGGTCTTCTGTTTGCAGTTTTTTGCTGGCGGTTGCTGCTTTAAGCGGGGGCAAATCGTTCCAATGGCCTTACGTTTATCAGTACTTCGCTCAGCTCTGCTTGAATCTTGCCATTAGTCGCTAGAATTCGCCCCGACTCAACCGCAAAAGGACTTTGGTCATAGGCTGTTACGTTCCCGCCCGCTTCTTCTACTAGCACCACACCGGCCGCCAAATCCCACGGCGATAGCCCCCGCTCCCAGTAGCCATCTAGCCAGCCGCAGGCCACATAGGCCAAATCAATCGAAGCCGCCCCGCCCCGACGAACGCCCTGAGTCAGATGGGTGAGATGGCAAAACTCCGCGTAGTTATTGTCAATCGTTTCGCGGCGGTCATAGCCAAAGCCAGTCACCAGCAGACTATCGGCCAAAGACGCTGTGCTAGAAACACTAATCGGCTCGCGGTTGCAGGTCGCACCTAATCCTTTGGCAGCGCGAAAAAGATGGTTGCGCGCCGGGTCAAAAATAGCGCCTACCGCCGGTTTACCTTCTATTAATAGACCGACCGAGCAGCCGCAGAAAGGATACTGATGCGTATAGTTGGTCGTGCCATCTAGCGGATCGACCGCCCATAATAGACCGTCGGTTTGCTCGCCCAACCGGCCAGATTCTTCGGCGAGAATGGCATGACTGGGCACATGGCGACGCAAAACGGCTAGCACTTCCTTTTCGGCCGCTTGGTCAGCCTCGGTAACTAAATCTCCTGGACGCCCTTTGGAGCGAATATTAGAGAGGTTCCCCCAGTAATGCTGAAGCACTGCGCCACCGGCAGATGCGGCTTCACTCGCAATATCGAGAAATCGCTGGAGATCTTCTGGGGTGTAGCTCATAGGGTCAGTTGATTGGGTAGTTAATCGGCTTTTACTATCGTCTTCTACTAAGATAGTTAATCGTCTTCTAAAGGCAGGCCAGCGCGAATTTTGCCTTTGCCAAAGTAGCGGCCAAATTGCAGCTCGTAGACTTCGTCTTCATCTTGGGTTTCTACCTCTAAATCGCTGCGCGGATAGCTAACGCACAGCAGCGCGTAGCCTTGTTTGCGCAGGTCGGGAGAAAGGCCCATGGCTTCGGGCTGATAGACTTCGCCAGAGAGCACTCGTACGGCGCAGGCGGTGCAGGCTCCATTGCGGCAGGCAAAGGGCAGGTCGGCGGCCTGGTTTTCGGCGGTTTGCAAAATATAGCGATCGCTGGGCACTCGCACATTGTACGTAACGCCCTTTTGCCGGTCGTGAATACGAATATTGTAGGTATTAGCGGTGTCGGCGGTATTGGCCATCATACAAACCCTTTTACAAAGAACGGGCGCAAGAACTTTTCTATGATGGCACGACCCGCGCCGGTAACCTTGTCAAACACTGACTAGATGACAGCGATTGAAAACCAGTTCTAGGAGTTCGCCCAAATACTTTGTCCAAATACTTTGTCCAAATACTTTGTCCAAATACTTTGTCCAAATATTTTGCCTAAATAGGGAACCGATTTCTGATAGGATAGCGAAGCTGTAATTCACGAGTAATTTCGGGTTGGTCAGCGTGAATACGGAGAGATGGCCGAGTGGTTGAAGGCGCAGCACTGGAAATGCTGTAACGGGGCAACTTGTTCGAGGGTTCGAATCCCTCTCTCTCCGCTTTCAAAAAGGTCGGTAAAGTTAAGGATAAAACCTAGCTTTACCGGCCTTTTTTTATTTGCTTTTTTCGTTGCCCAGGGCAATGCCGCCTACAGACACCAGCAAAATGCCTGTCCATTGAATGATTTCTAAGGTGGGTTGCGGTGTAAAGAACCAGGAGGTGACGAGCGTCACGAGCGGAACAGCAGCAGCGATCGCGCCTGTTTTAGTCCCAATGAGTCTTAAGCTGCCATAGCTCACTAAATAGACCACCAGCATGGTTAGGCCTAGCACCATGCCCCAAACCGCAAAGCTCAGCCAGCTCATGTCCGGCAGCTCTAGCGGACGCAATAGCAAAGTGAAGCTGCTGAGGACAGCCACCACAGAAAACTGAGCAATGGCCGTCGGAATCGGATGGCACTGCTGTCGGTAGGCAGCATTGGTCATCACAATATAAAAGCTAAAGCAGACGCTTGCTAACACACCCAGCCAAATTGCCGTAGACGGTAAAACTCTCCCCGCGTCTAATCCACCGTCTAGACCGCTGCTGAGGGCGGCGGTAAATGCCGGACGCGCCGTGAGCAGACCGCCCATGGCGATCGCCACCATCGCCAACAGCCCCACCTGCGTCACCTTGGTTTCTTGAGCCGTAATTGCACTCAGCGGAATTACCGTCAGCGGATAGAGAAAAAGCAGCGTTGCCCCAACCGGTGCCCCGATTAAACCAATGCTTTGATAGATCAACACCTGCGATAAAAACAGCGCCAGACCGCTTGCTAGCAGCAGCAGCATAATTTGATCGCGAGTATAAATCCACGACTGCAGATCTTCCCAAGTCTCCCGGTAAAGCTGCGGAGCCAACAAAACCAAAGCTGGAATGATCGCCAGCATTCGCAACCAGAGCAGAGCCACCGCCGGGACAAAGCCCGTACCCAGCTCGCCAATCGGCAATCCCAACCAGCTACCGCCCTGACCCAAAACCGCGACAATGCCATAGTGCCAGGCAATCAGAATCGTCGCGATCGCACTCAAAACCAGCCCTCGACGCAGCGTGACGGATGAAACATCAGCATCGGCCTGTCGGAGCTGCATCACCTGTTGTCTTCGCTGCTCCGAAGTAGCTGGAATCGGCAGCTCTAAAGGGGTTTCTAGGCGCTGAGCTTTTGAGGCCATAAGGGACGATTCAGACTCTCCTGGCAGACGCGGCTGGCTGCGAATCTCTGGGTGGGTCGGCTCATCATCGGCGTCGTGATCTGCAGCGCTAGAATCTAGCTGAGCGGCCAGCCGATCGCATTCAGCTTGCAGTTCATCAACATCTGTTTGTAGCGTCGCTTTGGTGGTTTCTAACCGCTCAATGTCTTGGGTTAGCTGCCGGGCGTAGCGCAGCTTTAGCCTTTCGAGGGCACTATCAGCCAGGCTCGATAGCTGGATATCGTCTAAATCACTTAGAGCAGGCAGATCGGGATTGGAAGCACCAGGCTGGCTTGGCGACTGCTGACTATCGTCGTCTTCGAAGGCTGGGTTAACCGGCTTCATGTTGTCTTTTTTACCAAGATTGCTTGTAAATGTATCAGACTCTCAATGGCGGCGAAAGGACTAGCGGCGAAAGGACTCAACGCAAGTCGCTGACAAAGAAATATGCCGGTGATTAGGATCATTTACGTTCGAGCATTGCGCCGCTTTGAATTCTGATAATGCGGTCTAAATTTTCGGATTCAATGGGAGGGAACTCGGTGAGCTGGCGATGCATTTTTTCAATAATGTGAGGCGGCACCTGACGCGATCGCGCCGCATTCCTTTGTAGACAAACCGCTAGCGGTGTATCAATCCAGGCGGCAATGAGCGGCGCATATCCACAGCCTTGAGCCGTTTGGATAAAGTCTCGACGCTGACGGCGAACGGCGTTGGTCGCGTCATAGATTACAGCAGCGGTGCGGCCTTGATCAATAGATTGGCGGGCGGCTTTTAGCTGGTTAACGAGCGATCGCCAAATGTCTATCCATTCACCCTGAATCGCCTCATCTCCGTATAGATCGGCGCGAATGCGATCGGTAGAGATAATGTGATAGTACTTTTTTTCAGCCGCTTTTTGAGCCGCAAGCTGCTCGGCCCAGGTAGATTTGCCACTGCCCGGAATGCCGACGGTGAGAATTAGAGGAGCGGAAGCGGACATGCTTTGGAAACCCATGAAAAAATCGCAGACCTCCATTTTGAAAGGAACTCTGCGATTGGGTCGAGCGGCGCGGGCGAATGTCTAAATAATCGTCCCGTCAGCAATAGTTGCGTTTTTGATCACGACAACAATACCGCTGCGAATGTAGAAACCTTCGGACTCGCGCTCGGCTTCTTGCACATTATCCTTGTTGATAATTTTCACATTTTTGCCAATACGAGCATTTTTGTCAATAATGGCGCGTTTAATCACAGAGCCTTCTCCAATTCCCATCGGGATTTTGTCACCGCTAGGAAAATGGCCGCTCTCATCCATCTGCTCGTAGTAGTCGCAGCCAATAATCAGCGAACGATCGATTTCGCACCCGTTGTGAATGCGCTGTCGCAACCCAATCACCGATTTATTGATGCGGCAATTTTTGAGGATGCAACCATCGCTAATAATGGCCTCGGTGATGTGGCAGTCCAAGATTTTGCTAGGTGGGAGATAGCGCGATCGCGTATAAATCGGCGCGTCTTCCTTAAAGAAGCTAAAGTCAGGATCAGGCTGTTTAGTTAGCGCAATATTCGCATCATAGAACGCCTCAATTGTCCCGATATCTTCCCAATAGCCGTTAAACAAATACGCCTTAACGTCGTAGTCCTTGGCAGAAGACGGAATGATCTGGTGACCAAAATCAGTCTGATCAGGGTACTTATTGAGCAGATCGATGAGCACCTGCTTTTTAAAGACGTAGATACCCATCGAAGCGATAAACGGCTTTTCTTTAGCCTCTTCAGCAGACAGACCTAGCCGCTGAGTATCCACTTCCATTATTTTCAGCGCGTCGCCCTTGGGCTTCTCCGAAAATTCGATAATCCGATTGTCATCGTCAACCTTCATCAAACCAAAGCTAGAGGCCGTTTTGTAGCCAATAGGCACCACCGAAAGCGTCACGTCTGCGCCCGATTCGCGGTGCTTGCGTACGTAGTCAGCGTAGTCCATCCGGTAAAGATGGTCGCCTGAGAGAATGATAAATTCGTCTACATCGGCTTCTTCAAACATCCACATATACTTGCGGACGGCATCGGCAGTGCCCTCAAACCAGCTAGGGCTATCGGGCGTCTGCTGAGCGGCCAATACCTCTACAAAGCCATCGCTAAAGGTAGAAAAGTTATAGGCCTTAGAAATATGTCGGTTTAGAGAAGCCGAGTTGAACTGGGTTAGCACATAGATTTTTAAAATGTCCGAGTTTAGGCAGTTGCTAACCGGAATGTCGATGAGGCGATACATTCCGGCGAGCGAAACTGCTGGCTTGGCACGATATTTAGTCAGGGGGTACAGTCGGCTTCCGGCTCCACCACCTAAAATAATTGAAAGAACTCTTTTCACAACGTCAACCTAGCTTAAAAATAGCCATCCTTACTTCACGTTTCAGTGTGAGCCTGTATCGCTCCGTTGGCAAGGGGCAACTGATAGATATATCAGCGAGCCTTGCTCTGTTGCGGGTCAAAAACAGCGCTTTTTATCACCCGTCGGGCGCTTACTTTCAGAATGGTGTCGGAAACGATCCGTCGTCTGCGATCGCCGATAGACAAACGCAGGGACGGTCAAACAACAAAATTCGTCTCATTTTGAGCCAGTATCGCCGCCAACAGATTTAGCTTAAGCCAGAAACATTAACTAAATATTAAGCGCCGTAAAGAATAATTCAGACAGTTGAGAAACCTTTACGACGAATCGTTTTCACCTGCTCTACCTAGCTAATCCTTTGCCGTCGACGGCTTTATTTTTGCGCTAGCACCGCCTCACCTCGACGGTAAAATTCTTGGGCGTACTCTGTCCAGCGGCCCTGGCCCCAGTAGCGGAAGCAGCTTGTTTCTACTAGCAGCAAATACAATAGCGCTTCCTGATAGTCTTCGCGCTGCGTCACGCTCGGATCAGCCTGCACCAGCCGATCATATTTTTGGTGAAACTTAGCGCTGAGTTCGTTCATTGGCCCCAGCACATTGTCATAGCCATTTACCCAGCTCAGGTCATTTGTCCAAGATGCGCCGTCCATATGGAATTGATGGTCGGTGGCTTTGAGATCGGCGATCGCGCCCTCCACTTTCTCCGGCGTCGCCCTCTCTGGCTCCACCCGCTGCCAAATCTTATGCTGCCCCACCGCCTGACAAGTTGGGTAATCGTCCCGGTTCACCCCAGCCGCTTCAATTAGCTCAATGTACTCTGTTCCATTTAGGCCCACTGTCCCTTCTGTGCCTCGGCCATTGTCCTTAATTTGCGACCAAAACGGCACAAAATCGCGGCCGTACTCGTTCATCATCACGCCGCCATTCTCACCATCGGCAATTTGAGACACGCAGCAAGGGACGCTCACATTGCCAATTTGCTGACGACCCCGACCTTTGGCCTCGTGATAGGGCTGCATTTGCGCCACCAGCTTCGTATCCGATCCTTGAGTTTTGATCAGCGCCGTTATGCTAATGGTTTCGCCTTGAGAGTTGCGGGCGACTAATTTATTGGGGATGTATTTGTTGTCTTGGGTGAGGCGATCGCCATTTAGCTGCTCTACCGAATCTTCCTGCACCAGCAGCCACCGATAGCCGCAGTCTTTCAGAGCTTTAATGTACTCATACAACGTGTCGGGATGATTGGGTAAATGCATCTCCGGCGGCGAAAATCCCTTCACTCGCTTTAGCGCATCGTAGCCAAACAGCGCCGCAAAGTGATGCTGCCAGGCTTGAATATGCAGCTTAATATCGGGAATTGGCGTTGAAGGCACTACCGCATGGCTCCACATCGTCCCCATCCACTCTACGTAGGGCTGATACTGTGGCTCACCCAGCCGCTTCAGGTCATTGATAATATCTTCGCGACCCATCTGCCGAAACGCCCAGAACAAATTGCCCGAATAGTCCAACATTATCCGGGGATTCTCGCCTTTGGCCACTAGCTCAGGAATCCACTCGCCCATGCGTTTGTAGCACCAGGCAAAGACAGAGGCGTTGTGGTTGTCACCCTCGCCCTGATTTTCGAACATGTGCTGCAAGTTACTGATAGGCTCGGCCCCCTCAGAAGTTTGGTGGCCCGCTGGAATGGTGGGCTGATGCATGTGCAAAGCGCAGGCAAACCCAGAGGTGATGTCTTGAATGCGCAGATTGGTATTGGGCAAAAAGACAGGATCGTCGTGATTGGCGATCGCGGTAATCGTATCTTCCCAGCCGCAAATATTCGGAAGACCTGAACGAGTCTCATCAAGTTGAGGATATTTGCTAGGTGCGCTGGCAATCATGAGGAAAAATCCTTGAGTTAGGTCTAGCCTTAGTCGAGTCTATCGAAACAGCACTTATCAAAACAACGATCTAAACAAACGCGTTTTGACAGGCCCGGTCAAATAGTAAGCCACTAGCCAACCACTTTTTAGCGTCGTTAGATACTTGACAAACCCATAGAAACCAGCATGTCAAAAATTCATCCTAATTCTGCTTGAATAAATGCGCTAAATAAACTTTCATTGCCAAAAGCCCTGCAAAAGTTCTTTTAAAAAGTCCTTCAAGATCGCCCATGTATATCGTACAAATGGCTTCTGAATGCGCCCCCGTCATTAAAGCAGGCGGACTCGGCGATGTTGTTTATGGCCTCAGCCGCGAAATGGACTCGCGCGAGCACTGCGTCGAAGTGATTCTGCCCAAGTACGACTGTATGCGCTACGACCATATTTGGGGTCTGCACGAGGCTTACAAAGATTTATATGTGCCCTGGTTCGGCGGCGAAATTCACTGCTCGGTAGAATGCGGCTGGGTGCATGGCCAGCTCTGCTTTTTTATCGACGACCATTCTAACGATCGCTACTTCAGCCGAGGCAAGGTCTACGGCGACAATGACGACCAAATGCGCTTTGCATTTTTTAGTAAAGCTGCCCTGGAGTTTTTGTTTCAAAGTGGCAAACGCCCAGACGTTATTCACTGCCACGACTGGCAAACAGGGCTAATTCCGGTCATGCTGTTTGAAATGTACGCGCACCACGGCATGGCTAATCAAAGAGTATGCTACACCATTCATAACTTCAAGCACCAAGGATCTTGGGGTGAGGCCGCGCTAATTGGCACAGGACTCAATCGGCCAGAATACTACTTCAATTTGGATCGTCTGCAAGATAACGGCAATCCGTTCGCCATCAATTTTATGAAGGGCGGTATCGTCTATGCCAACTACGTTAATACGGTGTCTCCTCATCACGCCTGGGAAGCTCGCTTTACCGATGTCGGCTGTGGTTTGCAGCCGACGCTCGCCAAACACCAAGATAAATTTGGCGGCATTCTCAACGGCATCAACAGCGACATTTGGAGCCCGGAAGTCGATACGCATATTCCCGTAAATTATGGCATTGAAGACTTTGAAAATAAGGCGCTGAACAAAAAGGCATTGCGCGATCGCCTCTTGCTAGCCAACAACAAACCCATCGTCGCCTTTATTGGCCGCCTAGATCAGCAAAAAGGCGTCCATCAGGTGCATCACGCCATTTACTATTGCTTAGAGCACAATGCTCAGTTTGTTCTTCTTGGCTCCGCCTCCGAGGCGGGCATCAACGATCTGTTCCGGCATGAAAAAGAGTTTCTTAACAACAATCCCGACTGCCATCTAGAGCTGGGGTTTGACGAAGAACTCGCCCATCTGATTTATGCCGCTGCCGACATCATGATTGTGCCTAGCAACTACGAGCCTTGCGGTCTGACGCAAATTATCAGCCTTAAATATGGCACCGTGCCCGTTGTTAGAGGCGTGGGCGGCTTAGTGAACACCGTGTTCGACTGGGATTATGATCGCGAGCATAGCCTAGAAACGCGCAATGGGTTTGTGTTTTATGAGAATGATAACGTGGCGCTAGATTCTGCATTGGGGCGATCGCTCGATCTCTACAACCAAGAACCACAGCTATTCGAAAAGCTTGCCAAGCAGGGAATGCGCTGCGACTACTCCTGGCGCAAACCCGGCGACTACTACGAAGCTGTGTATGAGAACATTCGGCACTCATAGCGCTTCTTCTAGCGATTCCCGTAGCACTTAAACAGTTAGCGTCTTTGATAGGCTCGTAAGGTCAGCCAGCCGAAGACTACGGCAAACAACAGACTCCAGGCTAGGGTTATCGTGACATCACTTGTCGCAGATTCGCTATTAGCCAAACGTCGCATGGCCTCAGCCGCAATCGACACCGGGTTGCGAATTACAAATCCTTGCGCCCAGTCTGGGAAGCCTTCTTGGGGCACATAGCCAACGCTCAAAAAAGTTAGGGGCAAAATCCAGGGGTTCATCACTGCCGAAATGGTTTCAGAAGACTTTGCCCCGGTCGCCACATAAAGCGAAATTAAAGCAATCGAAAGCGTAAAGACAACGGGCAGCAAGCAAAAGCCAATCGCACCCAACAGCCCGCCTGAGAAACGAAAGCCTAACAGATACCCTGCGAATACCGCGCCTAAAATTTGAAACAACAATCGCGCCCCCGCTGAGATCAGACGTCCGCCCACCGCCGAGAGCCGGGCAATCGGCATGGCCCGCAGCCGCTGATCCATCCCGCCATCTAAGTCGTTATAAAAGGCGATGCCAATATTAACCGTGTTGAATAGCAAACCTTGCACCACGGTAAACGGCAGCAAAAACTGCGCGTACTCGGCAAAGCCGCCGCCAGGATTGACCACTCGCGCAAAGCTAGCCGTAAACACGCACAGCAAAGAAATTGAAAAGGCGGTCGCGACTAGCACTTCGGCTGGATTTTTTAGGTCGAGCAGAATATTGCGCCAGGCGACAATGGCCATATCGTGAAGCGATCGCCCCAATCCGCCTTCTTTTCGCGCCGCTACCATTTGCGCGATCGTCCGCTGATCTAATTCCATTTCACTCATTTTCTATCTCCCTCATCACTCACTTCCTAACCGCCGATACAATCTCACCGACCATGCACCCAAAACAATCAGCAGCCCGCCTAGCCAAAGGAAGCTTGCACCAAACAAAACGAGACTGCCCTCACTGCCAGAAACCAACGCCCGCAGCGCATCACAAGTTACGCTTACCGGCTGATAGCGTATCACCGGCTGTAGCCACACCGGAAAGTTCTCAGTCGGGCTAAATCCATTGCTCATCAGCACCAGCGGCGTATAGGGAATAATCGCCACCGCATCGACCAGCGTCGGGTTTTTCAGCTTTAGCGCCAGAATGCTGTATCCCGTAATGCAGGTTGCCGTAAAGGTGAGGACAAGCGTCAAATAGC
>JBBSOB010000121.1:0-13623 GCA_038260205.1 Phormidesmidales cyanobacterium
ATGCGCAAACGAATGCTCAGCCTCAATGCCAATGCTGACATGATGCGGGTGTGCTTTATGGAGGCGCAGTTTCATCCGGAGTTGCGCGATCGCGTTCAAGCCGAAGTCATCGACAAAATGACCGACGTGGCCGAAGCCTTCTTCCAAACCGGCATGGACAGAGGCACCTACCGCAAAATGAACCCTCGCGTCGCCGCGCTGATTTTCTTAGGCATGTTCACCGTTGCTGGCTTTAGCAACACCACCCTGGGCGACGAACCCACCTCACCCCAAGACATGCAAGAAATGGCCGAAACCCTCGCCGACATCTTCTTAAACGGCGTCCTATCAGAACCCAGCCAAGCCCACCCTTGAAGGCCACGTCACGATTGCCTTCAGAGAAACTTATCGAAAATGCACAAGCTGCCCGCTGGCAGACATGTGCCCTAAAATTGGCTTATAGTCTTGATTCTTTGGGTTGAAAGCTATGGTACAAGCTACGAAAGAACGGAAGAAAAGCTTCTCTAGCTTTACTCTCAAAGAGGCTTTTAAGTATGTGGGTATCGAAGAGCTGGAGCTTTGGACATTTGCGGCAGAGCCAGTTCCTATCAGCGATTTTTTTCGGCAAAGGTTGGAGAGACTCCAGCGGTTTGACTTAAGAAGCTTTGAGGTTTCAAAGACGCTGCTGATTGACGCCATCTGCGAAGAAGGATTGGAAGGATTTCAGCGGCTGAAGGTGTGGAAAGGCGCTTATTTAGAGGGTGAGGATGTCTGTGGAAATGCGGACTATCTCATCGCTGAGCGGAGAGGTTATTTGGAAGCGCCTTTTGTATGCGTTATTGAAGCGAAAAAGGATGACTTCGAGCAGGGAGCAGCTCAGTGTTTGGTAGAAATGCGGGCTTGTCAGTGGATAAATCAGCAGCTAGACAAGGTGATTGATATTTATGGCATCGTGACTAATGGTGATGGCTGGCAATTTTACCGTCTGACGACCAACGGCAAGGTAAGTGAGTCGCCTTTATACAGCACTGGCGGGATGCCTACGCTACTAGGGATCTTGAGAGCCTTCTTTGGGTTCTGCGAGCAAAACTTGGATTAGCAGCGGGTTGGGAGCCATCTCTGCTTCACTGGAAGTCAGGAGCGGTAAGATAAGCCATATCATGATTGGCCTTTGACTAGCGACCTATGCAGCTAACTGATTATCACGCTCAATATTTTGCTCATGAGCTGACTAAGCGGTGCTCTTCGGATAAGTTGGAGAAGCTGGTGAGTACGTTTGCTGGGGCGCGGGTTGATCTCAATCCGCATCAGGTGGAGGCGGCGCTGTTTGCGTTTCGTTCGCCGCTGTCGAAGGGTGCTTTGCTGGCCGATGAGGTGGGTCTGGGAAAGACGATTGAGGCAGGACTTGTAATTGCACAGAAGTGGGCAGAAAGAAAAAGGCGGATTTTGGTGGTTACGCCTGCTAGTTTGCGCAAGCAGTGGCTGCTGGAACTGAAAGATAAGTTCTTTTTGCCTGGGAAAATTCTAGAAACAAAGTCTTATAACAAGGCAAAAAAGGACGGCTCGTACAATCCTTTCGACGATACGGAGCATATTGTTTTTTGCTCCTATCAGTTTGCTCGCAATAAGGCAGAAGAGGTAGAGAGCACACAGTGGGATCTGGTGGTGATTGATGAGGCTCACCGGCTTCGCAATGTGTATAAGTCTTCTAATGTAATTGCTAAGAAGCTGAGAGAGATTTTCCAGAAGCGGAATAAGCTGCTGCTAACGGCGACGCCACTGCAAAATTCGCTGCTGGAGCTGTATGGCTTGGTGAGCTTTATCGATGAGCTGACGTTTGGGGATGTGAAGAGCTTCAAAGAGCAGTTTACGGGTCGGCAAGGTTCAAGCGACGTGTTTGAAACGCTGAAGAGTCGGCTGAAGCCTATTTGCCACCGCACGCTGCGCCGTCAGGTGGATGCCTATGTGTCTTTTACGGCGCGGCTGCCGCTGCTGGAAAAGTTTGATCCAGACGATTCTGAAGAGGTTTTGTATGAGCTGGTTTCGGATTATTTGCAGCGGGACAATTTGAAAGCATTGCCGTCAGGTCAGCGATCGCTCATGACCCTCATGCTACGAAAGCTGATGGCGTCTTCTACATTTGCCATAGCCGGTGCTCTAACGACAATCGCTACTCGCCTACAGAATGAGCTGAACGACGCCTCGGTTGACCCCGAGCAGCTCACGATGGCATTAGAAAATGACTATGAAGGGCTGAATCAACTAGAAGAGGAATGGAATGAAGACTCAGCGGAAGAGTCTGGACAGGCCGTAATTTCTGAGGCTCAAAGAGCTGCGATAGCAGCAGAGATTGCTGAGCTAAAGGAGTTTGCAGAGATTGCTGAGTCGATTGAAGAAAATGGAAAGGGGCGAGCGCTGCTAAAGGTACTTGATATCGCCTTTAAGAAAACGATGGATGTGGGCGGGGCTCAGAAGGCAATCATTTTCACTGAGTTTCGTCGTACTCAGGACTATTTGCTAAGGCTGCTGGCCGAGACACCTTGGGCCGATGATATTTTACTGTTCAACGGCTCTAACAATGATGAGAAGTCCAAGCAAATTTATCAGGACTGGATCGCTAAACATCGAGGAACGGACTTAGTGACAGGCTCGCGTACTGCCGATATGCGAGCGGCTTTGGTGGACTATTTTCGCAATGACGGCAAGGTGATGATCGCGACGGAAGCGGGCGCTGAAGGAATCAACCTTCAGTTTTGCTCGCTGATTGTGAACTACGACTTGCCCTGGAATCCACAGCGAATTGAGCAGCGGATTGGCAGATGTCATCGCTACGGGCAAAAGCACGATGTAGTGGTGGTGAACTTTTTAAATAAAAAGAATGCGGCGGATAAGCGAGTTTTCGACCTGCTTTCGCAGAAATTCAAGCTGTTTGAGGGTGTGTTTGGCTCTAGCGACGAGGTACTTGGGGCGATTGGCTCAGGGGTGGACTTTGAGAAGCGAATTACGCAGATATATCAGAGCTGCCGGAAGCCGGAAGAGATTGAGGATGCTTTTAATGAGCTTCAGCAGGAGCTGAGTGTAGAAATTGACGAGACGATGAGCGAGACGCGGCAAAAGGTGCTGGAGAATTTTGACGATGAGGTGCGGGCGACGCTGAACACACAGGCAAAGGCTTCTGAAGATGCGCGTAGCCATTTTGAGCAGCAGTTGATGCGGCTGACGCAGCATGAGCTGACAGGCAAAGCGGAGTTTTTTGAGTCGGGTGGATTTCGTCTGAAAGAAGAGACAGCTTCTTTTTTGGGAGAGCGGATTGAGGCGGAGGCTATTCCTTCTGGGCTGTATGAGCTGCCTCGCAAGTCGGCTGAAGCACATGCTTACCGTTTGGAGCATCCACTAGCGAAGGCAGTGATTGAGCAGGCAAAGGAACAAAAGCTTGAACCTGCCGAGATTGCGTTTGACTACGGAGCGCACGTTGGAAAAATCACTATTTTGGAGCAATTGATTGGCCAGTCGGGTGTGTTGGCTTTGTCAAAGCTGACGGTAAAGGCGCTGGCGCAGGAAGAGGATCATTTGCTATTTGCGGTGCGGACAGATGCGGGTGAGGCGCTAGATATGGACATGGCTACGAAGCTGATGTCGCTACCAGGGAGGGTGACGCAGCAGCCAGTAGAAGTTGGGGCGGAAACGATGGCGATTTTGCAAGAACTGACGCAGCAGCAGCGGAGCATTACGAATCAGGATATTTTGACGCGCAATGCGGCGTTTTTTGAGGCGGAGGTGGAGAAGCTGTACGCCTGGGCAGATGACTTGAAGGTGGTGCTGGAGCGCGATATTAAAGATTTTGACCGGCAAATTCGGGAGGCGAAGCGGGCAGCGACTGGGGCACTGGATTTGCAGGCGAAGCTGGCGGGGCAAAAGCGGGTGAGGGAGTTGGAGCGATCGCGCACTCAAAAGCGAAGGTCATTATTTGAAGCGCAGGACGATGTAGATGCCCGCAGGGACAATATTATTGACGATATGGAAAAGCAGCTAGAGCAAAAGAGCGAGCTGGAGCGGCTGTTTACGATTCGGTGGAAGGTGGTGTAATGGCTGAAATTCCAACCGTGATGCTCTAGGTACCGGTGAAACTGCGTAAATTGAGCCGAATTGAGCCTATCTGGCGTGCTGATCGAGCTAGGTATCTAGATCCTCTAGACTCGTGAAGCCGGGTAGTGCTTCGCTGAGGGCTGCTAAATTGTCTGACGGGAGGGTTTTGATGGCGATCGCCCGATCCTCCGAAAGCCCATCAAAGCGCTTTTCTAGCTGCCGAGTAATGGTATTAATGACGACCGCTGCTTTACGGCCCTCCATCCTGGCTGTATCAGTGATGTTGATAAGATCTCGGTAATACTTCAGGCTTTCTTCATAAGCGTTTTGCTCTTCAACTGAAAGGCTAGCAATATCAGCACCTTCAAGCAGTTGCTGAAAAGTGCTTCTGGGTAAAATGTGGGGTGGATCTTCTAGTTGGGACGCATGTTTCAGGAAAAACAGCCACTTGTCGAGCGAAGTGGCGTCGTTTCCTTGAGTGGTGCGATCGCCATCAGTTGCCATAGCGGTTTTCCTCCCTTCGCCCGTTTGTTTAGCCTAGCAAAGATTTACTGACTGGGATTTAGGCATGTATTGTGCTTTTTGTATCAGCTGTAAAGTGAGCTGAATCAACTTTCCTTTTTGAGCGGATAGAGGCTATAAAAGGAGCGGATAGAGGCTATAAAAGGAGCGGATAGAGGCTATAAAAGGATTTGATTGATCCTGATAATGGCTGGCCGAGAAGTAGCAAATCTGGTAGCTATTGGGCGACTTCTGGCGAAACCCGTCGTTTGCATCCGTTAAGAAGACCTAGATAGCTAAGTCTGTTCTTTCGTAGGCTTGGAGGCAGCGAGTTTATTTTTATACCTTGCTGCGGCTGCCTTGAGCTTTTCTGAGGGTTCAGGCGGGTTCTCTAATGCTTCAAGAAGAATCTCGGCATCCTTAGCAGACAAAACGATTCTCTGTATCGGGATAGGCATCTCTATGTTATCCGTATGGGCTTTTGTAGAATGCTACATCATCAAAAGCGTGTTTACGTAGCAAGGTCTATGCTGTACGGCTTCGGCTTCAAAGACAGTGCGGTCGTGAAGGGAGATGACTTGTAAGTAGCTTGTATTTGACTTGTATTTGACTTGTGGTCTTGCTAAACTTACTAAAATTCATAACGCTTTCTCTGAAATGGTTAATCGATACACCGCAGAATCTACTTTGAGCGATCGCGGTCAAACGGCAATCCCCAGCAGTATTCGCAAGTACCTGGGTTTAGAAGGCGGCGGCAAAATAGAGTACGAAATTGATGAAGCGGGCCAGGTAGTGATCAGACTAAAGCCTGAAGCTGAGGTTATTGCCAGCGATGAGGCCGATCCTGCTTTGCGACCTTTCCTAGCTTTGCTGGAGCAGGATATTGAGCAAAGCCCTGCGCGACTTGAGCCGATGGAATCTGATTTTATGGCGGTTGCGATCGCCATTGCGGGCAGTTGGCAAAACCTAGTTGATTTCGATCCTAGCAGCTTTGATTTTACTGAAGATGACGCGGCTGAGCTGTCCGAACTGTTTGCTGAGATAGACGCTGAGGAGGCAGGCGCGTGAGGCCAAGGCCAGTTGTCGTCAACGGCTGGAATCTTTATACGCACCCGGCTTTCAGAGAATATATGCGAAAGCTGGCGATCGCCGTCAGAAAGATCAAGGAGCGTAACCCTGATAGCTGGGAGCGCAATAATATTGTCTCGCTGTATAAAGCGATTGCTCGCTGTTGCCTGGTAGAGATACCCAACGATCCATCGGATAGTCGATACCGCCAGGGAAACACGTTGGGCAAGCCATACAGACACTGGTTTAGAGCCAAGCCCGCCAGTCGCCATCGGCTATTTTTCCGCTATGACCGGCAGAGTAAGGTAATTGCCTATGTGTGGATCAACGGGCCAAAGCAGCTTAGAGCAGCGGGCAGTAAACGAGATCCTTACGTAGTATTTGCCAAACTCCTGGAGAAGGGCGAAATACCCAATAGCTGGCCTGTTTTGATGGAGATCTGCGATTCAATCGGCAAGGACGACACTGACTGGCAGCTCAATTTATAATTCATTTGGGCTTGCGGTGGGGAATAGGCGATTTTCCTAACTCTTGCGGAGACGCTGCGCGAACGGAAGGGCTTCGCCATCGCCGCCCGCAACTGATAAAGTGCAGTGGGCGAATGAGCAAGGTGACCGTGGGAAAGAAGCAAAAGCTAGAGCTGACTTGGATAGGCAAAGAGAATCGGCCTAAGCTAGAGCCGCGAATTCTGCTGGAAGACCCGGCGAAGTCTTACCATGCGGCGCATGTGGTGACGGAGAATGACCGCTTTGATAATCGGCTGATTTTTGGCGATAATTTGCTGGCGCTGAAGGCGTTGGAGGCGGAGTTTGCGGGGAAGGTGAAATGTATCTATATTGATCCGCCCTACAATACGGGTTCAGCTTTTGAGCACTACGACGACGGTGTAGAACATTCTGTTTGGCTGACTTTAATTTGTGAACGGATTCAGCTTATCTGGCGACTGCTAAGCCAAGACGGTTCTCTTTGGATTTCAATTGATGACCGTGAGATGGCATATCTTAAAGTCGCTCTTGATGAGATCTGCGGACGCTCGCAATTTATCGCTTGTAATGTTTGGCAGAAACGCTACTCTCGCGATAACAACTCTGCCATTGGTGATGTACACGAATATGTATTGACTTACGCAAAGAATCCAGAACTGTTCAAACAGAGTCGTCATCTTATTGAGCTAGACGAAAAAGCTCAAAAACCATATAAAAACCCTGATGATGATCCGGGTGGGCCTTGGCAGTCTATATCATTTACGGGTGAAGGCTACCGTCCTAATCAGATGTATGAGATAGTTGCGCCTAATGGCAACGTTCATGTTCCTCCTGAAGGACGTCATTGGGCGACATTAGAGCCTGAACAGAAGAGGCTAGCAGAAACTGAAAGGTTTTGGTTTGGGAAAGACGGTAATGGTGTTCCTCGTGTCAAACGTTACCTCTCGGAAGTTAAAGGCTTGATTCCTTGGACATGGTGGCCCCATGAAGAAGTTGGACATACAGGCGAATCGAAAAAAGAGAGTCATGCACTATTTGGAAAACGTGATGGATTTCCAACACCAAAACCTGAGCGGCTAATTAGTAGAATCATCCAGATTGCAACAGATCATGGCGATCTCATCCTCGACTCTTTCGCAGGCTCCGGCACCACTGGCGCAGTCGCCCACAAAATGAACCGCCGCTGGATCATGATCGAACTCGGCGACCACTGCCACACCCACATCATCCCCCGCCTACAAAAAGTCATCGACGCCAACGACCCCGGCGGCATCACCAGCGCCGCCAACTGGCAAGGCGGCGGCGGCTTCCGCTACTACCACCTCGCCCCCTCCCTCCTCACAAAAGACAAATGGGATCGCTGGGTAATCAACCAAGCCTACAACCCCGAAATGCTCACCGAAGCCCTCTGCAAACTCGAAGGCTTCACCTACGCCCCTTCCGAAACCCTCTACTGGCAGCAAGGCCACTCCACCGAACACGACTTCATCTACGTCACCACCCAAACCCTCAGCCCCGCCCAGCTCGCCCAGCTCAGCGAAGATGTCGGCACAGCGCGCACCCTCCTCGTCCTGTGCATGGCCTTTCGCGGCGACGCCGAAGCCTTCACCAACCTCACCGTCAAAAAAATCCCCAAGCAAATCCTCTACCGCTGCGAATGGGGCCACGACGACTACAGCCTCAAAGTCGAAAACCTCCCCCAAGCCCCACCCGAACCCGAACCACCCGCTGCTGAAAGATCTGAGCGACAGGCCGACGCTAGCGCTAACCAGCTAGGATTAAACATATAGATACATGGAGATGCTCTGATGCAATCTGCTTTGCACATCACAACCAATGTTCCACTCGGCAACCGGCTCGAAGTTCAGCTTCCACCTAGCGATGACGCCTGCTAGCGAAACTGTCGGTGATTGCCCCCAAAAACGAGCCAAAAATCCCACCCAAAACCAGTCCGAGATAGCAGCTATGACTACCGCGCCTTTAGGAGCAATGCTCTACAAACGTTTGGGACTCACCTCAGAACAGCTTGTGGGGTTTTGCGATCGCCATCAAGTCGCCGAACTCGCCCTCTTTGGCTCCATCCTCCGCGACGACTTTCATTCAGGTAGCGATATCGATATTCTGGTGACTTATCAGCCGAACGCTCAACGCGGCCTGCTCGAAAAAGTCGCCATGAAAGAAGAGCTGGAAAATCTGGTCAGTCGAAAAGTCGATTTGGTGAGCAAAAAAGCAATCAAAAACAGCCGTAACTGGATCCGCCGCCAAAACATTCTCAGCTCATTCGAGGTCATCTATGTCGCGTGACCTAGCTGCTTTGGTAGACATCTTTGAGGCTATTTATCTCATCGATCAATACATCGAAGGCGTTGATAGATACCATCTATCAGAAAACATCGAGAAGCAAGACGCCATTCTCCGCCGCATCACTATCATCGGAGAAGCTACCAAACGCCTCTCAAAAGAATTCAGAAGCCAGCATCCTACGATTCCTTGGAAGCAAATTGCCGGAATGCGAGACGTACTCTCTCACGACTATGACGAAGTTGATTTAGATGAAGTGTGGATCGTCGTCAAACAAAACCTACCTCAGCTCTCGGCCTATATTCGGCCCCTAATTCCTTCAGATTTAGGCGATCGCTCGACTGACTGAAAGCCGTTTGCGAAGCAATCTTGGCCCATGCCACGCCCAATCAGCTCGAAGTGACTGAGCCTAACGCCCAAGGCCAACGCTACCAAGCTATTATTTCTATCGAGGGGCCATCTGGTAAAACTAAGCGCATCAAAACGATTTGGATTGTGCTAGCGGGAGAAACCATTGCCCGATTTGTAACCGCAGTCCCCCCAAAGACGTAAGCAGACGTAAGAGGTACCTATGAGCCAATTTCAACTGTTTGACTCTGTCAAGCTCAAGGAAGAGATTCCGCTAGAGGACGGTGGCACCGCCTCAGAAGGCTGCGTTGGTTCAATCGTCGAAGTCTTTAACAACGGCGAAGCCTACATGGTCGAGCTATTTGGCGGATGGGTCACCGATACTGAAGATGGCGACTTTACCGAAAGCACCCCCGAAGCAGCCGACTCCTTTATGGAAACCATCGGCGTAGAAACAGTCATGCCTCAACAAATTCGTTTAGTCACACCTGCTAGAGAAGCCGTTGGCGTACGCGCTCAGCTCCTAGCACTGGTCGATGAATTACCCGAAAACACACTGGAAGAAGTCAGAAACTTTGCCGAATTCCTCAAGCAGAAACGAATAGAAGCAAAAGCCTCCTAACCCAGAGAAATCAAACCCTCAGCCAGCTTCAATCAGCTAGCATTAGGATTATAAACCTCACTCTGATTAGGCCATATCTGCACCTGACTCACACCTCGTTGACACAATGGCGACACTCCGAATCGACAACTTACCTGACGAACTGTATCAGTCCATCCAGACCCTGGCCACCAACGCAAGCGTCAGTCTCAACGACGCAGCTATTCAACTGCTGATGCAGGCAACTCAGCTCAGTCGTCCATCTGAACATCAAGTTCAAATTTCTGATTTAGCTGAAATGGCCGCTGATCCAGATATTCAAAGAGAGCTTGCCGTAATCAAC
Source organism: Phormidesmidales cyanobacterium (assembly GCA_038260205.1). Lineage (GTDB taxonomy): Bacteria > Cyanobacteriota > Cyanobacteriia > Phormidesmidales > Phormidesmidaceae > Phormidesmis. The sequence continues at coordinate 9,713 of JBBSOB010000121.1, forward strand.
GCTGAATCTACCATCACTAGGCTGGACGGTAATTCTGGCGATGCCCAAGCAGCGCAACTAAGACAAATTAGAGAAACCTTGGACAGTATTCAAAACTTCCCCCGAAAAAACCCAGCCGATTATGGGCTTGCAGATAGCACGCAGCTTATCAGAGAAGACAGAGCCCGATGACTTTAGCTTTCAAATGCGTCATCGACACCAACATTGTAATCAAGCCTTTTATTGACGATCCGCTGACAGAAAAAGCCAACCAGCTCTTTGAGCTTTTAATCAATCCCGCTACTCAGTTTTTTGCGCCCGATTTAATTTACGTCGAATGTGCAAACGTATTCTGCAAATACGTCCGCGCTAACCTCTACACTGCTGACCAAGTCGCAGTCGGAATCAAAAGCATCAGCGCCCTACCCCTTCAAATTACTTCTACAAAGTCCCTGACAGCACAAGCCGTTCAAATCGGGCTTCAATATGGCATCAGCGCCTACGATGGCTGCTACGTAGCCCTATCACATCAAATCCAAGCCCCCTTACTCACATTAGACAAACGCCTTTACAACACGCTGACCAACTACAGAGCCCATTCGACGTACAGCTATTTACAAACTTTGAGATACCGCCATCATCAGTTTAAGGAAACCGTCTATGAGTCGCCACGTCAACGCTATTTCTAATCGCCTTAGCCTACGCTCTCCTCAAAGAGAGTCCCTAGAAAGATTGCACCGCGTCTGCGAACTCATGCCCCCTCGTCAGGCCGTCAGCCAAAATGCCGATTTGCAGGCGGCGCTAGAAATTATCCACAGCGAATACCCCACCGTCACCGACTTCGAGCGCGACTTTCCCTCCCTTTGCTTTGCCCTTGCGACCGGCGTCGGCAAAACCCGCCTGATGGGAGCCTTCATCACCTACCTGCACCTTGCCCACGGCATTCGCAACTTCTTCGTCCTCGCGCCCAACCTCACCATCTACGAAAAGCTGATTGCTGACTTTACCCCCGGCACCCCCAAATACGTTTTCAAAGGCATTGCCGAATTTGCCACCGACTCCCCCGAAATTATCACTGGCGACAACTACGAAAAAGCAGCCACCATCACAGACTTTATCCGCTGCAAAATCAATATTTTTAATATCTCCAAAATCAACGCCGAAGTGCGCGGCGGCAAAAGCCCAAAGATTAAGCGCCTCTCCGAATACATCGGCCAAAGCTACTTCGACTACCTAGCCGGACTAGACGACCTCGTTATTTTAATGGATGAGTCTCATCGGTACCGCGCCTCGGCAGGCGTTCGAGCGATCAATGAACTCAAGCCCATACTCGGCTTAGAACTGACCGCCACGCCAATTGTGGAAACCAAACGAAAGGGCGAAAATGACAGATTTAAAAACGTCATTTACGACTATCCGCTAGGCAGAGCCATTACAGACGGCTTCGTCAAAGACCCAACCGTTGTCACCCGCCAAGACTTTAACCCCGCAGATATGAGCCGCGAAGACATCGAACGGCTGAAGCTAGAAGACGGCATTCGCCTCCATGAGAGCATCAAAGCAGAACTGTATACCTACGCGCTAGAAACCGACAGCGCCTTAGTTAAGCCATTTGTGCTAGCGATCGCCCGCGACACCACCCACGCCACCGAACTCTTAGCCCTGATCGAATCTCAGGCATTCTTCAGCGGTCGCTACATCGGCAAAGCGATCCAGGTAGACTCTAGTACCAAGCAAAAAGAAGAACAGATGGTAGAACGGCTGCTCAAAGTAGAAAGCACCGAAGAACCTACCGAAATAGTGATCCACGTCAACATGCTTAAAGAAGGCTGGGATGTCACCAACCTGTACACCATCATTCCCCTGCGAGCTGCCAACGCCAGAATTCTGATTGAGCAGTCGATTGGTCGGGGGCTGCGATTGCCCTACGGCAAACGAACGGGCGTCCCCGTCGTCGATAGGCTCAACATCATTGCTCACGACAAGTTTCAAGAAATTATTGAAGAAGCCAACCGTGCCGACTCTGTCATTAAGCTGCAAACGCTCATCCTCACCGATGAAATCCTAGCGGTCAAAACCATTATTCCCGTCGTGCCCAAGCTCAACCATCTGCTGGGCTACCCGCAGCCCCCTCAAACCACCGCTGAATCCTCCCTCGAAAGCTCAGCGATCCCTCAAGTTGAACCTATTTTCACAACACCTGAAGAACAAGCGATCGCCCAGCTCACACACAAAGTCATTCAAGGGCTAGAGCGTCAGCCAGAGCTAGTGCCTAATACCGCTGCTTTGCAGTCTGTTGAAATTCAAAGCCTGGTTAAAGAAAAAGTAGAAGAACTTTACAAGCCCACCCAGCTAGCGCTAGAAGGCGTCACGTCACCACCTGACATCGCAGCTATCGTCGCCAAAGCAACCGAAATTGTGACGCAGCAAACCATCGATATCCCTAAAATTATCGTTGTTCCCGTTGAGCCAGTTGAAACAGGCTTTCACCCTTTCACACTCGATTTGGCTAGCCTAAACTACCAGCCACCCGAAGAAAAACTCTGGCTGCAAAGCCTATCTACCGGCGTCGGTGAAGCTTTGGGAATGGGCGAAGGCAACCTTCACGAAAAACGTTTGGAAGATTACATCGTCAGTGGACTAATAGATTTTGACGATATCTCCTATTACGATCACGCAGATTTTTTGTATGACCTCGCCCAGCAAGTCGTTGAACACTTCAAGACGACGCTTTCTGAAGAAGACACTCGTAAGGTGCTGCGATTTCACCAGCCGCAGATTGCTAGCTTTATTCATGCTCAAATGCAGCCCCACTTTTGGGAAAAAGCTAAAAGCTACGAAGCCGTCGTTCACAGTGGTTTCACGGCAGCGCTTAAAGAGGGCGGTGCTACTGTCACAGGCCAAAATATCGTCCTGGACTATCGCCACTCTCCGGCAGACAAAAGCAACATGGCAAAGTACGTATTCATTGGCTTTTCCCAATGCCTATACGACCATCAAAAGTTTGACTCCGAAAGCGAACGCCTGCTCTCTGTCATCTTAGAACGCGACACCCTCAAGTGGTTCCGCCCTGCCAAAGGCGAATTCAAAATTTACTATCGTGCTCGCCACGGTCAGGCCCAATATCAGCCAGATTTTGCTGCTGAAACGGCAGAAACCATCTACCTGCTAGAGCCCAAAATGAAAACTCAGATGACCGATGATGACGTACTCGCGAAGAAAACAGCGGCTGTGCAGTGGTGCCAGTATGCTTCAGACCATGCCCAAAAGTACGGTGGGAAGCCTTGGGCTTATGTATTGATTCCGCACGATGCGATCGCCCAAAACATGACCTTAAAAGGACTTGCCAACCAGTTTGCCTGCTGAGCGATCGCTCATCATGAACCCACTCAGCCACTCTCGTGTCGTCAGCATCTACAAGGTCGAAGTCAAAGACGCCATTGGAGTCATTGCCGACCTTCAGCAAGCACTCGCAAATCCGTAAAATGCAATGTCTCTATGATATCGACGCGCTTATGGCTCATCGAAAGCAGCCGACAGCCGTGTAGACAGCGTACACGTCGTTATCTGGGCAAGATTGCGAGCCTACTTTCTTCGTCACAGCATAGTCAAAGCAAGGCGCTAGCCCATTCCCCTGGAATACGTCATAGACGCCAACATTAAACGGCAAAGCTATGTCTGCTTAAATCATAGGCGATTTGATACATTGGTTCGGGGCAGCGATACAAACCGTCCGGCTGCCGATACAATTAGGACTTGTGCATAGTGCTGCAATGTCCTCTTACGCTTTTTAGACAATGGCCTCAGAACAGGCCCCAACGCCCGCCCCAAACGACAGTAGCGACTCTGGTATAGAAGGAATTCGGGCCGCCCGTCTGCAAAAGGTAGAGGAGCTAAAAGCAGCAGGCATGACGCCCTATGCCTACAGCTGG